>JAWOLK010000184.1:0-3585 GCA_033853615.1 Beijerinckiaceae bacterium | reverse complement strand
GTCGCGCGCTGGCGGTCTAATCCCCCCGCGACGATCGCCGCGCGCTTGCGGGCGATGGCGCCGAACAGCCGGTCGGCGGCGTCGGAAAAGAGCCGCACGCCGTCGGCGGTGAGCTTATCGGTGATCTTGTCCAGCGACACGCCGACGCCATCGAGCGCGGCGATCACGCGCCGCGCCTCGTCGAGCCCTTCTTCGAGGCTCGCGCGCGGGCGTCCATGTTGGCGGAAGGCGTCCATCGTCGCGGGCGGGATCGTATTGACCGTGTCCGGGCCGATCAGCTCCTCGATGTAGCGAACGTCGCTGTAGCGCGGGTTTTTCGTTCCCGTGCTCGCCCAGAGCAAGCGCTGCGTGCGCGCGCCGGCCTGCGCCAGCCTCTCCCAGCGTTCGCCCGAAAATATTTCCTTGTACCGCTGATAGGCGAGCTTGGCGTTGGCGATCGCCGCCTTGCCGAGCAGCTCCTGCAAAGCCGCGCGCCCGGCTCCCGCCTGCCGCAATCTCTCTTCCAATATCGTATCGATCGCGGTGTCGACGCGGCTCACGAAGAAGCTTGCGACGCTCGCGATGCGCGTCGCGTCGCCGCCATTGGCGAGAAGCTCCTCGAGCCCGGCGATATAGGCTTCCGCCACCGCCTCATGAACCTTGCGCGAGAACAAGAGCGTGACGTTGACGTTGAGCCCCTCGCTGGTCAGTCGCCTGATCGCGGGGAGACCAGCCTGCGTCGCCGGAACCTTGATCATCAGATTGCTGCGCGCGATCTCCCGCCACAGCCGGCGCGCTTCGGCCATGGTGGTGTCGGCGTCCTTCGCGAGATAGGGCGAGACCTCGATGCTGACGAAACCGTCTCGCCCGCGCGTCGCCTCATAGACAGGCCGCAGCGCGTCGGCGGCCAATTGCATGTCCTCGACCGCGAGCCGTTCGAAAATCGCGCCCGGACCGGTGTCGCCGCGGCGCTCCAGCGCGCTTATCGCCGCATCGTAATCGGTCCCGCCGCCGATCGCCTTTTCGAAGATCGAGGGGTTGGAGGTCAGTCCCTTGAGGCCGTCCTCGTGGATCAGCGATTGCAGCTCGCCGCTCGAAACGAGGCTGCGGCGGAAATAGTCGAGCCACACCGACTGGCCGTAGTCTGCGAGCGCCTTGAGCGGGTTCATGCCGGCCTCCCTCGCGCCTTTTCGATCTGCGCCTTGGCCGAGGCGACGACCTTGTCCGGCGTGAAGCCGAATTTCGTTTCGAGGTCTTTCAGCGGCGCCGAGGAGCCGAAGGTGTGCATGCCGATCTTCGCGCCGCCCATGCCGACATAGTGATCCCAGCCGATGACGGAGGCCTGTTCGACCGACACCCGCGCCCGCACGGAGACCGGAAGGACACGCTCGCGATAGGCGGCGTCCTGCTGCTCGAACAGCTCCCAGGACGGCATGCTGACGACGCGCGCCCGCACGCCCTCGCTCTTCAACTCTTCGTAAGCCTCGATGCAGAGGGAAACTTCGCTGCCGGTTCCGATCAACAACACGTCCGGCGCGCCGCCCTCCGCCTCGGCCAGGACATAGGCGCCGCGTCGCAGGCCGGAGGCCGGCGCATAGCGCGCCCGATCGAGCGTCGGCAGGCGCTGGCGGCTCAGCACCAGACAGGCCGGCTGATGGCGCAGGCCGATGATGACGCGCCAGGCCTCCACCACCTCATTGGCGTCGGCGGGACGCAGCGTGATGAGGCCGGGAATCGCCCGCAAGGCGATGAGCTGCTCCACCGGCTGATGGGTGGGCCCGTCCTCGCCGACGCCGATCGAATCATGAGTGAAGACGTAGATCACCGGCAGCTCCATCAGCGCGGCGAGCCGCACCGGCGGCTTCATGTAATCGCTGAAGATGAGGAAACCGGAGCCGTAGGCGCGCAGCTTGGAGAGCGAAAGGCCGTTGAGGATCGCGCCCATTGCATGTTCGCGCACGCCGAAATGCAGGTTCCGCGCGCCATAGTCCGCCGCCTCGAAATCGCCGGCGGCGGCGGTCTCGACGCGCGTCTTCGTCGAGGGCGAAAGATCGGCCGATCCGCCGATCAGCCAGGGATAATGCGGCGCGATGCGGTTCAAAACCTCTCCCGAGGCGACGCGGCCGGCCAGGCCCTTGGCGTCGGCGGGAAAGACCGGCAGATCGGCGTCCCAGCCGTCCGGCAATTCGCGGCGCTGCATCTTTTCTATTTCGTCCGCGAGCTTGGGATAGCGCGCGGCATAGGCCGAAAAACGCGCCCGCCATTCGGTGCGCAAGCGCTTGCCGCGGGCGCCGAAGCCGGCCGCGAGATTTTGGCGCACGCCGTCGGGCACGAGGAATTTCGCGTCCTCCGGCCAGCCGTAGCGGCGCTTGGCAAGACGGATCTCCTCGTCCCCGAGCGGCGCGCCATGGGCGGCGGCGGTGTCCTGCTTATGCGGCGCGCCATAGCCGATGTGGCTGTCGACGATGATCAGCGTCGGGCGGTCGCCGCAGCGGCGGAAGCTTTCGATCGCCGCGCCGATGCGGTCGAGGTCATTGGCGTCGCCGACCCGCGTGACATGCCAGCCATAGGCGAGAAAGCGCAGCGCGACGTCCTCGCTGAAGGCGAGATCGGTGTGACCCTCGATCGTCACCCGGTTGTTGTCGTAGATCCAGCAGAGATTGGCGAGCCTGAGATGGCCGGCGATGGAGGCGGCCTCGCCGGAGACGCCCTCCATCATGTCGCCGTCGCTGCACAGCGCGTAAACATCGTAGTCGAACAACGTCGAATCGGGGCGGTTGTAATGGGCGGCGAGCCAGCGTTCGGCGATCGCCATGCCGACGCTGTTCGCCGCGCCCTGTCCGAGCGGGCCCGTCGTCGTCTCGACGCCGGAAGTGAGATGATATTCCGGGTGTCCCGGGCATTTGCTGCCGAGCTGGCGAAAGCGTTTGATGTCGTCGAGCGTCACGCTCGGCGTGCCGAGCGTCTCGTAATCGGCGTCGACCGCCTGCACGCCGGTCAAATGCAGCATCGCGTAAAGCAGCATCGAGGCGTGGCCGACCGACAGAACGAAGCGGTCGCGGTTGGGCCAGATCGGATCGTCGGGGTCGTAGCGCAGGAATTTCTGCCAGAGCGCGTAAACGACCGGCGCGAGCGCCATCGGCGTTCCCGGATGGCCGGAATGCGCCTGCTGCACGGCGTCCATCGCCAAGGTGCGGATGGTGTTGATCGTCAGTTGGTCGAGAGCGTCCTGATCCATCCCCGGCTCTTTCGCTATTCGGCCTGGCGCGCCGCAATCGTGGCCGCGATCTCCTGCACGATGTCTTCTGGCCTTCGCTCGATCGAGACGATGATCGGCTTTTCCTCGGGCGTCGGCTCTTCGAGGGTCTCGAGCTGGCTGTCGAGCAGGCTCACCGGCATGAAATGCCCGTGGCGCGCAGCCATGCGGCGAAGCAACAGTTCGCGCGAGCCTTTCAGATAGACGAGGCGGATATCCGGGTTGTCGCCGATGATGGCGCGCCTGTAAGCGCGTTTGAGCGCCGAACAGGCGACGACGCCGCATTGCCCTTGCGCGCGCCAGCTTGCGATGACGCAAGCGACGGCGCGCAGCCAGGGCCAGCGGTCCAT
>JAWOLK010000183.1:0-4909 GCA_033853615.1 Beijerinckiaceae bacterium | reverse complement strand
ACGACCTGTTCATCTCGGTCGGCGTGTTCATCCACTGGGACGCCAACGACGACAAGAAGATCCAGGAATATAACTATCAGGCCACGAAGGAAGCCATCGCCCGCGCCGTTCGCGGCGAGCCGAAGGCTGCCGAAGTCGTCGCCAAGCGCAACGACGTCAGCCATCCCTTCGCCGCCAACTAAGAGCGGTAGAGCTTCGAAGGGGGGCCGCGGGGCTCCCCTTCGTCGTCGCGCAGGGGCGTAGCAGGACGCGGCGCGGCGCTCGGAAGAAGACGCGCTCTCGCTTGCGAGACCGCGCGCAAATATGGTTCAGTCTTGCTCGCGCGTTCGGCTTCGCGCGGCTGAACGACGGGTTGGGCTTCCTGACGGAAGTCGCAGCGAGGAAATGGGGGGCTCCCGCGGCTTTCGGCGCAACGACGCCGCCCGGGACGCAAGAACAACCGAAAGGGACGGAAATGGCGTCGATTCTGGAGAAGATTCTGGGTGCGATCTTTCCGAAGCCGTCGAGCGGCTTCGCCTCGAGCTCGGCCAAAATGAACGTCGGCGAATCCTTGGTCGGCGAGGGCAATGAAGTCGCCCACATCGACCTGATCATGGGTCCGCGCGGCAGCGCCGCCGAGAAGGCCTTCGCCAATGCGCTGGTGAACAACAAGGACGGTTTCACGACGCTGCTCGCGGTCGTCGCGCCGAACCTGCTGGTCAAGCCCTATACGGTGATGTTCAACAAGGTCACCATCAAGAACGCCAAGCAGGCCGTTCAGATGTTCGGCCCGGCGCAGTATGGCGTCGCCAAGGCCGTCGCCGACTCGGTCGCCGAGGGCGTGATCCCGATGAGCCAGGCCGACGACCTCTTCATCTGCGTCGGCGTGTTCATCCATTGGGAAGCCAATGATGACGCCAAGATCCAGGAATTCAACTACAAGGCCACGAAGGAAGCCATCGCCCGTGCGATGAAGGGCGACCCGACCGCGCAGAGCGTGCTCTCCGCCCGCGTGACCGCCAAGCACCCCTTCGCTGCGAATTGAGGCGTTTTCCGCCGAAGTGAAAACCGGTTCGGCGATCAGAAAACGCCCGAACAAGTGTTCACGCGCGAATGTTTTAAGGGAGCCCCTGCGGCTCCCTTTTTATGTGCGCGACAGCCGCGCCTCTATCGCCGCGAAAGCCGCGCAATGTCCTGGCCCGTGATGCGCCCGTCATGCAGCGCCGAGGCGACCAGCGCGCCGGCGACGCCCATGCCGGCAAGCCGTTCCAGATCGCGCGCGTCGCGCACGCCGCCGGCGGCATAGACCCGCCGGGCGCCAGCGAGCGATTTCACCCTGGCGATTTTCTCGAAATCAGGCCCCTCATCGGCGCCGACGCGCGCGAGCGTCATGACGATGACGCGCTTCGGCCACAGCGCCGGAGAGGTCGCCAACGCCGCCGGACCAAGAAAGGCGTCGCCGCGAAAATCCAGCGAGAGAACGGCGCAGGCGCGCGAGAGATCCGGGGCGGGCGGCGCCGGGTCGAGGCTTTCGCTGCCGAGGATGCGGGCGACGCGCCGCAATGGCGCAGAGGCGGCGCCGGCGTCGCGCCAGAAGGCCTGCTGAGGAAAAGCCGCGATGATGTCCCGCAGCGTCGCGTCATTGGCCGCCCGCCCTTCGATCGCGTCGAGATCGGCAAGGTAGAAGGTTTTGAACCAAGAGACCCGCAGCAAACCGCGGATCACCGCGACCGGCGCGCTGCCCGCCGCAAGCGGCGTGACGATCGGGCGGTAGTCCGCGCGCTTTCCTTTGAAGGCGCGCACCACGGCGCCGCCGAGAATATCCAGAACCGGGATGATTTGCATGGCGCCTTATAAGCGCGCGCAGGCGGTTGCGAAATGCGCGGGCTTTGTGTCAATTGCGCCGGTGACAGGGAAACGCATCATGAAAAGCCGCCTCGCCCTCGCCCTTCTGCTCGTGCTCGCAGCCCCCGCGGCGGCGCAGCAACCTGCGCGCGACCAGGGCGACTGGCCCTGCCGGCAGGTGAAGGTGCCCCGCGTCGCGCTCGCCGCCGTCTGGTCGGGTCCGTCCCTCGACGCGGCGCTGGCCTCCTGGCGCGGCGACGCGGCCGTCGCCGATTTGGTGCGGCGCCTCGCCGCCCGCCGCACGCCGATGGAAGAAGCGCAGAGGCTGATCGCCGATTTCGCCAACTCCGCCGGCGACAGGCGCAAGGAACGCCTGACCCTGCTCTTCGCCGGCGTCTATGACAGTCTCGATTCCGAGCGCGGCGAGGTGATCGCCGGCCTCGAACGCTATGGCCGGCGGCAGAAGGAGATGGCCGAGAAGCTGCGCGCCGACACGCAGGCGCTCCGCGAAGCGCAGTCCGCCTCGGCGGATTTCGCCAAGCTCAGAGAGCAGAACGACGCGCTGCAATGGAGTCTTCGGGTCTTCGAAGAGCGCCGCAAGGCGGTGAGCTTCGTCTGCGAAACGCCGGCGCTGATCGAGCAGCGGCTCGGCGCCCTGGCGCGGGCGGTTGCGGGCGCAATGGAATAAGCTCAGCGCGGCTCGGGCTGACGCTGCTCGAGCGGATGGCCGGCCTTCTCCCAGCCGTCGGTCCCTTCCGGATACCAGGTCACGTTCTGATAGCCGAGCGCCAGCGCGCGTTTCGCGGCGTTCCAGGACATCCAGCAATCGGTCAGGCAATAGAACAAGAGCGGGCGGGCCTTATCCCCCTGCGTCGCGCGGGACAAGCCATCCTCGAGATATTTTTGCGTTGGCGCGGCAAGCGCGCCATAGCCCGTGTCCGGCAGCCACATGCTGCCGGGGATGTCGAGGCGGGGCTTGTCGCGCCACACCGCATTTTTCGGCAGGCCCTCGGGGCGTGGCGGGCGCGGCAGCGCGTCGATGAACACCGCCGCCTTGTCGGACCAGAGGCGAAAGGCCGCCTCCGTATCGACGACCCGCGCGCCGGCAAGCGTCGCGGGGACCGGCGCGCGGTAATCTTCGAGCCGGTAGCCTTCCGGTTCAGGCGGATGGGCGCCCGTCTCGGCCGCGGCGGAGGCGAGCGTCGCGACGCAAAAGGCGAGCGCCGCGAAACGCCTCATCTTGCGACCTTCAGCGGCTGGTCGCTTTCATCGAGCATCGGAACGCCGTAGTCGGCGAGGATTTTCTCGATCTCGCCCTTGTTCTGGGCGATGAACTGATTGAGGTCGCGCTTCCAGTTCTGGTCCGAATGACGCACGCCGAAACCGATGCGGAAGGCCATGCGGGCGCCACTCTCCTCGGTGAGCGGCGTCGCCACCAGCTTGCCGCCGGATTTCTTCGCGTAATAGCCGGCGATCGGCCCCCACAGCAATGCGACGTCGATCGCGCCCGACTCGAGATCGGCGACCATCGTCTGGCTCGACGAGTCGAAACGCGTGTCGATCATCAGCGGGTAGGGCTTGACCGCGCCCATGAGCCCGTTAACCGCGAGAATATTGCCCGGCGGCGTATTGGCGACGAGGCCGATGCGGCGCTTGCCCTCCTTCAGCCGCGGGTCGGCCAGCGCCTTCAGCCCGTCGAGATCGGAGCCGGCGCGCGTCACCGCCGCATAAGTCGTGCGGTAATAGGGGTTGGTCGGCTGGATGAGATCATTGCCCTGCGGGACGCCCAGAATGACGTCGCACAGATGGGCGTTGAGCGTGTTGCGGACAAAGCCCGAGGCGCCGGGATAGAAACTATAGGCGAGGTCCTTGCCGAGTTTCTTGGCGAGCAATTGAGCGATCTTGTTTTCAAAACCCTGCCCCGCCTCATTGGAGAAGGGCAGATTGTTCGGGTCGGCGCAGACGCGCAGCACTTTGGGATCGACGAGTTCGATCGAGCCCTTGTTGTCGTCGCCACGGGCGCCGAAATCCGGGCCCATATTTTGCGCCGGCGCGCTCTGCGGGGCCGCGAAGGCAAGGAGAAGGGCGAAAATCCGGAGGCGAGAAGTCGATGCCAATGCGGCGCTCCCTTGGCTCGGCGCGGCGTGGAGGCTCGAGTCTACGAGGCTAAACCGCCAAAGGGAGAGGCGCTCCGGCGCCGCGGTCGTGCGTGTTTCCCCGAGCCCGTCCGGCCGGGACGGTTCTTGTTGTGCGAGACGGCAGACACAGGCGGTTCGCCGCGGGGCAAGGCGGGATGATCCGCGCTTGCCGCCCGCGGCGAATCGGATTTACTTCTTGCCCATGCACTCGGCTTCGGCCTTGGCGAAGGCCTCGGGGCGCTCCTCTTTCTTCTCCGGGCGGCCCGGACCGATCGCGCCGGTCGAAAGAGCGCGGAGATAGACCCAGAGGTCGTCGATGTAGCACTGCGCGTTCTTGTTGTCGGCGAAGGCCGGCATGACGCTGTTGCCGTTCTGACGGCCGCCGATGACGATGCCGGCGAATTCGGCGTAGTCGAAGCGCTTCACCGACTCCTTGAGCGCCGGCGCATAGGTCGAGCCGCCGCCGTTCGGGCCGTGACAGACGTGGCATTCGGCGTGATAGCGGCGATAGCCGGAGAACGTGTACCAGTCGACCTTGCCATCGGGGCCGACATTGTAGGTCGGATCGCCCTTCACGTCGAAATACTTGCCGTCGACGCTCTTTACGGCCTTCGGATCCGCCGGCGCCTCCGCTTGGGCGACCGTGCCGACGCACATGAACATGCCGAGAGCGACGGCTCCGACAAGCGACAGTTTCATTACCCTCTCCCGAGTTTACGCTTCCCCTAAAAGCCGACGCTCGGCGACCCGCCGGAAGGCAAGCGCGCCGAGCGTCGGTTTGTCTATTCGTTACCCTATTAGTTGGGCAGAGCGAAGACCGTCAACACGCCGCCGAGCGCCGTGTAGTTGGCGAGCGAGGCATAGTTGCCCACCGCGCCGAGACCCTCGTTGCTCTTCGACAGACCAGCCGCGAGGCCGATGCCGGCCCAGCCGCCGACACCCGAGAG
>JAWOLK010000182.1:0-3171 GCA_033853615.1 Beijerinckiaceae bacterium | reverse complement strand
CGACCTGCGCCTATCGGCTGCGGCTCGAGGGAAAGCCCCTGCCCCCCTGGCACCCGCTGATCAGCGGCGATCCCGAAAGCGTGCACCGCGCCGGCGTGTCGGTGCGCGGGCGCGTGGAGGGGAGCGAAGAGGAGGTCGAGATCGACGATCTCCCCGACTTCATCCGGCTGTGGCCGAAGCGCTGGCCGAAACGGGCGCGCTATTGAGATCGGAAGAAATTCCTCCCTCTGCGGATTTTATTCCTTGACAGCGTGACGCTGCTCCGCTAGAAAGAGCCCATGCTCCGCAATTGCGTTCGGGGGACGCGGCCGAGACGCCGCCGCCGAACGCAACGAACAAACACAACCGACCGCAACGCCAGCGCCGCCGCGTCTGGCGTTTTTTTTTGCCAGGAGGACCACGATGCCGTCCAGGAGCGTCTCGCCGTCGCGGCAGAAGATCGCGCAGGCGAAACTTCTCTATGACGCGGGCGTGGCGCCGCTGTCGGAAATCATGGGATTGCTCGGCATGAGCGCCGGCCAGTTCCGCCGCTTTCGCGAGCGCGAGGGCTGGCCGCTGCGCCCCGCCGCCTGCGCCCGCAAAGACGCGCCGGCGCAGGCGACGCAAAACCCGCCCGCGTGCGGATCCGGCGGGCTGATCGCGCGGCTCGAGGACGCCGTGGAGCGTGAATTCGCCCGCGCCGAAGCCGCGCTCGAAAAACACACCCCCAAAAGCATCGAAGCGACGGCGCGCACCCTCGCGACGCTGGTGCGCACGCTCGCCGAACTGAAGCGCATGCGCCGGGAAACCGAAGACACATTGAGAGACGAGCATGACAGAACTGACGGAGAGGCCGGCGCGCCTCCCCGCGAATTGGCCGAACTCCGCGCGGAGCTTGCTCGACGGCTCGAGCGCCTGCGCAGCGAGGGGCCGACTGGATGAGCTGACCGGCGGTTTCTCCGCGCAAGAACTCGCCAAGCTGCTCGACGATTGGGAATTTTGCGCCCGCGCGGATCAATGGCCGCCGCTCCTCGCGCCAAATGGCGCGCCCTGGCGCGTGTGGCTGATCCTCGGCGGG
The DNA here is from genome assembly GCA_033853615.1 of Beijerinckiaceae bacterium. Lineage (GTDB taxonomy): Bacteria > Pseudomonadota > Alphaproteobacteria > Rhizobiales > Beijerinckiaceae > Methylosinus. The sequence continues at coordinate 2,114 of JAWOLK010000182.1, read as the reverse complement.
CGGGGCGCCGGCAAGACCCGCGCCGGCGCCGAATGGGTGAAGGGCCTGGCGCTCGGCCGGCCGCAATTCGCGCTCCGGCCGGTCGCGCGCATCGCGCTGATCGGCGAAACCGCGGCCGATGTGCGCGACGTGATGATCGAGGGCGTATCCGGCCTTCTCGGCGTGCACGAGCGCAACGAACGGCCGCAATGGGAATCCTCGCGACGCCGGCTCACCTGGCCGAATGGCGCGGTGGCGCAGGCTTTTTCGGCCGAAGACCCGGAAAGCCTGCGCGGCCCGCAATTCCACGCCGCCTGGTGCGACGAGCTGGCCAAATGGCGCTACGCCAGGGAGACCTGGGACATGTTGCAATTCGGCTTGCGATTGGGCGAGTGGCCGCGTCAGCTCGTCACCACCACGCCGCGGCCCTTGCCGCTGCTCAAGCAATTGCTCGCCGATCCCCATGTCGCAGTGACCAAGGCGCTGACCCGCGCCAACGCCGCCAATCTCGCGCCCGCCTTTCTCGAACGCATCGTCGCGCAATATGCCGGCGCGCGGCTCGGGCGCCAGGAACTCGACGGCGAGATCATCGAAGAACGCAGCGACGCGCTGTGGACGCGCGACATGCTGGAAGCGGCGCGCGTCGCTGCGGCGCCGACGTTGGCGCGCATTGTCGTCGCGGTCGATCCGCCGGCGAGTTCCGGCAAGCGGGCCGATAATTGCGGCATCGTCGCCGCCGGCGTCGACGCGGCCGGCGTCGCCTATGTGCTGGAGGATGTAACGCTCGCCGCCGCGCGGCCGGCGCAATGGGCGCGCGCCGCAATCGCGCTCTATCACAAGCTTTCGGCCGATGCGCTGATCGCCGAGGCGAACCAGGGCGGCGACATGGTGCGCGCCGTGTTGACCGAAGCCGACGCCGCGGCGCCGGTGACTCTGGTGCGCGCGACGCGCGGCAAATATCTGCGCGCCGCGCCGGTCGCCCAGCTCTACGAACAAGGTCGCGTGAAACATGTCGGCGGCTTCGCGCCGCTCGAAGACGAGATGTGCGACTTCGGTCACGACGGCCTCTCGAACGGACGCAGTCCCGATCGGCTGGACGCGCTGGTCTGGGCGATCACCGCCCTTTGTTTGACGGCGAAATCGCCGGAACCGCGCATGCGGCGCGTATAAGCTTTTGCAGGAACATTCGATGGCTTCTCTTTTCTCCCGCCTCTTCGGCGCGCCGGCGCATGAGCAAAAATCGCGCGCCGCGAAACTTCTCGCCATGCAGGGCCTCTCGGCGCCGGCGTGGACCGCGCGCAACAACGCCGCGCTGACGCGGCAGGGCTATGAACGCAACGCCGTGTGCTATCGCGCCGTGCGCATGGTGGCGGAGGCCGCGGCCTCGATCCCCTGGTTGATCTATGAAGGGCGCGACGAAATTCCCGAGCATCCGCTGCTCGCTTTGATCGCGCGGCCGAATCCGCTCGACACTGGCGTGTCGCTGATCGAGGCGCTCGTCTCCAATCTGCTGCTTTACGGCGACGCCTATGTGGAGGCGAGCTTCGTCGACGAGGAAATCCGCGAACTCTTCGCGCTGCGCCCCGATCGCATGAGCGTCACGCCCGGCAAGAACGGCTGGCCCGCGGCTTATACTTATCAGGCGCTGGGCGACGCCGTGCGCTACGACATGCGGGGCGACGGCATAGAGCCGATCCTGCATATAAAACTATTCAACCCGCTCGACGATTACTATGGCTTTGCGCCGCTCGCCGCCGCGCAAGTCGCGCTCGACACGCATAACGCCGCAAGTTTCTGGAACAAGGCGCTGCTCGACAACGCCGCCCGTCCCTCCGGCGCGCTGGTTTACGCCGGGCCCGACGGCGCGCATCTTTCCGACGAGCAATTTACGCGCCTCAAACAGGAGTTGGAGGAAAATTTCTCCGGCGCGGCGAACGCCGGACGCCCTTTGTTGCTTGAAGGCGGACTCGATTGGAAAGCGCTGTCGCTCTCGCCGAAGGACATGGATTTTACCGAAGCGAAAGCCGGCGCCGCGCGCGAAATCGCCCTCGCCTTCGGCGTGCCGCCGCTGCTGCTCGGCCTGCCGGGAGACGCAACCTTTCGAAACTACGAGGAAGCCAACCGCGCCTTCTGGC
>JAWOLK010000181.1:0-2624 GCA_033853615.1 Beijerinckiaceae bacterium | reverse complement strand
ATTTCCTCGGCACCGGCCTCTGGGACGAGCCCGGCCTCGGCACCGAGCCGGCGCTCGCGGGCGGCTGGTACGCGGCGCCGCCGCCCGCGGCGCGCGCCGATTTCGAGAAGCGCTTCCGCGACACCTATCGCCACCCGCCGCCGCGGCTGGCGACGCTCGCCTATGATGCTACCGCGCTCGCCGCCGTGCTGGCGCGCGGCGCGAATGGCCCCGATTTCTCGGCGGCGGCCATCGCCAATCCGAGCGGCTTCGCCGGCGTCGACGGCATTTTCCGCCTGCGCCCCGACGGCCTCATCCAGCGCGGCCTTGCCGTCCTCGAGGTGCACCGCAACGGCAACAGCGTCATCAGCCCGGCGCCGACGACCTTCCAGACGCTCGGCTATTAGACGGCGTCGCCTTACGGCATCGGGCGGAGATCGCGGAGCAGAGCCGCGGGCAGCACATCGGCGAGCTCCGCCGTCACCCGGCGAATTTCCTCCGGCGTGCCCTTGCGCATCGTCTCCGGCCAGAGATCGGCGGCATCCGATTTGATGTCGATCACGGCGAGGGGCGGTCCGACGACGCTGATGAGCGCCTCGATCCGGGCGTCGCGTTTGTCGTCATCGGCCGTCATGCTGTCCTCCCGTCGCCTCGGTTGCTAGCCGGCGCCTGGCTCGGGCCAGAGACTGCGGATTTCCGCCGGCAGGCTGTGCTTCACCTGCTCGATCTCGCCGCGCGCGATATGGCGGTCGAGCACCTTGAAGACAGCGCGCGCTGCGGCCTCGGGATCGATCGGCCTGATCTCGCCGATCTCCTTCGCGACCAGGGCGAGGAATTCGCCGCGATGGCGCACGCGCTGAGGCTGCCCGGCCGGACGCCACTGGTCGTAGTAGATGCCGCGTACCAGCAAGGGCAATTGCGCGGCGAGATGGGCCGCCTCTTCGAGCGTGAGGCGATCGCGCAGCGCGCGCAGCACCGCGCCTAGGGCATGATAGGCACGCTGGCGATCGGGGCCGATATCCTCGCCGATCTCCTTGAGCCAGAGGTTGGTGGTTTGCACCGTCTTGTCGAAGACATCGAGACCGGTCACGCTCATAGCCACTTCCCCACGCTGGCGCAGGGCCGCCTTGGGCAACGCCCGCGTCCTCGCCTGGATAACGACGCCGTCACGCCGCCGATCCCGCGGCATCCGCAGCGATTCTGTCGACAGTTCACCGCGCGACCGAGCCCGGCCCGCTTCAGCTGGCGTGTACTCATATACGAGCGCAAACTGCACCAGCATATGTCCGAGATCGTTCTCCCGGCCGACGGAACGTCCTCCGGTCTTTGCTAACGGGCAGTATGCTGTTGTTCCCGAAGAAGTTCGTTCTGTTCCCGCAGCAGAGCGATGATCTGATCGTTTTGCGTCTTCAGTTTTGGCAAAATGGACATCACAAGTTTGGGCGGAGACCCTTCGGGAAGGCTCTCCATCATGTGCTCCATGCGCTTAAGCATCCGATGACCCGCCGAGGAAGTCAGGCGATCGCGCGATTGACGCGGTAAAAACCGGAAGGCAACCACGCCTCCGACCGCGGCCAGTGCAAGAGCGGTAGCTGTCTTCATTCCATATCCCTCCCAATGCAATTTCTCCCCTGTATAACGGATAAGGACCGACGTTCATTTGATGCGGATCAACTGGCCACTTGTGGTTTGTGTGAATACGGGCGCGGTGCCTTGGCCGTCTATGAGTACACGCCCCAGATACTATGACGCGAGAAGCGAGCCCAGCACAGCGTTGAGCCGCTGCCGTCCGGACGGTGTCGCGCGCAGCCCATGATCATCCAGAACGAGGAAGCCGCCGGCGACGAGATCCGACAGGCGCGCGGCGTCGAGCGCCGACTCGATCTCCATCCCCACCTCGGCACGGAAACGCGCGCGGTCGACGCCTTCGGCGAGGCGCAGGCCCATCATCAGCATTTCCTCGCGCCGTTCCTCGGGGGTGAGCGTGACCCGCTCCTGCATGCCATGGCCGTGCTTCTCGACGGTGGCAAGCCAAGTCTCGGGGGCGCGCAGCCGGCGCGTCGCCAGCTTGGCGCCGTCGAGCGTGATGCGCCCATGCGCGCCCGGGCCGATGCCGACATAGTCGCCATAGCGCCAGTAGGTCAGGTTGTGGCGGCACTCGCCGCCGGGGCGGGCATGGTTCGAGACCTCGTAGGGCGCGAGCCCGGCCGCAGCGAGCCGCTCCTGCGTCGTCTCGTAGAGGGCGCCGGCCAGATCCTCGTCGGGCAGGGCCCAATCGCCGCGGCCATGCGCCGTGGCAAAGGCCGTGCCCGGCTCTATGGTGAGCTGATAGACCGAGAGATGGTCGCCGGCGAGATCGACGGCGCGGTCGAGCTCGGCCCGCCACTGTGCCTCCGTCTGTCCCGGCCGCGCATAAATGAGATCGAAGGAGTAGCGCGCGAAATGCCGGCGGGCGAGGCCGATCGCGGCGATCGCCTCGGCGGCGTCATGGCCGCGCCCCAGAAAGCGCAGCGCCCCCTCGTCGAGGGCCTGGACACCGAGAGACAGGCGGGTGACGCCGGCAGCGCGCAGCGCCGCGAAGCGCGCGGATTCGACGGACGTAGGGTTGGCCTCGAGCGTCACTTCGACATCGTCGGCGATCCGCC
>JAWOLK010000180.1:0-4043 GCA_033853615.1 Beijerinckiaceae bacterium | reverse complement strand
TCGCAGCCCACCCACTTGCCGGGCGCGGTGCGCGGGTCGCCCATCAGCGGCAGGATGAAATCGAGGTAGGCCTGCTGCACTTGCTCCCCGGGTATCCTGTCGCCGAAGGGTAGCAACAGCGCATCGGCGACGCGGCTGCGCGCTTCGTCGTAGCGAAGGCGCTCGTTCCGCACCGACCAGGCGCGCACGCGCGCGAGCCGCTCCAGAGCGTCGCCGTTTCTCGTGGCGATTTCTTCCAGGCCGCGGAATACCGCATGCTTGCCGAAGCCCGCGAGCGCCGCGGCGTCCTTGAAGCCAAGTTCTGAGAAAATCTCATCCGGCGTGCGGTCGCTCGCCAGGGCCGCTTGCGCGACGAGATCGGCCGCCATGCGCGACGAGAACAAGCCGATTTCCGCCTCGGCTCTCGTCCAGGGCGCGCCCAAACTCTGCGCCCGCTCGCCAAGAAATTGTCCCACCATTTCAACGACGCGGCTGTCGGGATCGAAAAAATAGAGATAGGCCGAGGCGAGGCTCCTGAAGATGCGCCGCCGCGCCCGCGCGGCGATTTGCGCGAGCAGCGCCTGCAGCAGCTTGGCGTCGGCGGAAAAGGGCGCGTCGGGCGCGAATATGCACCAGGGCGCATGGCGCAAGTCGCGCGCCATGATCGTTTCACCCGCCGCGAGCGCCGCTTCGATGCGTCTGCGGATTTCATCGAGATTTTCACTTACCGGCGGCGACAGCGTGGCTCTTCCCTGCGCTCCAATCCGTTCCGCGACCCGCATCGTCGCCGGCGCGCCACGCGACGGGGGCTGAGGTCTTCGCCCATCCCGAACGAAGCTGCGGCAAAAATCGCGCAGGCTCATTTGCGCAAGCCGATCGAATCGCGCAGCCGGTCGATCTCGATACGCATTTTGCCGGTGATCCTGGCGACCCTTTCAAGCTCCTCGCTTTTGTCCGTGTCCATCACGAATCTGAGGTCGATGCGACGATTGCTCGCCAGCGCCTCCACTGTTTTCCCCTCGCTGATCGCGCGCGTCGATCCATAACCGGAGACGGAGATGATCTCCTCATTGCGTTTGTTACGCAGCTTGCGCAGCGCCGGCGCCTTTTCGATCATCGCGCGATAGGTGCTCACCGCGCGGTTCGTTGAGAGCGACCAATTATCCGCGTCGACGCCGGTCGTATCGGCATGGCCCTCGATCAGCAGCGTTTCGAGCGCCGTTTTCCCGGCGCATGCCGCTTGCGGCTTACACTGCGCATAGGCCGGCAGAATGCGTCCGAGAACATCGGCGATCAGCTCGACCTTTCTCTTGTTCTCCGCATCGAGCTGCGCGCTATTCGTTGCAAAATGCACGGCGTTCTCGCCGAGCCGCAGCAGGCCATGCTCCTGATCCACCTGCACGCGCAGATTCTGCTGCTCCAACTGCTGCGCGATCTTTTGCAAAAGTTCGATGCGATCGGCGCGGGCTTGCTGCAAAGCCTGCGAGGCGCGCTCGACATCTTCCTGCAATTTTACGAGCTGCGGCGCGACCTCCTTCACGACGCGGGAGGAGTCCTCCGTCTGTTTGTGGAACTTCAGCGCAAAGCTCATCAGCATGATGAGAAAAATAAATAACACGCCGATCATCATGTCGGTCATCGACACGAAGTAGTTTTCGCCCTCCTCATTGCCGGCGGCGGTTTCGTCTTCTGCGATCATCAGCCCGCCCCCGTCAGCGTCTTTTGATTCGCGCGATTGGCGAGGAGGCTCTTCAAATCTTCGACCGCATCGCGCAGCTCCTCGGCGCCGCCGCCGAAATCCTCGATGAAGCGGGCGAGATGATCGACCGACTTCGCCAAACCCTTGTCGATCTCGACCGTGTGCCGGCTGAGCAATTCGGCCTGTTTCTGCGTCTCGGCGGCGAGAACGGCGAAAGCGCGTTCGAGATCCTGATCGACCTTGCCGAAACGCTCCTCATAGGCGCGCCAGCTTTCGGCGACGCGTTCGCTTTGCGCCGAGAGCGCTTGCGCCAACGCGGCAGCCGCCTTTTGGCCGCTGTCCAAAGACTCGACCGAACGATCGAGCGCCGCCGTCATGCCGAGAGCGGCGCCGGCGAGCTTCTCATTGGAGCGCGCCACCGGCTCGGCCGCCGCGCGCATCGCCTGCGCGCTTTGCCCCACAAGGTCGGCCGCCTCGCGCGAGCGCAGCGCGACCGCGTCGAGAGCCTGTCTTTGCGCGCCGAGCGACGCTTCGGAAGCGCGCAACGCCGCGCTGAACGTCTCCACGTCCCGCCGGATCTCGGCCATCGCCTGCGCGAGCCCGGCCCGCAAGGCCGCAGCCGCCTCGGCCGAAGCGCGGGCGATTGTTTCGACGCTCTGCGTCTGCGTCTCGGCGACCTGCCGCTGCGCCTCGCCCAAAAACCCCGCGGCGCTCTCCTGCACCCCGCCCATTGCTGCGCCGAGGCCCTCGACCTGCCTTTCCAACCGACCGAGCACGCGGCCCATCGCGCTTTCGAGCCGTTCCGAAGCGCCTGTGGCGCTTTGCGCGAGATTTTCCTCGACCTTTCTGTTCGCGGCCTCGAACGTCGCTTGCAGCGCGGCGAGCATTTGCGCGAGGCTCTCGCGGCTCTGCTGCGATGTGTCGCCAAGGCTGCGCCCCACGTCCGTGGCGACGCGATTGAGATTTTCGGCCGCCTCCGACAGACGGCGCGAGAAATCCTCGCCCGTTCCAGAAATGCCGCGCCGCGTCTCCTCGAGCGCCGCCTGGATGGATTTGAGACTTGCCGCGAGCTCGCGCAGCTCCATGCCGGCGCCGCCCTGCACGCTCTCGGAAAAGCGCGCGATGAGCTGCTCCAAGCCGGATTGCCCGCCCGACTTTATCTCGCCGACCGCCTCGCTCATCTTCTGCGTCAGCGGCTCGACGGCGAGATGCATCGCTTGTTGCATCGGCGACGCGATATCCTGGCCGAGGCGCGAGAAGAATTCTTCGCTGTTGATCGCTTTCAGTTCGGCGAGTTGCGCGTCGAGCGCGCCGAGCATTTCGAGCGTCACTTTTTGCGGGGCGAGGTAATCGACCTTTTCTTCGAGCGCCTCGCATAATCTCGCGAGCGATGATTCGACCGCGATGACGAAGAACCGGAAAAGCAGCGAAAGAAGGATCGAGGCGGCAAGCCCGGCGATCGAGGTCGAGAATTTGAATTTTGCCGCGGTGAGCAGCTCTGTGAGCGCGTCGTCCATTCCCTGCGTCGCAGCGTCGCCCGAAGAGGGCGCGGCGCGCGATGTTTGCTGCGCCGGCCGGTGCGCGCTCGCCGTCGCCTCGCCGGCTTTGGAGAGCGCCATCACCAAGCCGATAAAGGTCAGCAACAGCCCAATGCCGACGAAATAGCCCGGAACGCCCGGCATCATCTTCAGGCTGGGCAATCGGTCTCGCAAAGCGGCGAGATTGAAATAGGCTTGCGGCCGCTGCGTGCCGCGAACGCCGCGCGCGTCCTCGATGCAGGAGCCGGAAAAGCCGATCCAGGCGTTGCGCGCCAAGGGGTGCTCGGCAAGGCGCGCGGAAAGCCGCGGGTAATGAGCGGAGAAATCCGCCTTTGTCGGAACTCCCTCAACGACTTCGCGCGCGTCCTTCAGCGCGGCGACCACGAGCAGCCAATCGAAAACCGCAAAAGCCACAAGAAGCCCCGCGGCCGAAGCGCCGAGCAACCATGCGAGCGAAAAGGCGAATTTCTCGGAAAGCCATTCGCCGGCGGCTGCTTGTTGGGCGAGTTGGGAAATCGAAATGGAGCCCGAGGCGCGGTAGACCAGCGCGGCGACGAGCAGGCCGAACGCCGCAAAGCCGGGGACGCGGAAGTAAGGGGACCAAAAAAACCGCTTTGAAAAGAACCCAGCCACCACATTGCCCCAGGGAATCAACCGCGAACGATCAAGGGGGCTTGTTGTAAATCAGACCGGCGGATGTGAGCAACGCCGACGATCGGGCGCGCGGGGTCGCAAGGACTCCGCCGAAGGGGATGAGATTGCGCGAACGGCTTGCTTTTCCCGCGGATGCGCTGCCGGACCACGCAACGCCGGCTGCGTAACACCCT
>JAWOLK010000179.1:0-6749 GCA_033853615.1 Beijerinckiaceae bacterium | reverse complement strand
CCCATGCCCATGCCGCCCATGCCCATATGCCCCATGCCGCGGCCGTGCATCATGCCATGCCCCATGCCGCCGCCCCCCGCGTGGTAGATCTCGATGAGCTGAACCGAGCCGAGCGCGATCCGCTCCTGCGGCAGCGGATTGTCTTCGCCATATTCGCTGCCGTTGATCAGCATCGACATATGCGCTTGTGTAATAGCAATCGGCGTCGGCTTGTCCTTGTTGGACACGCTGTCGAGACGATAGGCTTCGATCTTCGCAAGGCGCTTCGGCAGGGCCGGACTGTCGCTCGTTTCGCGCGTGACGCGGACCGTGAAGATCGGATATTGCGAGCCGACCGCCGTCTCGCCGCCCATCATCCGCTCGGCCATGCGCGGCAGCGCGCCGTAAAAGGGCGCGCTCGCCATGGTGAGTTGCGAGCCGATCTTGCGGCCGCTGAAATCGGCCCAGATATCGAGCCGCTCGGCCGGCGCGAGCATCACATAGGGGCGCGTTTCCGGCTGCTCCAGCAAGCCGCCGTCGACGCCGATCACGGTGATCGGCGAACCATCATCCCAGGCGAGCTTGTAGATGCGGGAATTGGAGCCGTTCAACACCCGCAACCGATAGGCGCGGCTCGCGACGTCGAGCCGATAATCGGCGCGGCCGTTGACGAGGATCTGATCGCCTTGCATGCCGATCATGCGGCCATGCATGCCGCCGCCGTCGTACTCGAGCTGATTATCGTCATCAAAGCTGCGGTCCTGAATGACGAGGGGAATCTCATACTCGCCCGACGGGAGGCCAAGCGCGCGCTCCTCCTCGTCATTGACGATGATCGCGCCCGCGAGCCCGCGATAGACCTGCGTCGCAGTCGCCTCATGCGTATGAGGGTGATAGAAATTCAAGCCGGCGCGATTGCGCATCTCGAACTCATAGACAAAGGTCTCGCCCGGATCGATCGCATACATCGGGTGACCATCCATCAGCATCGGCACATGCAGGCCGTGCCAATGGGTGATGGTCGGCTCGGGCAGGCCGTTCTTCAAATTGATGCGGATCTTCTGCCCCTTTTGGAAGCGCAGGATCGGGCCGAGATAGGAATCCGGCAACGCGGTCACCGTCTCCTGCGGCCCTTTGACGAGCCGCGCCACATAGCGCCAGACCGACGTTTCACGCCCCGGCAGAATGCGCGCGAGGCCCGGTTCGCAGGAAAGGTCGATCTCGACGTCCGGCTTGAAATCGGGCGAGGCCTTGTTCGGGGCCGCCTTCTTCATGCCGGCCATGGAGTCGCCCTCCATCGCAAACCCCGCCCGCGCAATCGCCGTGACCGAGGCGGCGGCGCCGAGACGCAGCAGGAATTGACGGCGATCGACAAATTTCAGCAAGCTCATGGGCGCCTTCCGCTCCGCGAGGAGCAATTATATCATGTAAATATGATATAAAGGCGCAGGCGCCGTCGCGACATGCGACAAAGTGACCGGCGCCCGACCGCCTTTCACAGGCCGCGGGCCGCCAGAGGATGAAGCTCGCACGGGAGTTCTCTCCAACCCCCTGAATGACCAGTTGACCCCCGCGCCCGTCCCCGGGGTAAGATCGTCCACCCGCAGTCCGCAGGAGGTTTTTATGAACGATCTTCTCGTCATCGCCTTCCCCTCGGAGGAGAAGGCCGAACAGGTGCGGCAAAAGCTCTTCGAGATGCAGAAAGAATATCTGCTGGAGCTTGGCGACGCCGTCGTCGCGGTGAAGAACGAGGACGGCACGATCAAGCTCAACCAGCTCTTCAACGCCACCGCGGTCGGCGGCGCCTCGGGCGCGTTCTGGGGCGCGCTGATCGGCCTCATTTTTGCGATGCCGCTCGCCGGCGCGGCGCTCGGCGCGGCCTCCGGCGCCCTGTCGGGCGCGCTGACCGATTTCGGCATCAACGACCAGTTCATGAAGGACGTCGCCGAAGCCATCCCGCCGGGCGGCGCGGCGCTGTTCATCCTCGTGCGCAAGATGACCACCGACAAGGTCGTCGATCGTCTCAAGGGCCTCGGCGGAACCGTGCTGCGCACTTCTTTCGACAAATCGACAGACGAAATGATTCGCGCCGCCCTCGCCAACCGTCCCATGTGACATGTCGGCGGGCGCCGCGCCCGCCTTTCGCTCGCAAAGGCCTCATGTTCGAATCCGTTCTTCTCCCGCATCAGCTCTCCAAGGAAGAATTTTCCGCGCGGGAAGATCCGCTGCGCGAGAAATTGCTCAATGCCCAGTTCGAGCTGGCCGAGCGCAAGAACAGATGCGTCCTGGTGCTGATCAACGGCTCGGACGGCGCCGGCAAGGGCGAGGTCCTGAACAAGCTCTATGACTGGCTCGACGACCATCTCGTCGAGACTTTGTCCTACGAAGCGCCGACGGATGAAGAGCGGGCGCGCCCCGGCGCCTGGCGCTACTGGCGCGACATGCCGGCGAAAGGCCGGATCGGGCTGATGCTCGGCTCCTGGCATCAGCGCATTCTGCGCAGTCGCGCGCTCGGCCGGGTCGGGCGCGCGGCGTTCTACGAGGCGCTGGAGGCCGCAAACCGCAGCGAGCTGATGTTGCATCATGAGGGCGTGCTGGTTCTCAAGCTCTGGCTTTTCGTCGAAGAGGCGGAGGCGCGCCGGCGTCTTGCGCATATGCGCGCGGGAAACGGCGGGCTGAAACACGCGACCGTCATGGAATGGCGGGAGATAGAGACCCGCAAGCAACGCGACCGTTTCAGGGAGGCGTCGCTCGAGATGGTCGAGCGAACCTCGACCGGCTACGCGCCCTGGGCCGTCATTCCCGCCGAGGACGCGCACTACCGCGACGCCGCGGTGGGCGAATTGCTGCTGCGGACTCTGGAGCGCGCCCTGTCCGAGGACAGGGCGCCGTCAGACGGGGAGCGTGGCTGCGTCGCGCCGGCGCGCAGCGATCTGCCGCGCCCGAGCATCGTCTCGAGCCTCGATCTCACACAACGCGCCGATCCTGCGACCTATGGCAAGGAGCTGCGCGCGCTGCAGAGCCGGCTGTCCGAACTGACGACGGCCGCATCTTTCGAGGCGCGCGGCGTCATCGTCCTGTTCGAAGGCAATGACGCAGCCGGCAAAGGCGGCGCCATACAGCGCGTCCGCGAGGCGCTCGATCCGCGCCGCTTTCGCGTCCATGGCGTTTCGGCGCCGACCGATGAGGAGCTGGCGCGGCCCTATTTGTGGCGTTTCTGGCGCAATGTGCCGCGGCGCGGCAATGTCGCGATCTTTGATCGGAGCTGGTATGGCCGCGTGCTGGTCGAGCGCGTCGAAGGATTGTGCTCGGAGGATGATTGGATGCGCGCCTATCAGGAAATCAATGATTTCGAGCGCCACCTCTACGAAGCGAATTATGTGCTCGTGAAATTCTGGCTCGCGATCAGCCAGGACGAACAATTGGCCCGTTTTCGGGATCGCGAAGCCAAGCCCTTCAAGCGCTACAAGCTGACGCCGGAAGATTGGCGCAACCGGGAGAAATGGCCGCTTTATGAGGCCGCCGTCACCGACATGGTCGACCGCACCGGCTCTCTCGCCGCGCCCTGGACGCTGGTCGAGGCCAATGACAAGAAATTCGCGCGCCTGAAAGTGCTCCGCAGCATCGTCCAACGGCTCGAACAGTGAGGCGCGGGCCTCAGCCCGTCGAGCCTCTGCGCCGCGCAGCGACGAGGCGACGCAGCAGTTCGAGATTCACCACCCGGTCGGCGCGCAGTTTCTCGATGATCTTGTCCTGATAGGCCGCGATCAGCTCGCTATGGCGTTGCGCCAATTCGCCGCCCTTCCGATGAGCCGCCTTTTTGTCGGACATGCCGCCCCCTGCACGAAAAACCAATCTGAACCGCTTGGGCTGAAAATACTCCAGCCATTGCGATCAACGGGCCAAGGGCGCGACGCGCGGTCGCGCCATAAAGCTGCGGGCGCGTCACCAGCCGAAGGGAAACCAGCGGCCGGACGCCATCGCCGAGGGCTCGATTCTGCTGCGCACGACGCGCGGCGCGCGCGTCGAGGCGGTGCGCAGAACGTTGGACTCGTCGCAGAGACGGTAGCCGAGGCTCGCGAGCTGCGCGCCGGAGAGTTTCAGCAACGGCCCCGGCACTGTGTCGGCCGTGTTGCGGACATGCTGGAGAAACAACCGGCGCAGGGCGGGCTTGTAAGAGCGGGCGAACATGCCGGTCAGTTCCCGGTCGACAACGCCGCCGTCGGGTTCGCCGATCCAGGGCGCATGGAAGCCGAAAACCGCCTGGCGAGACACGCAGGCGCGGCGCGCGGCAAGAAACAAGGTGCAGGAGCTGTCGCAGGCGACCGCTCCGATGCGCACCGGCTCGCCGCGCGCTTCGGCGATCGCGAGCCGCTCGGCGTAAGGCTCGACGCGTCCGCCGTGATCGTCACGGACGACGTCGAGCGCCTGCGCCGGCGCACAGAGCAGGACGAGCGCCGTCGCCCCTGCCAGACCAAGTGATCTCAGCATTCGTTTTTCCTTAAAAATGAGTTCATGCGGCTCGAGCCGCGGTTCCGCCCACGTTCGGCTGGATCTTTTTGCTTGGTTTTTCGCCCGCCGATCGAAAATCATTAGCGCGGCCATTTTTGGCGAGACCATGGCGGCGGCGCCACGATCCGTCAAAAATTAAGGATTTTTTCTGCCGCCGGCCAAGTATTGCAGAGCCCGCGTTTGTTCCTTTTCCGCGAAGCTGAAGTATTCGCCGTGGCGCGGAGGCGGCGTCACGCTGCTTTCATCGAACGCCTCGGCGCATATTTAAGAGATCGTCGCCGGCGCGAGACGCGCGGGAGCGGCGCGACGCTCGGCGAAGAACGCGGGAGGAGCGGGATGGAAGAAGCCGACATTCAGGGCTACGCCCGTCAATTATTCGAGGCGCACGGCTCCAAAGCCGTCGCCGAAGCCGCGCAGAAGGCCGCGGCCTTCGAACAGAAGGGGGAGAATGAACAAGCCAAGATCTGGCGCAAGATCGAGGCGACGCTTTATCAGATGATCGGTCCGCATCAGAGTTGACGCCGCCGTCTGTTTGTCAAGAGTCCTCCGGCTTGCCGCGCAGCGCCTTGATTCCGGAGCGCAGCTTCTTGCCTTCGAGACGTCGCCGCTTCGAGCCGAGCGTCGGCTTGGTCTCGCGGCGCGGCGGCGGCGGAGGCGTCGCGGCCTCCCGGATCAGGGCGAAGAGGCGTTCGCGCGCGTCGGCGCGGTTGCGCTCCTGGGTGCGGTGGCGCTGCGCGGTGATGACCAGCACGCCGGATTTGGTCAGCCGCCGCCCGGCGAGCTTCTCCAGCCGCTCCCTGACGCGCGGCGGCAGATTGGGCGAATTGCGCACGTCGAAGCGCAGTTGCACCGCGGTTTCGACCTTTTGCACATTTTGTCCGCCGGCGCCGGAGGCGCGCAGGAAATCCTCCTGCAGCTCGCTGTCGTCGAGGGCGATGCTTCTCGTGACCTGTATCATGTCCTTCCCCAGCGGCTCGCGCAGCCGAAACGCCTCCGAATTATCGCCGGCGATGCGGAAAGCCGGTTGAGGCGCTTGCGAACTTGCCGTAAACACTTGTTTCGCAGTTTTTTCAAACCATCTATGGTCGAGACGCCGCCGCCCGGTTATTCAGCACCCTCGCAACGGGGCATTGGCCCCGCGAAATCAATCCGGAGCAGGCTGGGGCGCCACCAATCGTCGACCGCCAGTCCAATGGGCCGAGAGGCCCCGCGCTCCGGCCGAGCGCGCCGCCGACGGCGGATCGACAGCACAATAACGGGCCGCCAGCCCCCAGGATCGGACAACTGAATGAGCGAAAGCAACTCCGGCAGCAAGACCTTGACCATCGCAAAGCCCGTCACTCTCGAGCCGCATGGGGTCGAGCGCGGCGTGGTGCGCCAGAATTTTGCCCACGGCCGCTCACGCGTCGTGATGGTCGAAAAGGTGAAGCGCCGGGCCCCGAGCCATGGCGAGGCGAAAACGCCCGCGCAGACCGAGGCCGGCGCGCAGAAAGCAGCGCCCGCCGAGGCCGCGCGGCCGGCGCCCGCGGCGCAGCAGGGCGCGCGCGCCGCCGCCAAGGCTGCGGCCGGCTCCCTCACCGAAGAACAGCGCGAGGCCCGCGCCCGCGCCCTTCTCGACGCCCGCAAGCGCGAGGAAGAGCAGCGCCGCCGCGCCGAGGCGGAAACGCGCGCCCGCGAAGAACGTGAAGAACAACAACGGCGCGAGGCGCGCGAAGAGTCCGAGCGCCTGCGCGCCGAACAGGACGCCGCGCGCGAGGAAGCGGAGCGCGCAGCGCGCGACGCGGCCGAGCGGGAGGCGCGAGAGCAGCAATCGCAACAAGAGCGTGCGCAACAAGAGCAAGCGCAACGAGAGCGCGCGCAAAAGGAAAGCGAAGAGCGCGCTGCGGCGCAGGCCCGCCAGCAGGCGGAAGCGGAACAGGCCGCCCGCGCCGAGAAAGAGCGCGCCGAAGCTGCGGCCAAACGCGCCGAGGCCGAGGCCAGGCGGCCCGAACCCCGCAGGACGTCCGCAGCCGCTGCAACGCCAGCGAGAAAGAAAGCCGAGCCGACGCCCTCCCCCGCCCGCAAGGCCGGCGGCGCCGTTCGCGGGCTGACCGACCGCGAGCGCGAGGCGCGGGCGCGGGCGTTGGTCGATGCGCGGCATCGCGAGGAGGAGGACCGGCGCCGGGCCGAGGCGGACGCGAAGGCCCGCGCCGAGCGCGAGGCGCGCGAGCGCGTGGAGCGCGCCGCCGCCGAGGCGCGCAAGCGCGAGGAGGAAGAGC
>JAWOLK010000178.1:0-6386 GCA_033853615.1 Beijerinckiaceae bacterium | reverse complement strand
CCTCCGGCCAGTCCACACGGCGGAAAGTGATCGTCTGACCCGGGCGCGTCTGCGCCAGCCGGCCGAGATCGGCGCCGATCACCGCGGCGATCTTCGGATAGCCGCCGGTCGGCTGGCGGTCCGCCATTAGCGCGAGCGGGATGCCGTCGCCCGGAACCTGTATCGCGCCGCAGGCGACGCCGTCCGAAACGATGTCGTGGCCGCGCGCATGGGCGAGCGGCGGGCCCTCCAGCCGATAGGCCATGCGGTCGCTCTGCGGCGAAAGACTCCAGCGGGCGGAAAACAGCGTCCCGATCGCTTCTGGCGTAAAATAATCGTCCTGCGGGCCGAGCAGCAGGCGCAGCGGGCCTGTTTCACCTTCCAGCCAAGGCGCGTGCAAAAATTGCGGCGCCGGCGGCCCCTCGCGGACATCGGCGAGCGGCAGCGCGTCGCCGGCCTTGAGCGCCCGGCCCTGCAAACCGCCGAGCCCCGCGCGCGTGTGCGTGGCGAGCGCGCCCAGCGCCGGCGGCAGATCGAAGCGCGCGAAAGGCGCGACATAGCACCAGGCGCCGCTGGCCCCGGCGCGGATCGAAAGCCGGGCGCCCGGCGAAAGCCGCAGCGCGCAGCAGGGCGGCAGCGGCGCGCCGTCGAGCGCGACATGAAATTCGCCGCCAGCGATGGCGAGGCCGACCGCGCCGCCCTCCGCTTCGAGTTCGATCCCGCCGAGCGAAACCTCGATCGCCGCGCCGTGCGGCAGGCCGGCGGCCAGCGTCGCGGCGGCGAAGGCGCCGGCGTCCATCGGCCCGGCCGGTGTCACGCCGAAGCGCAGCCAGCCGAACCGCCCGGCGTCCTGAAGCGTGACGCCCGGCCCGGCGGCGCGAATGAGCAGCCGCGCGCTCACGCCGCCTCCCGCCGCAACAGGATCTCACCCGCGGCGGCGCGGGCCTCGAGCGCCGCGAAAGTCGCGGGATCCACGGGCGCGAAGCGCAGGAGATCGCCGGGCGCGATCAGAAAGGGCGGGTCGCGGTCGAGCGCGATCAGCCGCTCCGGCGTGCGGCCGATGACATACCAGCCGGTCGGCATCGGATTCGTGCCGATCAGCGACAGGCCGCCGCCGATCAGCACCGCGCCGGGAGGCGTCGGCCCGCGCGGGCTCATGCGGCGCGGCGTCGCGAGTTCGGCCGGCAGGCCGCCGAGATAGCACCAGCCCGGCGCGAAGCCATACATATAGGCGCGATACTCGGCGCCCGCGTGCAACGCGGCGAGCCGCTCGGGCGGGAGGCCGAGAACCTCGGCGGCGGCGGCGATGTCTTCGGCAAGCGGCGGCGCGTAGCAGCAGGGAACGCGCCAGATTTTTCCGCGCGCGGGCTCGGGAGTTGCGCCATCGGCGAGCGAGGCTTCCACATGCGCGATCAGCGCGGCGCGCGACAGCACGAGCGGCTCGTAGTGAAGGATCAGCGCGCGGTAGGTCGGGGCCGTCTCCAGCAGCCCCTCGGGCGGGGCCGCGCGCAAGGCGGCGTCGAGCGCCAGCACGCGGGCGTTGATGTCGGGCGCGACGCTGTCGCCGAATTCGACCGACAGGGCCGCCTCGCCGACGTTGAGAAAGCGCGGCGCCGCGTAGAGCATCTCACGCCCCGGCGAAAGGTTTTATGGTCCACCCTGCCCCGGCGAGCGCCGCCTTCAGCGCCCGCGCCATCTCGACCGCGCCGGCCGTATCGCCATGCACGCAGATGGAGTCGATCGGCGTCGGCAGACGCTTGCCGCCGAGCGTGATGAGCGCGCCGGCATCGAGCATGGCCAGCGCGCGCGTGACCGCGGCGCCGGCATCGTGGATCACCGCGCCCGGCTGCGCGCGCGGGGCGAGGCGGCCCTCCTCCGTATAGGCGCGGTCGGCGAAAATCTCATGCGCGACCGCGAGCCCTGCGCGCTGCGCCGCGCGAACCTGCTCGCTCAGCGCAATGGCGAGCAGCGCGAGCGCGCGATCCACCGCCCGCACCGCCTGCGCGATGGCGTCGGCGACGCCGGCGTCGCGCTCGGCGAGATTGGCGAGGGCGCCATGCGCCTTCACATGCGTCACCCGCGCCCCGACATAGGCCGCCATGCCGAGCGCCGCGCCGAGCTGATAGGCGACGGCCCGCTCGATCTCGGCGGCCGTCATCGGCAACGGGCGGCGGCCGAAGCCGGCGAGATCGGGGAAGCTCACATGCGCGCCGATGGCGACCCCCTTCGCCTTCGCTTGCGTGAAGACCCGCGCCATGATGTCGGGATCGCCGGCGTGGAAGCCGCAGGCGACATTGGCGCTGCTGACGATGTCGAGCATTGCGGCGTCGTCGCCCATCCGCCAGACGCCGAAGCCTTCGCCGAGATCGGCGTTGAGATCGACCGCCGCCATCTATTCCGCCGCGAGCACCTGCGGCGGCGCGAAGACGACCTCGATCAACGTGCCGTCGTTCTTGCGGCTCTTGATGGCGAAGGAGGCGTGGTTGGCCTCGATCAGCGCCTTGGTCAACGGCAGGCCGAGCCCGGTGCCGCCCGTGCGGCGCGTCGTGGCGACTTGCCGGAAAGGCTCCAGCGCCGTCTGAATCTCTTCCTGCGTCATGCCGATGCCGGTGTCCTTGACGCGGATCACGACCGCGCCCGCATCTGTCAGCGCGCTGGAGACGATCACCTGTCCGCCGGGCTCGTTATATTTCACCGCATTGGACAAAAGATTGAGCAGGATCTGCTTCAGCGCGCGCTCGTCGGCGCGGATCGGCGGCAGGCGCGAGGACAGGGCGAGGCGGATGACGACCCGCTCCTGATTGGCCTGCGGCTGCATGATCGACACGCATTCGCCGATGATGGCGTTGGCGTCGACGCGGCCAAAGGACAGTTCCATCCTGCCGGCCTCGATTTTCGAGAGATCGAGCAGATCATTGACGATGCTCAGCACATGCGCGCCCGACGCGTGCACGTCCTTCAAATATTCCTTGTAGCGCTCCGAGCCGATCGGGCCGAAGCGCTCCTCCATCATGACTTCCGCGAAGCCGAGAATGGCGCTCAGCGGCGTGCGGATTTCATGCGACACGCGGGCGAGAAATTCCGATTTGGCGGCGCTGGAGCGCTCGGCCTCGGCGCGCGCCGCCTCCAGCTCCTCGCGGCTGCGTTGGGTCGCGGCCGGCTCGCGCAGCGTCACGCAGACCGGGCCGTCCGGGCTCCCCAGGCTGCGCGCGAAAAACTGCATCGCCGCCGCGCCGCGCCGCGTCTTCAGCAAAATGCGCAGCGGCTCCAGCGGCGTCTCGCCGGCGCGCGCCAGCCGCTCCTTGACGAGACGGCCCGCCTCCTCGCCGAGAAGCGCGGGGAGATCCTGGCCGATCAGGGCGCCCGCGCCGCTCTGGGCAAGCTTTGCGAAAGCGTCGTTGGCCCGCAGAATGCGGCCGTCGCGCGAGACGAGCAGCGCCGCCTCGCTCATCGCGTCGAGCAGCGCCTGGGCCGCGACGCCGGCGAGCCCTTCGGCGGGCGTGGCCCGACGACGGCGCAGCGTGATCAGCGTCGCCGGGCTGCCGCCGTCCCAATCGATGATCTGGAGATGCGCGTCGGCCTCGATCGGATCGCCGTCCTGCGCCTGCACCGAGATCCGGTGGAAGGGCGTCATGCGCGAGAGGTCTCGAGGGGCGCGGCCGAAAAAGACCCGGGCCAGCCCGCCGTCCGCCTCCAGCGCCGCAATGTCGGCGTAGCCGAGATAGTCGAGCAGGGTGCGGTTGGCGTAGAGCGCCACGTCGCCGCGCGCCACCAGCACGCCGACGGGGAGGCGGTCGAGCAGCCGCGCGGCCCGCTGCGGGACCTCCTCGCGCAGCGGCGCAGGCTCCGGCCGGGGCTCGCCCTCGACCGCGCGGCCGACATGCTCCAGCAGCGCGCGCGCCGCGCCGGACGCGCCCGCGCCGAGCGTGCGGGCGATTTCGTCGAAGGCCGTGCGCTCCGTGGCGGTGAGGCCGGGGCCGGCCGGCAGATGCGGGCGCAGCGGCACGACATTGGCGGGCGGGCTCGGCGCGGCTTCCTCCTCCTGCCATTGGAAGGCGACGGCGGCTTCCTCCACCGAAAGGACTGGCGAAGTTTGCTCGGCCAAGGGCGGGGCGGGCTCCGAGCGCGGCGGCCCGGGCGCGGGGGCTTCGGCCGGAGAGACATCGGCCAGGAAGACATTGGCGAGATCGAGAACGCCATAGCCGTGGAAGCCGGCGAAACGGCGCTCCGCGTCATAGGCCGGCATGCCGCCGAGCCGCGCCGGCGCGCGCGCCCCGGCCGCCTCCAGCGGCCAGGAGGTTTCGACGCCGCTCCAGGATTTTTGCGCCGCGACCGCCTGCGGAAAAGCGTCGCTGAGCCCGAGCGCCGCCGCGACCTCCGTGACGCCGCGGCCAAGGAGATCGGCGTTCTTCGCGCCGGCGATCTCGGCGAGCGCCGGGCTTATTTCGACGAAGCGCCCCTCGGCGTCCGTCTTCCAGACGAAGCGCTGCGGCCGCGCCCCATGGCGGGCGGCGAGTTCGGCGCGCAGCTTCGCTTCGCCGGCGGCCGGGTCTTCGGCGGGCGTCGGCGCCCGCATGCCGAGCACGGCGATGGCGTAACAGACAAAGCCACGCTCATCGTCGAGCCGGCGGCACAGCGCCGTGACGGCCTGACGCTCCGCGCCGGCCGGCACGCGCAGCCGCTCCAGCCGCGGCGCAGCGCCCGGCGGGATTTCCGTCAGCAGCTCGGCGAGCTGCTCCTCGCCGCGCAGCAGCGCCTCGCCAAAGGCCGCGACATCGGCGCCGAAGATCTGGATCGCCGTGGGATTGGCGTAGACGGCGCGCAGCGGATCGCCGGTCAGCGCCAGGATCGGGGCGCCGGCGGCGGACAGGGTCGCAAGCGCGGTATCGCGCGCCGTAAGCGCCGCCGCCCTCGCTTCCTCCTCTGATTTGCCGGTTACGCTCATCCTACTCGGACCTCGACGGGCGAAAGCTGGCGCAAAGCGCGGAGCCCTCGAAAACCGAGAAGATCCGCAGCTCTGGGTTAATGGAACCTTAATCGCTCAACGCGCGGCGGTCCATGCGATTACGCGGTTTTTCGTCGGTTTTGACGATTCATGATGAACGCCGTGACGAACCCTTGCCGCCTGTTTCCTGCGCGCTGCACAATTTTTGTTGCATCGCAGCATAAGTTGGTCCATGGTGCTTCCTGCCTGGGCATGTTCCGGGCGCGCGGGCGAAAGGCGGGCGCCGGCGTCACCACGCGGCCGAGCCGGCCGCTCACATCTTATCTGGGGAAGATTTACGTCCATGAACGGCACAAATTATCAAATCCCGACCGAGATGCGGGACTTCGCCGAGAAGAGCGTCGAGCAGGCCCGCAAGGCGTTCGAGGGATTCGCCGGCGCCGCGCAGAAGGCGATCACCTCGCTCGATTCCGCGCCGCTGCCGATCCCCGGCAAGGAAGTCGGCGTCAAGGCGCTCGGCTATGCCGAAACCAATGTGAAGGCGGCCTTCGACCTTGCGCAGAAGCTCGTTCACGCGAAGGACGTGCAGGAGGTCCTCGCCCTCCAGTCGGACTTCCTGAAGTCGCAGTTCGACGCCTTCCAGGAGCAGACGCGCGAACTCGGCGCCGCGATCACCAAGGCGACGACCAGCAAGTAACCCGGGCTCCGGGTCAACCGTTTTCCGCCCTGCGCCGCGCGCGGCCGGGCGGAAAGCACGAATCAAAGGCTCCGTCCGGCCCCGCCGGAACGGGCCTGGCTGCAGGTCCCGGCGCCGGGCTTGCGTCAGCAAGACTCCGCGCTTGATGTGAGCGAGAAAAGGAGCCCGCAATGGCAACGCATCCCAAATTCGGCGGAAAGCAGCGGCCCGTGAAGACGCCTGCGCCCGAGATCGAGGCGAAGCTTCCCGATCTGCCGGCGGAAGAGCCGGCGGCCGCAGAAGACAAAGCCGCAGGCGAAACGCCCCAAATCATCGAAGCGGCCGTGGTCGCGGCGGCCGAGCCGGCCAGCCCTCCGGAACGCGAGCCCTTCGCTTTCGAGTCGGCGCTCGTCAAGGCGGCCGAGCCCTCGGAGCGCTTCGAGAGCCGCGTGGACCCGCGGGACACGAGCGCTTATGCGTCGTCGAGCGCCTGGCCGTTCAACCCTTTCGCGCTTTGGACCGAGAGCGCCAACGCCCTGCTGGACTTCACCGAGGAGCTGGGCAAGGCGAGGACGCTGTGCGACGTCGTGGCGCTGCAATCGAAATTCGCCAGCGAGCGCTATGAGAGCTTCCTGAAGCACACCAATGAGCTGGCCGAGGCGACGCGCCGCTTCGCCGCGCAGGCCGGCCTCCCGACGCCGCAAGGATTTGTGGCCGTTTTCACGGCCTGACGCCCGATCAACAGCCAGCGCCGCGCGCGCTCTTCCGAACACGGGAGAGCGCGCG
>JAWOLK010000177.1:0-2904 GCA_033853615.1 Beijerinckiaceae bacterium | reverse complement strand
GCGTCCCCAAACAACCGCCGGCACTCGCCCAGCGCATAGCGGTCGGTCATGCCGGCGATGTAATCGGCGACGATGCGCGCCCGCTCTTCGCCGCGCCTCGCCTCGGCCTGCGCCGCCCATTCCGGCGGCATCAGGGCCGGCGTCTCGTAGAAGGCCGGGAACAGCCGCGAGATCGCGGCGCGCGCCTGCTCCCACACGCCCATCACTTTCGGGTGGCGATACATATTGGGAAACAGAAACTTTTTTATCGCCCGCTCGGCCTCGGCCATCGGCGGAGAAAACGCGACGAGCGCCTCGCCCGCGGCGCGGACCTCGGCCGGCGTCTTGGGCGCGACCCGGGCGATGCGCCGCCGCGATTCCTCAATCACATCCTCGACGAAACGGGTGATGACCCGCCGGGTCAGCTCGTGAATGACGCGCGGGCGCTCGAGCCCGGGATGCAGCGCATGAATTTCTTCGAGCAAGCCGCCGATGAAGGGGACGCAGGCGAGGTCTTCGAGCGAAAACAGCCCGGCGCGGAGCCCGTCGTCTATGTCGTGGGCGTTGTAGGCGATGTCGTCCGCCTGCGCCGCCGCCTGCGCTTCGGCGCTGGCGAAGCTCGCAAGCTCCAGGTCGAAGACCGCGTTGAATTCGGCGATGTAGCGCGGCAAAGGCTTGCGGGCGTGCGGTCCGGCAAGCGGGCCATTGTGCTTGACGAGTCCCTCCAGCGTCTCCCAGCAGAGATCGAGCCCGTCGTAACGGGCGTAGCGGCGCTCCAGCAGCGTCACCACCCGCAGCGCCTGGGCGTTGTGATCGAAGCCGCCGAAGGGCGCCATGCAGGTTTCCAACGCCCCCTCCCCGGCATGGCCGAAGGGCGTATGGCCAAGATCATGGGCGAGCGCCACCGCCTCGGCCAGGTCTTCGTCCAAAGCGAGCGCCCGCGCCAGCGCCCGGGCGATCTGGCCGACCTCTATCGTATGCGTCAGCCGCGTGCGAAAATGATCGCCGTCGAGCGGCACGAAAACCTGCGTTTTATGGGCGAGGCGGCGGAAGGCGGTCGAATGGATGATGCGGTCGCGGTCGCGCTGAAAGGCGCTGCGCGTCGGCGACGGCCGCTCGGCATAAAGGCGCCCCCGCGACTGCGCCGCGTCGCAGGCGAAGGGCGCGAGAGGCAGGCGCGCCGCCAAGCAGAAGTCTCCTGTCATTGAAAGGCCAAAGAACTCAGCCTATCTTCCGCGCTGTCGGGGCGGCGCGCAAGGCGCGCAGGTCACGAGAGATTTTCACGAAGGGGCGGACATGAGCGTCGAACTCAGCCAGGCTGCGGCAAAACGCATTCTCGCGATTCTTTCCGACGAGCCGGCGGGCGCTGTTTTTCGCGTCGGCGTCGACGGCGGCGGCTGCTCGGGCTTTCAATATTCCTTCGCCGTGGCGCAAGAGCCCGCCGCCGATGATCTCGTGGTCGAGCGCGACGGCGCGCGGGTCGTCATCGACCAGACGTCGCTCCCCTTTCTGCTCGGCGCGAGAATCGACTTCATCGACGATCTGATGGGCCAGTCCTTCCGCATCGAAAATCCGAACGCCGCATCCTCCTGCGGCTGCGGCACGAGTTTTTCGGTCTGATTCCGCGGCTCGACTTCTCACCGGGAGCCTTGCGTTGGACGCTTTATTCATCGGCCACAGCTACGTAGACGTCACCATGCGCGCCGACGCGCTGCCGAAGGGCGACGAAAAAGCCGTGGCGCAGGATTACGCCGTCTCTTTCGGCGGCAATGCGGTGACGGCCGCTTTCGCCTGCGCCAAGCTCGGCCATCCGCCGGACCTCGTGACCCAGATCGCCAACGACTGGCTCGGCCATATGTTCATGGATATGGCGGGGGCCTATGGCCTGCGCGTGCATCCGCGCCGGGTGGCGCGCTCGTCGCTGTCCTTCGTCTGGCCGAATGACGGGAAGCGCTCAATCCTGCGCGCCCGCGACAATCACTTCCTCCAGTCCTTCCCCCGCCTCGACATCTCCTCGGCGAGGCTCTTGCATCTCGACGGCCATATGATCGACGCGGCGCTCCATTACGCCAAGGCCGGGCGCGAGGCCGGACTGCTGGTCTCGCTGGACGGCGGGGCGGCGCGGCCCCGTATCGAGGAGCTGCTCGACTTCGTGGACGTCGCCATCGTGTCCGAGGCGATGTGCGAACAGATGCGGCTGTCCGACATAGGGATGCTCGGCTATCTGAAGACCAAAGGCTGCCGGATCGGCGGCGTGACCCAGGGCGAGCGCGGCATGCTCTGGTATGACGAGACGGGCGAGGTCTCGCGCCAGCCGGCGCTGGCCGTGCCGGCGGAGAAGATCGTCGACACATCGGGCGCGGGCGACGTGTTTCACGGCGCATATTGCGCCGCCTATCTCGCCGAGCCGGACGCGCCATGGCGCGCGCATTTCGAATTCGCCCGCGGCGCGTCGGCGCATAAGGTGCAGCATCTCGGCAATGAGGCGGGCCTGCCGACGCCCGAGGACGTCGCCGCGGCCCGCGCCGCCTTCCCGCCGGCAGCGTGAGCGCAGGTTTTCAACAGGGGGGCAAAAAAGAGGGCTTTGCAAATCAGTTCGGGCTTGTTATACGCCCTCCATCGACGACGAAGGTCGGTCGTTCCCCGATAGCTCAGCTGGTAGAGCACGCGACTGTTAATCGCTAGGTCGTAGGTTCGAGTCCTACTCGGGGAGCCAGAACTTTAAAGGACTTGGAGAGATTTCGAAGCGCTGCGGAAGCGGCCTCTCTCTTTCATGGTAGCAAGCTTGCTATCACGCGGCTCGGTCGTTGCGCCACCCATCCGCCGCCTTGCGCTTCCTCGACGCAACAATAGCGCCCCTCCCCCCATCTGGCGGCGCGCGTCCGGTCCCGCCGGGCTAGCGCCGCGCCGCGAGCCCATCGCTCG
>JAWOLK010000176.1:0-9026 GCA_033853615.1 Beijerinckiaceae bacterium | reverse complement strand
GCAATCCGGCGCGCGCCCGCGGCGCATCCTCGTCACGCGCGCGCACCGAGGCGCGGGTCTGGTTGATATCCGGATTGCCCTCATAGGCCCGCGCCAAAGCCGAGAGCAGCGTCTCCGCATGGGCGGGTCGCCACGCACCGCTCAGGACCTGGGCAATACTGACGAAGACCAGAAGAACGACTGGGCGCCCGCTGGCAAGGCGAGGCCGTGCGCCCTTCGATCTTGGCCCGCTGGCCATCCACCGCATCCGGCGCCCTCGAAAATAAGACGAACAAGCGAAGACTACTCAGGGCCGCCCGGCGCAAATGATGCGCCGGGACCGTATGCGACTCACGAACACGACAAATGACGCTACACGATCAAGAATGATTCGTCTTCTCAGAAGACGAAGCTCGGCGCTTTCTCGAAACCGGGGAGAATCGGCGCGCAGGCGTCGAACAGAGAGCGCTCGCCCGCCGCCTTGCCGCCCGAGCGCTCGAAGCGGACGACGCGTTCGCCGCCGTCGATCTCGTCCTTGATGAAGGCGAGGAGGCGCCCGTCGGGGGTCAACTGCTGAAACAATGTGTCCAACCCCTGCTCGACGCGACCATGAATGATGATCACGTCGAAGGGCGCCCTGTTGCGAACGCCCGCCTGCAACGGACCCGTTTCGACGGACACGTTGGTCGCGCCGATTGCGGCGAGATTGGCCCGCGCCTGGGCCGCGAGCGCCGGATCGCTTTCCAGGGCGACGACCTCGCGCGCGAGGCCCGACAGCAGCGCCGCCGGATAGCCGGTCGCGCCGCCGATATCGAGAGCCTTGTGCGTCTCACGGATCTCCGCGCCTTGCAGCAGGCGGGCGAGAACCAGCGGCGG
This sequence comes from Beijerinckiaceae bacterium, assembly GCA_033853615.1. Lineage (GTDB taxonomy): Bacteria > Pseudomonadota > Alphaproteobacteria > Rhizobiales > Beijerinckiaceae > Methylosinus. The sequence continues at coordinate 8,171 of JAWOLK010000176.1, read as the reverse complement.
CTCCATCACGCGGCCGGAGGCCTTGAGCGTGATCGTCCGGTCGGAATAGGCGAGCGGGGCGAGCTCCCGCGGCAGGAACAGCTCGCGCGGCAGATCGAGAAAACGCTGGAGAACCGGGACGTCGGTCACGTCGAACGGACGCAATTGGCGATCGACCATCGTCCGCCGCAACACGGCCGTCGCCGCGCCGCCTTCTCGAATGTCTTGCGCTTGCGTCGCCAAAGCTGCTTCGCCCATGTTGTCCCCGGCTGGAGCGCCGGCCTTCTGAAAATATTGCGCTGCGCACCGCAGCTCCGCCGGCCTTATAAAATTTGCGCCCGCTCCTGTCCATCGCCGATCTAGCGGGCCGGCGTCTCCAAAAGGGCGAGCTCCGGCGCGCCGGTCTCGGCCAGCGCGCGCATCTCGGCGAGCGAGGTCTTGTCGAGAACGCCGGTGATCGCCTCGCGAGCCTCGATCATCAGGAGGCGCACTGCGCAGTGATTCTCGTCGACGCAGTCGTCGCAGCGCCGGTAAACGGTGCGGCTCGCGCATTGGATCGGCGCGAGCGGACCGTCGAGCACGCGGATGATGTTGCCGACGCCGATCTCGGCGGCCGGCCGGGCGAGCGTATAGCCGCCGCCCTTCCCCTTCTTGGAATGGACGAAACCGGCGTTGCGCAATTCGCCGAGAATCGCGTCCAGAAACTTCTTCGGGATCTGATTGTTTTTCGCAATATCGGCGACGAGCGCCGGCTGGCCTGGCTCGATTCCGGCAAGATAGACCATGGCCTTGAGGCCGTATTTCGCTTTCTTCGTCAGCATCGGGCCAAGAGTCCCTCCCGTCCTCTATCGCGTTACCGCAAAGCCGGAAAAAGGAAAATCCTTTTTCGCGCCCGCGCCTCTGCGCGGGGCTGGGCCCAAGCGCGCGAGCGCTGCCGCTCAGCGCCGGCGGCGAGGTCTCGCCGGGCTGCGGCCGCGGCTCATACATCCGCCCTATCCCGCAGCCGTGCAAGGGTAATCACCCCCACGCGCGATTATCCGCGAGGCAGTTGTCCACCGGGCGCCGCAGCGCAGCGCGAAATAAGCGCCAAGCCCGCTTGACAAAGTTTAGCATATTACTGGACTATGAAAGAAATTCTCCCTGCGCCACCGCCGCAGGGTTCGGAACGAAACGGCGGCCCGCCCGGAGCTGGTTCAATGGACGCGATCGATCAAAAGATTCTCGGCATCCTCCAGGAAGACGCCTCTGTGTCCATCGCCGATGTCGCCTCCCGCGTCGGACTTTCCTCCGCCCCCTGCTGGAAGCGCATCCGCCGGCTCGAGAACGACGGGGTGATCGAGCGCCGGGTCGCGCTCCTGTCGCGCGAAAAACTCGGGCTCGGCCTGTCGGTGTTCGTTTCGGTGGTCGCGGGCGAGCACTCGCAGGCCTGGCTCGACCGCTTCACCCGCAATGTCGCGGACATGCCGGAAGTGGTCGAATTCTACCGCATGGCGGGAGACGTCGACTATCTGCTGCATGTCGTCGTGCCGGACATGAGCGCCTTCGACGCCTTCTACAAGCGGCTGGTCGCGGTGATCCCGCTGCGCAATGTCGTCTCGCGCTTCGCCATGGAGCGCATCAAGGCGACCACGGCGCTTCCCTTCCCCGAGGCGATCCAAAAGGCGCAGCGCAGCCGCCACATTGCCGAGGCCGCGGGAATTTGAGAGAGATTTTCATGCCCATACAAGCCATCAACGCTCGGAACCAGTTTCGCGGCAGGATCGTTGAAATCGTTCTGGGGTCGGTCGTGTCGGAGGTCGACGTCGAAACGCCTTCCGGCATTGTGACGTCGGTGATCACGACGCGCTCGCTGCGCCATCTCGGCCTGCAAGTCGGTTCGGAAGTGATCGCGATCGTCAAAGCGACCGACGTCGCGCTCGCGAAACTGGAGGACGGCGCCGGTGCTTGATCTCCTGCACGCCATCAATCCGCTCTATTCCCTCTCCGGCCTGATCGTCGGCTGTCTCGTCGGCTTCACTGGCGTCGGCGGCGGCTCGCTGATGACGCCGATTTTGGTTCTGCTCTTCGGCTTCTCGCCCTCGACGGCGGTCGGCACCGATCTTCTTTACGCGGCCATCACCAAGAGCAACGGCACTCTGGTGCATGGGCTGAACAAGACGATCGACTGGAAAGTGACGCGGCGGCTCGCCTGCGGCAGCGTGCCGGCTACGGTCGTTTCGCTTGTGTTTCTCTCCTGGCTCGGCAAGACCCATGGTCATGCCGCGAACGGCCTGATCACCTCGGCGCTCGGCTTCGCGCTCATCCTCACCGCGGTCGTGATTCTCTGCCGTCGCTGGACGCTTGCTTACATCGCCCGGCACACCGACGGGCTCAGCGAGCGGCAGACGACCTTGCTGACCGTCGCGCTCGGCGCGTTCCTCGGCGTGTTGGTGACGGTGTCGTCGGTCGGGGCCGGCGCCATCGGCATGACAGTGCTGCTCGCCCTGTACCCGCGCCTGCCGACAGTGCGTCTCGTCGGCTCCGACATCGCCCATGCCGTGCCCCTGACCTTCGTCGCGGGTCTCGGCTATTGGTTCATGGGCGGCGTGAATTGGGGCCTGCTCGCATCGCTGCTGATCGGCTCGCTGCCCGGCATCGCGCTCGGCAGCCATCTCGCGGCGAGAATTCCGGATCGCGTTCTGCGCCCGGTGCTGGCGGGCACAATGGCCTTGGTCGGATTCAAGCTGTCGTTTTGAAGAAATCAACGCGCGCGTCAAACGCGCCAGGAGGAGCACGCCAGAATGTCGAACGGATCGCCGAATTTCACGCCGCCGCACAAGCCCGGCCGCGGCCGCATCTATGAGTCGATCACCCAGACCATCGGCGACACGCCGCTGGTGCGGCTCAACCGGCTCGCCCGCGAAAAGGGCGTGAAAGCGAACCTTCTCGCCAAGCTCGAATTTTTCAACCCTATCGCCAGCGTCAAAGACCGCATCGGCGTCAGCATGATCGAGTCGCTGGAAAAGAGCGGCAAGATTACGCCCGGCAAGACCGTGCTGATCGAGCCGACCTCGGGCAACACCGGCATCGCCCTCGCCTTCGTCGCGGCGGCGCGCGGCTACCGCCTCATTTTGGTGATGCCCGAGTCCATGTCGATCGAGCGGCGCAAGATGCTCGCGCTGCTCGGCGCCGAGCTGGTGCTGACGCCGGCGGCTCAGGGCATGAAGGGCGCAGTCGCCAAGGCGCATGAGATCGCCGCCGAACACCCCGGCTCTGTGATCCCGCAACAGTTCGAAAACCCGGCCAATCCCGAGATCCATCGCGTAACCACGGCCGAGGAAATCTGGAACGACACCAATGGCGAGGTCGATTATTTCGTCTCCGGCGTCGGCACCGGCGGCACCATCACCGGCGTCGGCCAGGCGCTGAAGACGCGCCGGCCGCAATTGCGGGTCGTCGCGGTCGAGCCCGAGGATTCGGCGGTGCTTTCGGGCCGCCCGCCGGGGCCGCACAAGATCCAGGGCATCGGCGCCGGCTTCGTGCCCGCGGTTCTCGACCGCTCGGTGATCGACGAGATCGTCACCATCGGCAATCAGACCGCCTTCGACACCGCCCGCCTGCTGGCGCGGATCGAGGGCATACCGGTCGGCATCTCCTCCGGCGCGGCTGTGGCGGCGGCGCTCGAGATCGCGGCCCGGCCCGAGGCCGAGGGCAAGAACATCGTGCTGATCATCCCCTCCTTCGCCGAGCGTTATCTCTCCACCGCTCTGTTCGAGGGGCTGTAGGAAAAAAAGAAAACGCCCTTCCGTCATGAGGCGGAAGGGCGCAGCGCCAGAAAACGGCGGCTCGACCTTTGGCGCCGCGGACTTCAGGTCGCGGTGCGGCTGCGCAGCCGGTCGTGATGATGGCGCACATAGGCGCCGACCAGATAGCCCGCGAAGCTGATCACGAAATAAACGACGATGAGGAAGCCGCCGCGCTCATTGGCGGCCTTCGCCTTGTCGAGAATCGAGGTCACATCGGCGATGTCGACATAATAATTGGCGTAGACGCCGCAGGCGACCGCGAGGATCGGCACCGTCCAGGACTTCACCCGATAGTAGCCGAGGGCCGCTGCGATCAGGAAGGCCACGAGCCCGAAAAAGTGGAGGAACTGCAGAAAGATCGACTGTGACACCAAGCCGACGAACCGGATCAATTTCATCATCGCGCGCTTCTCCGCGTTGTGCGACATTTTGCCGTCATCTTACACATTCGGCAGATGTTGCGCGAGAGCTTCCAGCACCGCCATGCGCACGGCGACGCCCATTTCGACCTGCTCGCGGATCAGCGAGCGCGGCCCGTCGGCGACCGCCGAATCGATCTCGACGCCGCGGTTCATCGGCCCCGGATGCATCACCAGCGCGCCGGGCGCGGCATGGCGCAGCTTGTCCTCGTCGAGGCCGAAGAAATGAAAATATTCGCGCGAGCTTGGCACCAGCGCGCCATGCATGCGCTCGCGCTGCAGGCGCAGCATCATGACGATGTCAGCGCCGCGCAGCCCCTGCTCCATGTCGTGAAAGACCTCGACGCCGAGTCGCGCCAGCGACTGCGGCGCCAACGTCGCCGGGCCGACGACGCGCAGCCTTGCGCCGAGCGCGCTGAGCAGCAGAATGTTCGAGCGCGCCACCCGCGAATGGACGATGTCGCCGCAAATTGCGACCGTCAGACCTTCGATTCGACCCTTGTTGCGACGGATCGTCAGCGCGTCGAGCAGCGCCTGGGTGGGATGCTCATGGGCGCCGTCGCCGGCGTTGACCACCGAGCAATCGACCTTCTTGGCGAGAAGATGCACGGCCCCGGCGCGCGCATGGCGGACGACGATGATGTCCGGCCGCATGGCGTTCAGCGTCATCGCCGTGTCGATGAGCGTCTCGCCCTTCTTCTCCGAGGATTGCGCCACCGACATGTTCATCACATCGGCGCCGAGCCGCTTGCCGGCGATCTCGAAGGAGGCCTGGGTGCGGGTCGAGGCCTCGTAGAAGAGGTTTATCTGCGTGCGCCCGCGCAGTTTCGAGCTTTTCTTCTCGACCTGACGGGAGACCTCGATCGCCTCCTCCGCCATGTCGAGCAGCGTGAGGATGTCGAGGCGCGACAGACCTTCGATCCCGAGCAAATGGCGGTGGGGGAAGACGGATTTTTGCGTGTCCTGCGGCATGATCCGTCTATAGCAGCTTCCCGCCGCCGGGCAATTCGCGCCCCGCTCAGCTCGCCAGCGCCAGAGGGGTCTCCCCCGCCGCCTCGGCCGCGCAGCTGTGCTGGAAGCGCGCAAGTTCCCCGGCGGGAAGCGGCGCGCCGATCAGATAGCCCTGCGCCTCCATCGGCCCGAGGTCGCGCAGGAAATCGAGCTGGTCCTGCGTCTCGACGCCCTCGGCCGTGACGGCGAGGCCCATCGCCCGGGCGAGCAGCACGGCGACCTTCACGACCGATTGGCGGGCCGGATTCGACAGCATCTCGGCGACGAAGGAGCGGTCGATCTTCAGCCGGTCGAGCGGCAGAGCGGCGAGATTGGCGAGAGAGGCGTAGCCGGCCCCAAGATCGTCCAGCGCCGTGCGCACGCCGAGGGCGCGCAGCGTCCGCAGCGTTTCGAGCGTCTTGTCGCCATCGAGCAGCAGCGCCGATTCGGTCAGCTCCAGCTCCAGCCGGCCGGGCTCGAAGGCGTGGGCGGCGAGCGCCGCGCGCAGCGCCTCGACGAAGCTCGCGCGGCGCAGCTCTATTGCCGATACATTGACTGCGAGCCGCAGCGGCGCCGGCCAGGTCGACGCGACCCGCACAGCCTCCTCGATCGCCCAGGCGCCGACAGTCTCGATCAGCCCGCCGCGCTCCAGCAGGGGCACGATCTGGCTCGCGCCGAGCACGCCGCGGCTCGGGTGATTCCAGCGCAACAGCGCCTCGAACCCCTTGGTGCGCAACGTCGCCGCCTCGGCGAAGGGCTGGAAGACCAGGAACAGCTCCTTGTTCGCCATGGCGCGGACAAGCTCCGACTCGAGCGTCGCCCGCTCCGAGACAAAGGCGAAACGCTCGCGGAAAAAGGTGAAGCCGGCGCGGCCGGAGCGCTTGGTGGCGTAAAGCGCGCTGTCGGCGTTGTGCAGCAGCGTGTCCATGTCGTCGCCGTCGACCGGCGCCTGGGCGATGCCGATGCTGATCGTGATCGGCCGCGCCTGCCTCTCGACGATAAAGGGCTCGGCGAAGGCCTCCATGATCCGTTCGGCGACGCGCCGCGCCTGCTGCTCGGTCCGCACGCCCGTGGCGATCAGCGCAAATTCGTCGCCGCCGATGCGGGCGACGATGTCGTGTTTGCGGGTCGTCGCGCGCAGCCGCGTCGCCGCCTCCACCAGCACATGGTCGCCCGCGGCATGGCCCATGGTGTCGTTGACCGCCTTGAAGCCGTCGAGATCGCAGCACATCAGCGCGAAAGTCTCGCCGGCCTGGTGGTAGGCCTCGAGCGCCTCAGCAAGCTTCTCGCGAAAGTGGCTGCGATTGGGCAGGCGCGTCAGCTCGTCGGTGAAGGCGCCCTGCTCTTTCCGGGCGCCGTCGGCGCAGATGGTCGCAAGCGTTCGCGCCCGCCGCGTCACCGCGACGGCGAGCACCGCCGTATAGACGATGAGCAGGCTGCCGACGGCGTTGTAGACGGGGTCGCCGCTGACGAAAATCGCAATCCCCGCGCCGGCGACGACCGGCGCGACATAGGCGAAGGTCGCCACCGGAACCGCCGACAGCGCGAAGGCGCCGCCGCACATGGCGCCGATGATCAGGCAGGTGATCAACAAACGCTCCGGCGCCGGCGCCTGCAAGAAGAAAAAGGCCGGCAGATTTCCCCAAATCCCGCCATGCGCCAGCGCATAGACGGTGGCAAGATGTATGCCGCGGACCGAGGCGGCGGCCGGCGCCGGGCGGCGGCGGCGCAGCTTTCTCAAACCGATGAAAAGCGACAAGGCGATGAGCGTCGCGCCCCAGAAAAAGGCGGCCCCCGCGTGCGGCTCGCTGCGGGACGCCGCGAGGAACAGCAGCACGTTGACGCAGGTCGCCGCCATCATCACCGGCGTATTCTTGGCCAAGGCGGCCAGTTGCGCGGCGCGGACCCGCGCCACGACTTCCGGCGGGGATGGCGCCGCGAAAAAGGCGAGCGGATCGCCGTCCAGGACGCGGCGCCAATTGTCGGGGCTAAAGATGCGGGACAGAAGCGGCCGCTGGGCCTCCGCCTCCTGGTCTGCGCGACGATCTCCGATTGCCCGACCCATGCGCCAGCCGCCCCGTCTGCGGAAGCCTTTCGCGGAACGCTTCCGTCTCTCCATGCGCGGGCAGGATCTCACCGGAGGGATTGACACTCCCTTTATCCATGCGGCGACACTGACGGGTTTCGCGCCCGCGCCGGGCCTCGGGCGCCGCAAGGCGCGGCCCAACTCTTGGTGAGACAAGCGTTTTGGCGTGAAGACACCGCGCCTTGACATATACTCGCTGCGAGCATATCTTGCAGCCAATTCTCGGAGTAAGGTTGCCGAAGGTTTGCAAGCCTGATACTCCGCGAACAGCCTCCGGCTCATGGCGCGGAGTTTTTTCAATGCCTGACTTATGCTCGGAATGAGTATAAGCGGCGAGCGGGATCGTATGATGAGCATCTCGACATTGATCCGCGGCGCGGACTCCGCGCAGACCCGGAACGCGATCGAGGCGCGCGCCAAGGCGCGTTTCCCTGTGCTGCCGAAGCCGGACCTCGCTTGGAACGCCGAGGTCGAGGCGGCGACCGCGCATCTCTACGAGCGGGTCGCCAAAGTGATTCCGCCGGTCGAATGGCCGTTCCACGCGCCTTACGTGAAGGCGATCAACGATCTCAAGCGGGCGCGCAATGCGGTGATTCTGGCGCATAATTACCAGACGCCGGAAATCTACCATTGCGTCTCGGATTATGTCGGCGACAGCCTCCAGCTCGCCAAGCTCGCGGCCGCCTCCGACGCGGACGTCATCGTGCAGGGCGGCGTCCATTTCATGGCCGAGACGTCCAAGATTCTGAGCCCGGAAAAGACCGTGCTCATCCCCGACGCCGAGGCGGGCTGTTCGCTCGCGGCCTCGATCACGGGCGCCGACGTGCGCGCGCTGCGCCGCCAATATCCGGGCGTTCCGATCGTCGCTTATGTGAACACCTCGGCCGAGGTGAAGGCCGAGGTCGACATCTG
>JAWOLK010000175.1:0-4972 GCA_033853615.1 Beijerinckiaceae bacterium | reverse complement strand
GGACGCGGCGGGGGCGCGCCTGAAGGCGCGCAGTCCGGCGGGCCGGCATCCCCGGCGCGCCGCGCCCTCTACCCCCGTCCTTTCAGCAAATCCGGGCGGCGCCCCTCGGTGAGACGCAGCGCTTCTTCGTGCCGCCAGCGGGCGATCTTCGCGTGATCGCCGGAGAGCAGAACGGGCGGAATCTCGCGCCCTTCGAAGTCGCGCGGGCGGGTGTAATGCGGATATTCGAGCAGGCCGGTCTCGAAACTTTCCTCATCGCCCGAGGCCTCTTCGCCCATCACGCCCGGCAGCAGCCGCACGCAGGCGTCGAGCAAGGCGAGCGCGGCGATTTCGCCGCCCGAGAGGATGTAATCGCCGATTGAAATTTCTTCGAGCTTGCGCGCGGCGATGATGCGCTCATCGACGCCCTCGAAGCGCGCGCAGAGAATGATCGCGCCCGGCCCCTCGCTGAGAGTGCGGACGCGGCGCTGGGTCAGCGGGGCGCCGCGCGGGCTCATCAGCAGGCGCGGGCGGGGATCGTCGAGCGGCGCGGCGGCGTCGAGCGCCGCGGCCAGCACATCGGCGCGCATCACCATGCCGGGTCCGCCGCCGGCCGGCGTGTCGTCGACGGCGCGATGGCGCCCGAGCCCATGCTCGCGAATCTGCCGCGTCTCCAGCGCCCAGACATGCCGCGCCAGCGCGTCGCCGGCGAGCGACAGGCCGAGCGGGCCGGGAAACATTTCGGGAAACAGGGTCAGGATCGTCGCGCGCCACATGGGGCGGTTATGGCACGGAGTTGCCGCCCTGTCATTGCGAGGAGCGTAAGCGACGAAGCAATCCAGGGGCCGCGCCGCGGCTCTGGATTGCTTCGCTGCGCTCGCAATGACGGATTGGACATGGGCGGCTAATCCCCCTCCGGCTCCGCCGCGACCTCCTGCGGCGGCGCGACCACCACGCGGCCGCCCGAAATATCGACGACCGGCACGACCGCCTTGGTGAAGGGATAAAGCAGCGTCTCGCCGCCCTGCTGCGGGCGGACTTCCAAAATATCGCCGGCGCCGAAATTGCGCACGGCGATCACCTCGCCGAGCAGCGCGCCCTCGGCGGTCTCGGCGCGCAGGCCCTCGAGATCGGCAAGATAGAATTCCTCTTCTTCCGGCTCGGGGAGGTTTTCGCGCGAGATATAAAGCTCGACGCCCGTCAGCGCCTCGGCGCCTGAGCGATCCGCGACCCCCTCGACGCGCGCGACCAGCATGTCCTTGCCCTGTGGCCGGACCGACGTCAGCACGAAGCGCCGCGCCCCTGTCGCGTCGAACAGCGGACCGTAATCGCCGATCGCCAGCGGATTGGCGGTAAAACTCTGCAGGCGGATTTCGCCGCGCACGCCATGCGGCGCGCCAAAACGGCCGAGAAGGACGAGGTTTTTGGCGGTCATCCGGGCCCCTGAACGAAAGCGCGCCTGAAGGCGCGCGGTCCAGGGGAGGGGCGGACCGCGCGCCTTCAGGCGCGCATGGCGCGGCCCGAGGGCCGCGCGCGCGAACTTACTCAGCAGCCTCGGCGGCGGCGGCCGCGGCGGCGGCGCGCTCCTGGGCCTTCTTCTTCGGCTGCGCCTTCTGCGGATTGTTGCGCGGCGCGCGCTTGCCAATGCCGACGCTCTCCAAGAGGCGCGCGACGCGGTCGGTCGCCTGGGCGCCCTTGGCCACCCATTCCTTCGCCTTGTCGGCGTCGAGCACCAAGCGGTCGGCGGCGTCCTTGGGCTTCAGCGGGTCGAAGGTGCCGAGCTTGTCGATGAAGCGGCCGTCGCGCGGGCTGCGCGAGTCGGCGACGACGACGCGATAGAAGGGGCGCTTCTTGGCGCCGCCGCGGGCGAGACGAATCTTCAGAGCCATGTTTTTCCTCGGGTGTTTAGGTGAGAGACAGGGAGCGAGGCCGCTCCTATTTTTTCTTTCCGAACGGATTGAGCCCCTTCAGAAGGCTTCCGCCGCCGAGCCCCGGAAGGCCCGGCTTCTGCGAAAAGAGGTCGGCGGGCGGCGCGTCGGGCAGGCCGCCGGGGGTCGGCGCGACGCCCATTTTCTCCTGCAGCTTGGCGATCTCCTCCTGCGAGGGCATCGGCATGCCGCCGAGGCCGAGCATTTGCGCCGCCTTGCCCATCAGCCCGCCGCCGCCGCCGCGCTTCGTCGCCTTCATCATGTCGGCCATCATGCGGTGCTGTTTGAGGAGCTTGTTGATCTCCTCCACCTTGACGCCCGAGCCCGCGGCGATGCGGCGCTTGCGCGAGGCCTTCAGAATATCGGGGTTGCGGCGCTCCTTCGGCGTCATCGAAAAAATGATCGAGCGCTGGCGCTTGACGACCTTCTCGTTGAAATTCGCCTTTTCGATCTGGTCCTTGAGCTTGGCGACGCCGGGCAAGAGGCCCATCACGCCGGAGAGGCCGCCGATTTTCTCGAGGTGGCCGAGCTGGTCGGCGAAATCCTGCAAATCGAACTTGCCCTTGGCGAGCCGCTCGGCCGCCTTTCGCGCCTCCTCGGCGTCGATCGCCGCGGCGGCCTTTTCGACGAGCGCGACGATGTCGCCCATGCCGAGAATGCGGTCGGCGATGCGCTTGGGCGCGAATTCGTCGATCGCGTCCATTTTTTCGCCGGAGCCGATCAGCTTGATCGGCTTGCCGGTGACGTAACGCATCGACAGCGCCGCGCCGCCACGGCCGTCGCCGTCCATGCGGGTCAGCACGATGCCGGTCAGCCCGACGCGCTCGTCGAAGTTCTTGGCGAGATTGACCGCGTCCTGGCCGGTGAGCGCGTCGGCGACGAGCAGGATCTCATGCGGACTGGCGTAGGACTTGATGTCCGCCATCTCCTGCATCAGCGGCTCGTCGATATGGGTGCGGCCGGCGGTGTCGAGCAGCACCACGTCATAGCCCTGCAGGCGGGCCGTCTCCATCGCGCGGCGGGCGATCTGGATCGGCGTCTGGCCGGGAACGATCGGCAGCGTGTCGACCTCGACCTGGCGGCCGAGCACGGCGAGCTGTTCCTGCGCGGCCGGGCGCTTCACGTCCAGCGAGGCCATCAGCACGCGCTTCTTGTAGCGCTCGTTGAGGCGTTTCGCGATCTTCGCCGTGGTGGTGGTTTTACCGGCGCCCTGCAGACCAACCATCATGACGCAGGCCGGCGGGCGCACGTCGAGGTTTAGCGGCTCGGCGGTTTCGCCGAGCGTCTCGACCAGCACGTCGCTGACGATCTTGACGACCATCTGGCCGGGCGAGACCGATTTGATGACATTGGCGCCGACGGCGCGGTCGCGCACCTTGTCGGTGAAGGAGCGCACCACGTCGAGCGCGACGTCGGCCTCGAGCAGGGCGCGGCGCACTTCGCGCAGCGCCTCGCCGACATCGGCCTCGGTGAGCGAGCCGCGCCGGGTGAGCTTGTCGAAAATGCCGGAGAGCTTGTCGGAAAGGCTCTCGAACATGGGCGTATCTCCTGACCCGCCGGGGCGGGATGTTTTCGCGCGAGACGCCCAAAGCAAAACGCGCCCGGGGGCGCATCGCGCTGCCGGGCGTTGACCCTTCGCCTCTCGGGCGAATGGGCTTTGCGGTGATCACGTCTCTTGCGAGAGTTTTGGGGTTTTTGCGCCGAGCGGCGGGGAAAGTCAAGGGAGGAGGCGATTGCAGAGCCTGGGTCCGCAATCGCCGAGTTGGATCACTTCACATAGATGAGCCCCCCGCCGAGCAGCGCCGGAGCAGATTCCGCCGGCACGTCATATCCGTTGATCTGCATGCCGAAAGCGTCCGGATTGTCCTTCTTCTTCGCATTGAGGCCGCCGTCATAGGCCCGGAAGGTGAAAGTGACCGCGCGCGGGTTGATCCACTGCTGCGAGCCGATGACGAGCGGATTATAGCTCGCATTGTAATCGTAGAGCGTTCCGCTGGCTTCGACCAAGGCGCAGCCGACGAAGGTCGTTCCAAGGTCGGTCGGGCAGGTGAGGCTGCCGATCTTCGTCACCTTGCCCTTCAGACGGTTCGTGGAGGTGTTGATCCACAGAACATTGCCCGAGAAGCTCATGGCGCCCGATTTGTCGGTCTTCAGCAGCGCGTTGTAGCCGAAGTTTACGCGCGGCGGGGAAGCCTTGCTCACCTTATACCAGCCGCCGCCGATCGTTGACCCGCTCGCGGGAGCGACCGGGAACTGCGTCGCGCCCTCGTCGTTGGCGCCGAGGCACTTGACTCCGCCGCCGCTCGCCGGCGTCCAGGTCGCAACGCTCACCGTCACGTCATACAGCTCGCCCTGGACGAGCGTCGCCGGCGTCGAGGCGTAGCCCGAGGCGTTGGCGGTCACCGTCGCCGTTCCCTTGTGGTTGGCGTCCACCTGGCTGGTCCAGGCGAAAGTCACCGATGCGCCGCTGGCGCAGGCGGCAAGACCGGCGCTCACCGTCGCCTTCAGCGTCGCGGTCGAGGAGGTCGCGATGGCGTCGCCGTCAAAAGTGATCGACATCTGAGACGCCGGCCAGAATCCCGGCGGCTTCGGCATGATGACCGAGAGCGGCCACAGGCTCGGAGTCGGCGCGGGCGTCGGCCAGGCCTGTTTGGCCGGTTCTTCCGTCCCGATGGTCAGCGCCGGCGCGGTGGTCATCAGGCCGAGCAGCTTTCCGCCGCAGCCGTTTACATAGCCCGTCGTTCCGTTGGCCGAGTCCCACCAATTGTTGACGGCGTCCAGCGTCCCGAGGCCGAGATTGCGAATGCGATGGCCGGTGACGAGCGCGTCGCGGAAGGCGTTGGTGTGCACCGCGATCGTCGCCGCGTTGATGGAGGCGACGCCGGTCGAATAATAGCCGCAGCTGTTCGGCGCATAGGGGTCGATGGTGATGCCGCGACCGCTCAGCTCGTCGAGGAAGTTGTTGTTCGCGATTTGCAAGTTGTTGGAGTAATGCCAGAACAGCGGGCCGCCGCTGACCGCTTCCGCCCCCCACAGGCCGAGACGGCCGCCGGCGGCGAATGTGT
>JAWOLK010000174.1:0-22572 GCA_033853615.1 Beijerinckiaceae bacterium | reverse complement strand
CCGTTGATTCTGGCACCGACGGTCGTGTCGCCGATATCGGTGTGCACGGCATAGGCAAAGTCGATCGGCGTGGCGCCGCGCGGCAACGCGATCAGGCGCCCCTTCGGGGTGAAGCAGAAGACCTGGTCCTGGAACAGCTCGAGCTTGGTGTGCTCGAGGAATTCCTCGGGCGTGTCGCCTTCGGCCAGCATCTCGATCGTGCGCCTGAGCCACTCGTAGGCGCGGATCTCCTCGTTGAAGCCGCCTAATCCCTTGCCGTTGCCGCCATTCTGCGCCGCAGCGCCGTTGCCGGCGCCGTTTCCCGCGCCGTTGCCGCTTCCCGCCTTCCCCGGCACGACGCCTTCCTTGTAGAGGGCATGCGCGGCAATGCCGTACTCGGCAACCCGGTGCATGGTCTCGGTGCGGATTTGCAGCTCGACCCGCTGGCTGCCGGGGCCGACCACCGTCGTATGGATCGAGCGATAGTCGTTCTGCTTGGGCGTCGAGATATAATCCTTGAACCGCCCCGGCACGCTCGGCCATTTGGAATGGACGACGCCGAGCGCGCGGTAACAATCCTCGACGTCGCCGACGATGATGCGAAAGCCGAAAATATCCGAAAGCTGCTCGAAGGAGACTGATTTGCGCTCCATCTTGCGCCAGATGGAATAGGGCGTCTTCTGCCGCCCGCTCACGGCCGCCTCTATGCCGCGCTTGGCGAATTCCTCGGTCAGCTCCTGCTCGATGCGCTTGATGATTCGGCCGTTCTTGGCGCGCAGGTCGTGCAGGCGCGTCTCGATGGTCTGATAGGCCTCCGGCATGAGGTGGCGAAAGGCCAGCCCCTCCAGCTCCTCGCGCAGCCGCTGCATGCCCATGCGGCCGGCGAGCGGCGCGTAGATGTCCAGCGTCTCCTGCGAAATGCGCGCGCGCTTGTCCGGCGGCACATAATGCAGCGTGCGCATATTGTGCAGCCGGTCCGCGAGCTTGACGAGCAGCACGCGGACGTCCTCCGCCACCGCCAGCAGCAGCTTGCGGAAGTTCTCGCCCTGGCGCGCCTGTTTCGAGACGAGGTCGAGCTTGTCGATCTTGGTCAGGCCGTCGACCAGCCGGCCGATTTGCTGGCCGAACAGACGGTCGATTTCCTCGCGGGTGGCGTCCGTGTCCTCGATCGTGTCGTGCAGCACGGCGGCGACGATCGTCGCGTCGTCGAGCTTGAGATCGGTGAGGATCGCCGCGACTTCGAGCGGGTGCGAGAAATAAGGATCGCCGGAGGCGCGGGTCTGCGACCCGTGCGCCTTCATTGCATAGACATAGGCGCGATTGAGCAGATCCTCGTCGACGCGCGGATTATATTTCCGCACGCGTTCGACGAGCTCATACTGACGCATCATCGGCGTTTACCGCTAAACTCGCCGGGCCGCGGCAGAATTTGCGCGCGACGCTGCGCCGTCTGACACCGCCCGGTTCTAAAGTGATTTCCGACCGGCGCGAAGAACGCCCGGCCGGCAAACCGACTGTAGCTGAGCTTCGGCCCGGCCGCCAGAGCCTTGGTATTGAGAGCCTTGGGCGTTATTCGCCTTCGTCCTCGACCTCGGCCGGCGGCACCAGCCCTTCCAGGCCGCGCAGCAGGTCTTCCTCGGTCATGCGGTCGAATTGCGCATCCGCCTCGGAAGCGCCGCCGCCTGCGCCCGGCGTCAGCGCCGGCACGGCCTCGGTCTCCGGCTCGTCGACCTCAACGTGGCGCTGCAGGGAATGGATGAAATCCTCTTTCAGATCCTCCGGCGTGAGCGCCGTCTCGGCGATTTCGCGCAGAGCCACGACCGGGTTCTTGTCCCTGTCGCGGTCGACGAGGATCGGCTGGCCGGACGAGATCAGCCGCGCCCGATGGGCCGCGAGCAGGACCAGATCGAATCGGTTCTCGATCTTATCGATGCAGTCCTCGACGGTGACGCGAGCCATCGCTGCCAACTCCTGGTTTTCTTGGGATCACCCATGTTGCTACACGAAACCTGCGCATATGGCAATGGCGCAGGAATTAATCGGCTAGCGTCGCAAGAATGCCACAGTCTGCGATTTTAGTAAGCTAGCTCAATCGTTTGTACTCGGAATTAACGCCATTGCCTCTTGACCCGCCTGCCCCGGCGCCCGATTTATCAAACTGAAATTCGGCCCCTGTTAACCAAACGCGGGCCGGAGGGCGACCGGGGCGTTGAGGCGCCCTTACTTAATGAAACAAACGTAACGTCAAGGGCGATCGGCCCAGCGTCGCTTTTCGGGTAACGGCGGCGCAGTGCGATCACAAAAAGCTCCCGTTGGAACTTGACCCGACCGTGAGAAGTAGAATGGCAGATCCGGAACGCATTGCATTATTCATTGATGGCGCAAACCTCTACGCTACAGCGAAGTCCCTTGGGTTCGACATAGATTACAAGAGACTCTTGCGGGAGTTCCAGGGCAAAGGTCGGCTGATTCGCGCTTTCTATTACACCGCTCTGATCGAGGACCAGGAATATTCCTCGATTCGCCCCTTGATCGACTGGCTCGATTATAACGGCTATGCGGTCGTGACCAAGCCGACAAAGGAGTTCGTCGACTCGCTGGGCCGCCGCAAAGTCAAAGGCAATATGGACATCGAGCTCGCTGTCGACGCGATGGAGATGGCCGAGCACATCGATCATATGGTGCTCTTCTCCGGCGACGGCGACTTCCGCTCGCTGGTCGAGGCGGTGCAGCGCAAAGGCGTCCGCGTCTCGGTGATTTCGACGATCACCACCCAGCCGCCGATGATCGCTGATGAATTGCGCCGCCAGGCGGACGAGTTCATCGACCTCATCCACCTCGTCGGCAAGATCGGTCGCGACCCCGGCGAGCGCGCCGAACGCATGCAGCGGTATCAAGAGCGCCGGCCCATTCCGCAGACCGCGCCGACCGCGCACGAAGAAGGCGAAGAGTAATCGCAATATTCGGGAATGGCGGGCCTCCCGCCATCCCCCGCGCCTGCCGCCGGGGCGCTCGGTCTATCCCCTGTCGCGCAGCAGCCGCCCCTTTTCGCGGCCCCAGTCGCGCTTCTTCTCCACTTCCCGCTTGTCGTGCAGCTTCTTGCCGCGGCCGAGCGCGAGCTGCAGCTTCGCCAGCCCCTTGGCGTTGAAATAGAGCCGCAGCGGGACGATGGTCATTCCCTCGCGCTCCACGCCCTGCGCCAGCTTGGCGAGCTCCCGGTGCTTCAGCAGCAGCTTGCGCGGCCGCTTGGGCTCGTGGTTGAAACGGTTGCCCGCGAGGTAAACCGGAATATTGGCGTTGACCAGCCACGCCTCGCCCTTGCGGTCGACATGGGCGTAGCTCTCGGCGATCGTCGCCTTGCCGGTGCGCAGCGACTTCACCTCGGTGCCGGTCAGCGAGATGCCCGCCTCGAAGGTCTCGCCGATCTCGTAATCGTAGCGCGCGCGCCGATTGTCGGCGACGACCTTGAAATTGGGCGCAGGTTTTTCGGCCACGGCCTGTCCTTAGTCGAGCACGCCTGCGCGCCGCATCGCCGCCTTGATTCGCTCCTTGGTCGCCTCGACGCAGGGAACGAGCGGCAGCCGCACCTCTTCCCGCACCTTGCCGAGCAGCGACAGGCCGTATTTCGCGCCGGTGACGCCCGCCTCGAGGAAGGTCGCGACCTGGAGCGGGACGAGCCTGTCCTGGATCTCCAGCGCCTTGGCGAAATCGCCGGCGAGACAGGCGTTTTGCAGATCGGCGCAGAGCCGCGGCGCAATATTGGAGACGACCGAGATACAGCCATGCGCGCCGGCGGCCATACAGGAGAGCGCGGTGATGTCGTCGCCGGAAAGCTGAATGAAGTCCGGCCCCATCGCCTCGCGTTGCAGCGAGATGCGGGCGACATTGCCGGTCGCGTCCTTCACGCCGACGATGTTTTTCAGCTCCGAGAGACGCTTCATCGTCTCGACGCTCATGTCGATCACCGAGCGGGGCGGGATATTGTAGATAATGATCGGAATTGACACCGAATCATTGATCGCCTTGAAGTGCTGATACAGCCCTTCCTGATTCGGCTTGTTATAATAAGGCGTCACAACGAGAAGCCCATCGGCGCCGGCGCGTTCGGCATGGCCGGCGATGGCGACCGCCTCGCGCGTATTGTTGGAGCCGGCGCCGGCGATGACCGGCACGCGGCCGCGCGCCGCTTTGATCGTCTCGGTGATGACGGCGCCGTGCTCCTCATGTGAGAGCGTCGGGCTTTCCCCGGTCGTGCCGACCGGCACGAGACCATGGGTTCCATTCTCGATCTGCCAATCGATCAGGGCGCGCAACGCCTCGAAATCGACGACGCCGCCGGAAAAAGGCGTGACCAGCGCCGTAATGGACCCATGAAAAATCGCCCTTTTGCTCATCAGTTCGAAGCTTTCCCTGCGCCACACGGCCGCCGCATTCCCGGCGCCATGATCAAGATGACGTTTTCATAACCTTTGGGCGCCGCCGAGGAAAGGCCCCGCTGGCGGCCAATGCAGGGTTTGTTTCTCCCCGCCGGCCGCAGCGTCAGCCCGAAAGGCCAGTCAAACCGGCGCGGCGCGTGGCGTGGTTGACGATTCGTAAATGAAATGGAGGCAGGCTCGTAAGCCTCTGCACCGGAGCGGTTCGGCCATGACGTTCAACCCTCGGCGCACGGCGCGCCTCACTCTTTGTCTTGCAGGGGCGATTGCGCTCGTCCTCATCACGCCCTGGTCGGGCGAGCGCGATTCGCTCACGCCTCCGCAAAGCCCGGGCCAAACGGGCTTGGCGCCGTTGGGCGCGACCGATTGGCGCGCCCCGCAGGGCTCGCTGGAGGACGCGCTGCGCGATTTCGCCGGCCGCGAGACGGCGAAGCCCGTGCCTGCCCCGGAAGACGCGGCGCTTTTTCCTGCGCCCGACGCCGGGCCGCTCGCCAATTACGCGCCGCCCGGCGGCTGGCTGAAGGAGGCGCCGCCGCCCGACGCCGCGACGATCGCCGGGCCCGACTATGACGCATTCATCCAGGCGCTCGCCCTTTATCGGGCCGGAGATTTCGCCAACGGCGACGCCGCGGTTTCCGCCCTGAAATCCAGCGTCGCCGTCACAGCCGCGCAGTGGACGGCGCTGCGGCTGCACCCGCGCGAGGCCGGCTTCGCCCGCATCTCCCGCTTCCTCGAGGCGCATCCGAACTGGCCCTCCGGCGATTGGCTGCGCCGGCGCGCCGAAGAGGCGCTGTTTGGCGATCATCACCCGGCGCAATTCGTGCGCGGCTATTTCGCCGCAAAGGCGCCGGCGACGCCCGCCGGAAAACTCGCCCTCGCCCGCCTGCTGGCGAAGGACGGCGATTTCGCAGGCGCCGCGGCGCTGGTGCGGGAGGTGTGGCGCGAGGACGATCTCAATGAGACGCTCGAGGCCGCCGTCCGCAAGGAATTCGCCGAGCTGCTCACCGCGGCCGACCACAAATATCGCGCCGACCGCCTGCTCTATGCCGAGAAACACGGCCCGGCGCTGCGCGCCGCCGAGCTCGCCGGCAAGGACGTCGTGCTGCTCGCCCGCGCGCGGATTGCGGCCAACAAGGACGCGGGCGATGAAAAAATCTTTTCCGCCGTGCCGCCCGCCTTGCAAAAAGATCCCGGCCTCACGCTCGCCCGCGTCCATACGCTGCGCCAGAGCGACAAGATTGCGCAGGCGGCGGCGCTGCTAATCGCCGCCCCGCGTGACGCGAAAACGCTGATCGACGGCGACGCCTGGTGGACCGAGCGGCGCCTGCTCGCCCGCAAGCTGCTCGATCGCGGCGAGGCCGTGACCGCCTACAAGATTTGCGCCGAACACGCGGCGCGCACCACCAACGCCAAGGTGGAGGCGGAATTTCACGCCGGCTGGATCGCGCTGCGTTTCCTCAACGACACCGCGACGGCGGCGCGTCATTTCGAACAGCTCGCGGCGATCGCCGAAACGCCGGTCCAGAAGTCGCGCGCTTCTTATTGGCTCGGACGCGCCGCCGAGTCGCGGCGCACGCCGGAGGATGACGCGCGCGCCCGCGCTTTCTTCGCCGAGGCGGCTGTCCATTCCACGACCTTCTACGGCCAGATGGCGCGGTTGAAGCTCGGCGGCGCCTCCCTGTCGCCGCTTCGTCCGCCGCCGGTTCCGGCCGTCGGCGAGGCGCGGGACGAGGCGGTCCGGGCCGTCGAGCTGCTGCTGGCGGCCGGCGAAAAAGAGGCCGGCAACATGCTCGCGACCGAGGCGGCCAAGCGCCTCGAGAACCCCGAGCAGGTCGCGGCGCTCGGTGAGGTGGCGGCGCGCCGTCGCGACGCCAAACTCTCGCTCACGCTCGGCAAGCTCGCGGCGCATCGCGGCGTGGCGCTCGACGACGTCGCCTTCCCCTCCTACGGCGTGCCGCAATTCTCGATGCTGCCGGGTTCCGCCTCACGCTCAATCGTCTATGCGATCGCGCGGCAGGAGAGCGCCTTCGATCCCAAGGCCGTGTCGAGCGCCGGCGCGATGGGGCTGATGCAGATGATCGCCTCGACGGCCCGGCGCACCGCGCAGCTCGTCCGCGTCGGTTTCGATCAGAAGCGGATGCTGGAGGAGCCCGCCTTCAACGCGCAGCTCGGCGCCGCGCATCTCGGCATTCTGCTCGGCGAGCACAAGGGCTCCTATCTCCTCACCTTCGCCGCCTATAACGCCGGCGGCGGCCGGGTGCGGGAGTGGATCAACGCCTATGGCGACCCGCGCCGCGCCGATGTCGACCCGATCGATTGGGTGGAGCGCATCCCGATTTCCGAAACCCGCAATTATGTGCAGCGGGTCATGGAGAATCTCGTCGTCTATCGCGCCAAGTTCGGCGACAGCGACGGCCACGCGCCGCATGTCGGACTGGCGCGGGCCGTAGAGAAAGTGGCGCAATAAGCCTTTAACAGGGTCGATATACATGCTCCCCGAGCAGCGCGCCGAGGAGGCCCGTGTGGCGCAGCTCGGTGAGGCCGTAGAAATAGCGGCTGCTGCCGGAATAGGGATAGCCGAGATCGCAGCCGGGGTTTTCCAGCGACATCACCTCCATCGGCGAAAGATAGGCGCCTTTGCGGATGATCGCCGACCGTGAGATATAGCCGCGGAAGCCGCCGAAGGCGACGATCGTCCAATAGCGGCCGTAATCGACGATCTCCGCCGTCCCGCCCGGCGGGACGACCGCGAGAACTTTGGCGTCTTTTCGCGGCCCGGCGCGCAACACCGCGCCTTCGGGGAAGACGCAGATCTCGCTTGCGGCGGCCGCAGCGGCGCCCGCCAGAAACATCAGCATAATCAACAAGCGCCGCATCTTTTTCGCCCTTCTCGCGCGCCGACTCGGGAGCGCGCCTTGCTCATCCTAGCAAGGGCGCGCTCCGGCGCGAAGGGCGCGCGGAAAGCGCGACGCTCTCGACTCTCCCGCGCAAGAAGCTAAGCTCCCGAAAGATTTACGCGGCGGCGCGGCGGAGGATGCATGAAGCCGGCTCATCTTTCTTTTCTCGTCTTTTTATTTTCGGCCTTTCTGCCCGCCGCCGCCGTCGAAAAGGAGGCGAAAGCCGTCTTCTCCGCCAATGATCTGCCGGCGGATCGCGACGGCGCCAGCATCCTCACCATCGGCGCCGCCGGGCGCTACGCCATTCGCGCGCACAGCCCCTCCGGCGCGCGCATCGAGCTTATCGACATGATCGCCGGCCCCGGCGACGCTTCGGGCCAACCGGGCCTGCGCGACGGGCGCATCGACGCGCTGCTCGACAAGGGCGCCTATAAAATCCGGGTCACCAACGCAAAGAACGCCGCCGGCAAGGTCAAGCTCGCCGCCGAGCCCTTCGTCGAGGCCAATGCGCAAAAGCCGACGCTCGCGCAGGGCCGGATCGAAAGCTCCGAGCTTGCCGACCTGCAACAACGCTCGTTCAAACTGGAGGTCGACGCCTCCGGCCGGGTCGGGGTCGAGGCGGCCGGCCGCGCCCTCGCCGATTTGCGGTTGTGGCGCGAGGATGGCGCGCTCGTCGAGCTGCCGTTGCAACGATCGAGCGTCGAGCCGAAGCCCGGCCGTCCGATGACCCGCCTGCGGATCGAGGGCGCCCTCGCGCCCGGCCGCTATGTCGCCACCGCCTATGGCGGCGAGCAACTGGTCTGGTCGGAGGGCGGGGCGGCGCAGCCCTTGCTGGTCCGGCTCGATCCTCCCGCTCTGCTCGCCGCCGGCGCGGCGCAAGGCGTCATCGGCCCCTTCGGCGCGGCGCGCTTCGAGGCGCCGGCGGGCTATAACGCCTTTCGCCTGGAGCTGCCGCAGATCGCCCCGGCGCGGATCGACGCCGAGCGCTCTCGCCTGCGCCAATCGGCGCGGATCGATAAAACCAGCCGCGAGCCGGTGGCCGCGCTCCGCCTCGCCGACGACGACAAACAGCCGACCGACATCGAGATCGCGGGCCGCGAGGGCCAGGCTTTTTCGTTGCGCGCCGTGCGGCAGGCGAGCCGCCACGCTTTCGAGGCCGAGGGGCCGCATCGCATCTGGCTCGACGTCGCCGGCGAAGGCGCCGACGAGGTGGCGGCGACGGCGCTCCTCGCCCGCATCGACAAGGAGGGCAAGGCGCAGGTTCTCGCCGCCGATGCGCCGAAGGTCGGGCAAGGCCGAGCCTATCGGGCAAGGTTCAATCTGCGCGGGCCGACCTCCATTCTGTTCGAGGCCGCGACCTCGGGGCCGGTTTCGATCGAGACGAAGGGGATCAAGGCGCATGCGGAAATCCAGCCGGCGCTCGGCGCGCTTGCGCCGCGGGCCGACGGGCGCAACCCCTCGCGCTACGATCTGCAACAAGGCTTTTACTTTCTGTCGCTGGAGCCGCAGGGCGACGCCGTCGGCGTCGTCGATGTGACGCTCGGCCCGCCGGGGCTTGCCGCCGCCCTGCCCCCGCCTCCGACCCCGCGCGCGGTGATCTCCTTCGGCGATCAAAAGCTCGACAAGGACGGCTCCTATCTCATTCTCGCCAATGCCGCGCCCTCGCTGCTGACGGGGCCGCGCGTCGTGGCGCTCCCCGCCGATCTCGCCAAGGCGCCGCTGCCGCTGTTCCAGCCCGCGGGCGCGGAAATCTCGGTTCCCGTCCGCGCGCCGAAGGCCGGCGCCATTTCCGCGCGCGATGAAAAAGGCGCGCCTGTCGCCCTCACGCTCGCCGACGAAAAGACAGAGAACGACCTGCGCAGCGCGACGGTGAAAATCGCGCCGAGCGACAAGGCGCGGGCGATCGGGCTCGTTTTTGCCCCGGAGCCGTCGCCGACGCGCGAAGACGCGGCGAAACCCGGCGGTCCGACGCTTGCGGCGTCGCTCGGCAAGCCGAGCTTTTTCGATCTTGGGCGCAATGAGACAAAACAATTGCGCTTCGACATTCCGCAGGGCGGGCTCTATCGCATCGAGACGCTCGGCCGGTTGCGCACGGCGCTGGAGGTCGGCGCGTCTTTCAGCCCGGGGCTGGGCCTGGGCGAGGACAATGGTCCCGGCCACAATGGCCTCGTCACCACCTATCTGCGCGCCGGGCCCTATCGCGCGTCCGTCACCGCGAAAGACTCGAACGGCCATCTCGGCCTCGCCGTCACCCAAGGGACGCTCGTCACGACGCCGGCGATTGCGGGCGCGGGGGAAGCGCGCGCGACGCTCGACGCCGGCAAGGGCGCGCTCGTCCCGCTCGAAATCCCGCACGAGGGCCTCTATAAAATCGAGTTGCTCGGGCTTCAGCGCGACTGGCGCGCGCGGCTCGAAGACGCCGACGGCTGGCCGCTGACCAAGCCCGGCGAGATGAGAGAGCTGACGCGCCGGTTCGAGAAAGGCGCCTATCGGCTCGTCGTCTTGCCGGAGGATGTCGAGGCCCGCATGGTCGCGCGGCTCGCGCCCATCGTGACGCCGGCTCCGCTTTCGGGCCATGGGCCGCATGATCTCCTTTTCGACGCGCCGCAAAAGCTGCAATGGCGCGAGCCGCAGGCGAAGGACGCGCCGCGGGCGCCGGATGTCTGGCGCTTTTCGCTCGCGGGCGAGGCCGATGTGGAGCTTGCGATCAGCGAGGGCATGGTCGCGGAAATTTTCAAGGGCGAGAAAGACGGCCTCGGCAAAGCGGCGGGCGTGCGCAAATTCAACAAACGCCTCGGCGCCGGCGATTATCGCGTAGAGGCGCGGGCGCTGTCGCGCGACGACCGGCTCGATTACGAAATTTCCCTCTCATCGAAGGAATTGCAGCCGGGCGTTCCGCGCCGGGTCGAGCCGCCGGCGACGCTCGCCTTTTCTCTGGCGTCGGACCGCGTCGTCGATCTGTCGAGCTTCGGCGACCGGGAATTGACCGCGACGCTGAAGAGCGCCGACGGCGCGCCGGTCGAACAAGTGCAAAGCCGCGCCGACGACTGGAATTTGACCCTGTCGCGCCGCCTCCCCGCCGGCGCCTATGCGCTGGAGCTCATCGAGCCCAATCCGCGGCCCGCCGCGGCGGGCGAAGAAACGCAGCAGAGCGAGGAAGCCGGCGCACAGGCCGATGAGGCCAGCGAGGAAGCGAGCGAACAGGCAGAGCAGCCGGGCGAAGGTCAGCCGCCGCGCGGCGTCGAGATCCGCTTCGCGCTGCCGGCCGAAAAAACCGCCGGAACGCTCGCCTGGAAGGGTTCGCAAAAACTCTCCGGCGCGGTGGCGCAGATCCTCGCCGTTCCGCCGGCGCCGGAAGGCTATCTGATGCTGATCGCCGCGAGGTCGCCGCAGGAGATCGCCCTTTCCGTCGAGCGGCGCGAAGCGGACGGCGCATGGCGCCCGGTCGGCCTGGAGCGCGGGCGCGCGCCGGTTCTGGCCTGGCCGACCGCAAGAGAGGAACGGCGCCTCGTCGTCTGGCCGATTGGCGGCGCCGCTGCCGAGATTACGCTGACGACGCGCCTCATCGACCGGCGCGGGCGGGCGCCCGGCGAGATTGCGCTGGAGCCGGTCGAAGACCTCGGCCTTTGCGTCGGGCTCGCCGCTTTACCCTCGGCGGCGCTCGTGGTCGCGACGGTCCCGGAGGGCGGGCTGATCGCCGGCTCGGCCCCCGGCGCCCCGCTGCGCCCCATCCGCTCGGGTCCGCTCGCGCCGCAGAGCGACCGTCTCTGGCTCACCAACCGCGGCGACTGCAAGGAAAAAGCCGGGATCGCGGCCTTTGACTGGACAGGCGCGGAAATCACCCTGGATCTCGCCGCAGGCCAGCGCGCCGAGCTGCCGCCGTCGCCCGCGCCGAGGGGCAAGGCGCGGCTATGGATCGCCCGCGCCGCCGAGGGTCACGCCGGCTTGGAGTCCGGCCGCGGCATGGCGGTATCCGGAGCCGAGACGCTGGCGCTGGGCGCCGCCGCGCCGCTGCGGCTGTGGAACGCCTCTGGCGACGCGCCTTTGCGGCTGACGCTGCGGGCGGTCGATGTCGCGCTGTCGCCGGCGGCGCAGGGCGGCCTCGCCTGGCGCGGGACGCTGCCGCCGCTCACCGCGCTGCCGCTCACGATGAACCGCGGCCCCGCGGCGCTGGAGCTGGATTTGCCGGCCGGCGTCGCCGCCCTCGCCGCGCCGAACCAAAGCCGCGTCTTCTCCGACTATGCCGGAGAGACGCCGCTATCGCTCGTCGAAAACCGCGCGAGCGACGCCCTCTGGCTCGTCAATCTTTCTGAAACTCCGGCGCCGGCGCGCGTCGCTGTCGCGCCCGGCGCGGCCGAAACGCTCGTCCCGGGCAAGGCGCTCAGCGGCTTTCATGGCGCGGCGGGGCGGATCGTCCTGCCGGTCGCCGCCGAGCCGGGCGATCGGCTGACCGCAATCGGCGGAACCGCCGCCTTCATTTCCGATCGCGGCGCGGTGGTGACAGGCGCGACGATGACGCTCGACGGCGGCGGCGCCGTCTTGCTCGATCATCCGCCGGGCCTTGCCGCGCTGTGGCTCGAGCGCGCCGGCAAAGGCCCCTGGCCCGCCGCCACGCCGCGCAAGATCACATTGCCGCAGCGCCTTGCTTTGGAGGGCGCGGCAGTCGCCCTGGCGCTCGCGCCGCAGGCGCCCGGCATGTTGCATCTGCGCGCCGACGCCCCGGCGATCGTCGCCTTTACGCAAAACGGCAAACGGGAGATCGAGGCTTTCGCCGCCGGCGTCGAGCTGCGCCGCTATGTCGACGCCGGCGCGGCGGCGCTCGACATCTACGCGCCGAACGGCGGCGCGCTCTCCGGCCTGCTCGACATCGACCTGGAGGCGGCGATCGCGGCGCGCGAGGGGATCAATGATCCGGTGACGCTCGCGCCCGGCGCACACGCATTGTTCACTTTCGAGACAGAGCGCGAGGGCGAGATCGGAGTCGGCCTGCGCGCGGAACCGGACCGGGCGCAGGCGCGGCTTCTCGACATCGCGGGCCGGCCGCTCGGCGAGGGCGTCGGCCAATTGCGCAAGCTTTCGCCCGGACGCTATTTCGTCGAAGTCGCCGCGCCGGCCGACGCGCCGCTTTCGGTCGTGCGGCTTGCGATCGTCGGCCTGTCGCCGCCCCCCGTCGGGCCGCCGGAGGAGGTCGTCGCGGAATTTCTGGAAAAAGCCGGTCTCAAGAAAAACAAGCGATAGGCGGGCGGATCAATGAAAAGACTTCTCCTCTCCCTGGTCCTCGCCCTCGTAGCGCTCAACGCGCCCGCTCGCGCGGAGCCCGCGCAAAATTTCGACCGGCTGCAACGCGCCGACGGCGCGCGGATCGTGCCCGAGAAATTTCTGCGCGACTGGGACCCGGTCACCGTCTTTTTCTCCTCGGACGTGGGCCCGAAAGGCGGCGGCCCCGAGGACGCTGCGCAGAAATATGCGACGCTCGCGCCCCAGCCCGCCGGCGACTGGCGCTGGATCGGCCCGCGCGCCCTGCAGTTCCGGCCCGCCCAGCCCTGGAAGCCGCTACAGCGGATCAGGGTCAAGACGAGCGGCGCCGAGACGCGGCTCGTTGCGCTGCTTCCCTCCCCCTCTTCGTCCGAGCCGGCGACGAATTTCGATCCGCCGGCCGAGATCCCCCAGGCGACGCTCGCTTTCCCCGCGCCGGTGGAGCTGACGGCGCTCGCCCGGCTCTTGTCGATAGAGCTGCGCCCGGCTCCCGGCGTCGCCGCCGAGGGCGGGCGGATGCTGACGCCGGACGATTATGAAATCCGCCCGCTGGAGCGCGCCGGCCGCGGCGAGGCGCAAAGTTATGCGGTGAAATTCCGCCAGCCGATCGCCGACGGGCGCGTCGCCTTGTTGCGGCTGAAGCTCGCCGACGAGCCGGGCCTCGACGCGGAGACCTTCGAGCTGCGGCTCACGACCGCCCCGCCTTTCGCGGTGAGCGAGGCGAGCTGCGGGCGCGGCTGGAGCGACGAGCGCGTCGCGAGCGTGCTGCGCTGCGCCGCCGCCGCCGGCGACATGGCGCCCGCGCCGGAGGGCGAGGACGCCCAGCCCTATGCGGCGGCGAGCAAGCGGCGCCTCACCCTCTCCTTCACCGCGACGCCCGAGGCGCCCGATATTCTGCGCGCCCGCGAGGCGCTGCGCATCACCCCGCCGGTCGACGATCTCTCTGTCGAGACCGACCATCGCCGGCTGAAAATTTCCGGCAAATTTCTCAACGACCGCGTCTATGCGCTCAGCCTCGCGCCCGGCGCTCTGCAGGACGAGCGCAAGCGTACGCTCGCCGCCCCTTTCACGCAGCGCTTTGCCTTCACCAAGGATGCGCCGGCGCTGCAATGGGACGCAGGCTTCGGGATCGTCGAGCGGCTTGGCCCGCAGCTTCTGCCGCTGCGCGGGCGCGGGCTCGAGCGCGCCGACATCCGCATCCACGCGATCGACCCGCTGTCGCGGGATTTTTGGCCCTTCCCCGCCCGTGGCGTCGAAACCGAGGATGCGAGCGCCCCGCCGCTGCCCGGCAATGAGCCCAAACCCTGGAGCGGCGCCGAGAACATCGACGCGGCAGGAATAAAAGAGCGCATCAGGGCGCTCGGCTCGCCGGCCGTCTCGAGGCTCGCCGATCTGCCGATCCGGCGAAACGGCGCCGACGCCAGATTCGGCCTCGACCTTTCGCAGGATTTCGCCCGCATCGCCGGGCGGGAACAGCCGGGCGCCTATCTCGTCGGCCTGCGCGCGCCGGGTGACGAGAAACGCCGCTGGCTACGGGTGCAGGTCACCGATCTGACCTTGAGCGCGATCGAGGAGCCGGCGCGGGTGCGCTTCGCCGTGACGTCGCTCGCCTCGACGCAGCCGGTCGCGGGCGCCGAGCTGCGGGTCGAGGGGGTGAAAGACGATAAATTCATCACCCTCGCCAGGGGGATGACCGACGCCTTCGGCTTTTTTACCTGGACGCCGGGAAAAAACGGGCGCGGCGAGATGCGGCGCGTCGTCGTGACGAGGGGGCTCGACACGCTGGTGATCGGACCCGATAGCGCGCCAAGCGAATACGCCAAAGAGAATTGGACGAAGACCGAGACGCCCTGGCTCGCCTGGACCGCCGAGCCGCAGCTCAGCCGCGACGAGGGGCCGCGCACGCTCTGCCATGTCTTCACCGAGCGGCCGATCTACCGGCCGGAGGAGCCGGTGCACGTCAAGGGCTTTGTGCGCAGCTATCGCGGCGGCGCGCTCAGCCTGCCAAAGAGCGGCGGAACGCTCGTTATCACCGGCCCGGGCAATCAGGAATGGCGCATCCCCGTGAAGCCCGACGCGAGCGGCGGCTTCTATCATAAATTCGACGCCGAGACGCCGGCGACCGGCGATTACGCGCTGCATTACGAGCCGGCGGCGGCAAAGCAGAAGAAAGCCGACAAGGAAGCGGGAGACGCAGAGGAAGCCGAAGCCGCGGCGCCTGCCGCGCCCGAATCTTGCGGGCAATTCGCCTTCAAGAAGGAAGCCTATCGGCTGCCCACTTTCGAGGTGGTGCTGAACGCGCCGCAAATGGTTCCGCTCGACGGCGAATTCAGCGTCGATCTCCTGGCCCGCTATTTCGCCGGCGGGCTTGCCGCCGATCGCCCGGTGCGCTGGCGCGCGGCGCAATTCCCGCATGTCTTCACGCCGCCGGGGCGCGAGGGCTTTCTCTTCTCGACCGACGCGCGTTTCTCGGGCGAAGGCAAATTCCGCTCCACGGCCGTGCTCGAACGCGACCAGCGCACCGACGCCGGCGGCGCCTCGCGCATGACTTTCGACACGAGCATCGAGCCGACCGCGCAGCCGCGCCGCTACTCCATCGAGGCGACGGTGACGGGCGATGACGGCATAGAAGTGCGCAATGTGCAGAACATCATCGCCGTGCCGCCCTTCATGCTCGGCGTGAAGACGCCGCGCTATGTCGAAAAGCCCGGAACGATCGCGCCGGAGCTGATCGCGCTCGACGGCAAAGGCGAGGCGGTCGCGGGACTCGATATGACGCTGCGCCTCATCAAGCGCAATTGGGTCTCGACCTTGCAGGCGAGCGACTTTTCGCAAGCCGCCGCAAAATATGTCACCGAGACGCAGGACGAGACTTTGCTTGAACGCAAGGTGACGAGCGCGAAAGAGGCGCTGAAAATCGCGTTGGAGGCGAAGGACGCCGGCGTCTATGTCGTGCAGCTCGAAGCCTATGACCGCCTGGGTCGCCGGCAACAGGTCAGCGTCGATTTCTTCATCGGCGGCGACACGCCGGTGACTTTCGCCCGCGCTCCCTCCTCCACCGCGACCATTACCGCAGACAAGGAGAAATATGCGCCGGGCGAGGCGGCGACGCTGCTCATCCAATCGCCGTTTCAGAACGCGCGGGCGCTCGCGATCATCGAGGAGCCCTCCGGGCAATATCAATATCACTTCGTCGACATCGCGAACGGCTTTGGAAAGTTCGTCTTCGTTCCGAAGAAGGAGCAGACCCCGAAACTCGCCGTGCATTTCCTGATCATGCGCGGCCGGCTGAAGGACAGCGCGCCGCTCCCCTCCGCCAATTTCGACCAGGGCAAGCCCGTCGCCGTCGCCGCGACGAAATGGGTCGAGGTGACGCCGGTCAAGAACATGGTCAACGTGAAACTGGAGGCGCCGGCGAAGGCCCGCCCCGGCCAGGAAATCGAGGCGACGCTCCGGCTCGCCGACGACGAGGGCAAGCCGATCTCAGGCGAAGCGACCTTCTGGATGGTGGATCAGGCGGTGCTGTCGCTCGCCAAAGAACGGCCGCTCGATCCGCTGCCGGATTTCATCGTCGCGCGGGAAACGAAACTCGCCCTGCGCGACACGCGCAACCTGGCCTTCGGCGTCATCCCGCTGGAGGAGGTTTCGGGCGGCGACGTCGGGCTCGAGGAATGGGGCGCGGAAAACAACATTTCCGTGCGCAAGAATTTCACGCCCGTGCCGATCTATCTGCCGAGCGTCAAGATCGGCCCGGAAGGCTATGCGAAAATCAAGGTGAAGCTGCCGGACACGCTCACTGTCTTCAAGCTGCGGGCGAAAGCGGTGAGCGGGCCGGATCGTTTCGGAGCTGCGGGCGGCGAAATGCTGATCCGCCAGGATCTCGTCGCGCAGCCGGCTTTGCCGCGATTCCTGCGGCCGGGGGATTCTTTCGACGTCGGCCTCGTCGCCCGCATCGTCGAGGGGCCGGGGGGAACCGGCAAGGCCGCCTTTACAGCGCAGGGCGCGACGCTGGACGGCGCGACGCGCCAGAACATCGAATGGACGCAGAACAAGCCCGCCCGTCTCGATCTTCGCGCGCGGGTTCCGGAACAGCCGGCTGGCGAGAGCGTCAAGCTGGGCTTGCGCATCGAGCGCGACGCCGACCAGGCGAAAGACGCGGTGGAGGTCGATCTGTCGGTGCGACCGGATCGGGAGCCCGTGCGGCGCTATCAACTCGTCGAGATCGCGCCCGGCGAGACGAAGACGCTCGCAGGCGCCGAGGCCTCGGCGCGGCCCGGCAGTTTCGTGCGGGAGGTGACGCTGGCCGCCGACCCGGCGCTCGTCAAGCTGATGGCCGGATTGAACGCTTTGGTCGAATATCCTTACGGCTGCACCGAGCAGCGGCTGGCGCTCGCCCGGGCCAATCTCGCGCTGAAAGGCTTTGCGCCGATTCTCTCGGCGGCGGCGCTCGAAGGGCGGATTACGGGAATCGTCAAAACCACCGCGCAGGCCATCGAGCAATCGATTGACAGCGACGGGCTCGTCGCCTTCTGGCCCCGCGCGCGCGGAAATGTGTCGCTCACCGCCTGGGCTTACGCATTTCTGGCGCAGGCCGAGCGCGCCGGCGAGGCGATCGACAAGACGCTTTCCGAGCGGCTCGCCAATGTGCTGAAACTCTCGCTGCGCTCGGACTATCCGCGCCTTCTGACCGGCGAGGAGCTGCGCGAGCGCGTCGAGGCGCTGACGGCGCTGGCCGAGGGCGGCAAGCTTGACGAGAGCTATGTCGCCGAGCTTGCCCGGCAAGCGGACTTCCTGCCGAACGCCAGCGTCGCCGAAATAACGCGCGCGGCCGGGCAAATGGCCGAGTCCCGCCTCGCCGGATCGCTCATCGAAACCATGTGGGGCCGGGTGAAATTCTTAAACCGCGGCGGCGTGCAGAGCTATGCGGGACAGGCGGCCGACGGCGGCAATCCGGTGATTCTCCCCTCCGAGACGCGCACGCTCGCCGAAATGGTCCGCGCCGCGGCGCTCGCCGCGCCGAGCGACCCGCGCAGCCATGTGATCCGCGACGCGTTGCTGCGGCTTGGCGAAGGCGACGGCTGGGGTACGACCAACGCCAACGCCGCGGCGATCTCGGCGCTTGCCGAGGGCTGGCGGCGCCCGGTGGCGGCGCTTCCCGTAACGCTGACGGCAGGCGACGGCGCCCCGCGCATGTTGACGCTCGACGCCGACACGCCGGTGATCCGGGAGACGAGCGCCGATGCGGCGCCGCTTGCGATCAGGAACGGCTCCGGCGCGCCGATCGTCGCGCTCGTCGAGACGCGCTATGCGCCCGCGACGCCGGGCGCCGAGGCGGAAGCGGCAAGCGAGGGCTTTGCGCTGACGCGGGCGCTGTGGCGGGTGAAGAACGGCGCAGCGCCGGAGCGGCTGGAGCCCAATGCGAAGGGCGCCTATCAGGTGAAGCTCGGCGATACGATCGAGGCGACGGCGGAGCTCGTCAATCCCGAAGACCGCACCCACGTCGCGATTTCGCTGCCGCTGCCGGCCGGCTTCGAGCCTTTGAACCCGAATATTGCGACGGCCCCGCGCGAGGCGCAGCCCTCCGCCGCTCCGACGCTCGCCCCGAGCTGGACGCGCTTTGGCGATGATGTCGTCTTCTACGCCTATGAGACGCTGCCGAAGGGCAATTACCGCTTCGCCTTCCGCGCCAAGGCGCAGACCGCCGGGGTTTTCACACAGCCGCAGGGGATCGTCGAGACGATGTACAAGAAGGGGGTGCGGGGCATGAGCGCCGGCGCGCTTGTGGAAATTGCGAAGTGAGGGGCGCGCGCCTTCGGGTGCTGGACCGCGAGCCTTCGGGCTCGCAAAAACTGGACCGCGAGCCTTCAGGCTCGCAGCAGAGCCGGACCGCGCGCCTTCGGGCGCGCTTTTCCACGGAACCGACAGGCGAACCGGAGACTCGCGGTCCGGCGCGCGGTCCGAGTCTCACCCCCGCCCGCGGTAGGGCGGCACCCCCTGATCGGGCAGCCACAGCCCTTCCGGCGGCGCGCCGGTCTGCCAGAAAACGTCAATGGGAATGCCGCCGCGCGGATACCAATAGCCGCCGATGCGCAGCCAAACGGGCGACATCGCCGCGACGAGATCCTTGGCGACGCGCAGCGTGCAGTCCTCGTGAAAGGCGTTATGGTTGCGGAAGCTGCCGAGATAGAGCTTCAGCGATTTCGATTCGACAAGCCAGTCGCGCGGGACGTAGTCGATCATGATCTGCGCGAAATCCGGCTGGCCGGTCACGGGACAGAGCGAGGTGAACTCCGGCGCGGTGAAGCGCACGAGATAGGTCGCGCCCTTGTGCGGATTCGGCACGATGTCGAGCTCGGCCTCGTCTGGAGAGGCCGGCAACGCCGCCATCTTGCCGAGCAGCGCAGGCCCTTGATGCGTCTTGGTCATGCGTCGAGATAGGTGGGCCGGGGCGCCTGCGTCAAGCGGAGGGACGGAACGCCGCGTCCCCATTTCCAGTCTTTCCCCTGCGGCGCAATCGGTCTACAAGGCGAAAAACTGCCGCGCCGCACCAAAGAGGCTCCGAATGACCGAGATCATCGATATCCATGCCCGTGAAATTCTCGATTCGCGCGGAAATCCCACCGTCGAAGTCGATGTCACGCTGGAGGACGGATCGACGGGCCGCGCGGCCGTGCCGTCGGGGGCCTCGACCGGCGCCCATGAGGCGGTGGAGAAACGCGACGGGGACAAGAGCCGCTTTCTCGGCAAGGGCGTTCTCGCGGCGGTCGAGAGCGTCAACAATGAAATCTCCGGCGAACTCATCGGCTACGACGCCGAAGAGCAGGTCGCGATCGACCAGGCGCTGATCGAGCTGGACGGCACGCCGAACAAGAGCCGGCTCGGCGCCAATGCGATCCTCGGCGTCTCTCTCGCAGTTGCGAAGGCCGCGGCCGACGCCGCCGCCCTGCCGCTGTTCCGCTATATCGGCGGCACGCAGGCGCGGGTTCTGCCGGTGCCGATGATGAACATCATCAATGGCGGCGTCCATGCCGACAATCCGATCGACTTCCAGGAATTCATGATTCTGCCGGTCGGCGCGCCGAGCTGCACGGACGCGATCCGCTGGGGCGCCGAGATCTTCCACACGCTCAAAAGCGCGCTGAAGAAGGCCGGTCTCGCCACCTCGGTCGGCGACGAAGGCGGCTTTGCGCCCAATCTCCCCTCGGCCGAGGCGGCGCTCGACTACGTCATGAAGGCCATCGAGACCGCCGGCTTCACGCCGGGCGTCGACGTCTTCCTTGGCGCGGACTGCGCCGCGACCGAATTCTTCAAGGACGGCAAATATGTCTATGAGGGCGAGAAGGTCACCCGCAGCATAGAGGAGCAGGTCGCCTATCTCGCCAAGCTCGCCGACGCCTACCCCATCGTCTCCATTGAGGACGGCATGGGCGAGGATGATTGGCAGGGCTGGAAAATGCTGACCGACGCCATCGGCAAGAAGGTGCAACTCGTCGGCGACGACGTCTTCGTGACCAATGTCACGCGCCTCTCGGAGGGCATCAAGAAGGGCGTCGCCAACTCGCTGCTCGTCAAGGTCAATCAGATCGGCACGCTCACCGAGACGCTGTCGGCCGTCGATATGGCGCATCGCGCCGGCTACACCTGCGTGATGTCGCACCGCTCCGGCGAGACCGAGGACAGCACCATCGCCGATCTCGCGGTGGCGACGAACTGCGGCCAGATCAAGACCGGCTCGCTGGCGCGCGCCGACCGCACCGCCAAATACAACCAGCTCATCCGCATCGAGGAGGAGCTCGGGACTTCGGCGCTCTACGCCGGCAAGAGCGCGCTGAAGGCGCTGGCGTAACAGTCGCTCACCCGCACATTGCAGGAAAGGCGCTATCCCTCCCCTCGATGGGAGGGTGGCCCGGCGAAGCCGGGTCGCGGGTGGGGTGAGCCGCCGCCCAGCGTTTGCAACTGCTGCCGCCGCATTTTTTCGAGCGCGCGCGGCCCGGACCCCGCCCGGCTCGCTCCGCTCGCCACCCTCCTCGTATAGGGGAGGGATTTCGCGCACCATGTGCGCGACGCTTCTTGTTTGGGGAGCGCAGAAATCGCCTCTGTTCCGAGCCGCCCATGACCATGGAAAAGACCTTCGACCCCGCCGCCATCGAACAGCGCATCCGCGCCGCCTGGGAAGAGGCCGGCGCCTTCCGCGCCGGGCGCCCCGAGCGCGCTCATGCAGCCCCCTACTCCATCGTCATTCCGCCGCCGAACGTCACCGGCTCGCTGCACATGGGCCATGCGCTCAACAATACGCTGCAGGACATTCTCTGCCGCTTCGAGCGCATGCGCGGCAAGGACGTGCTGTGGCAGCCGGGCACGGACCACGCCGGCATCGCCACGCAAATGGTGGTCGAGCGCCAGCTCGCGCAGAACGGCGAGCCGGACCGCCGCGCCATGGGACGGGAAAAATTCGTCGAACGCGTCTGGGAATGGAAGGCGCAATCCGGTGGCGCCATCGTCGAGCAATTGAAGCGCCTCGGCGCCTCCTGCGACTGGTCGCGCGAGCGTTTTACGCTGGACGAGGGCCTTTCGCGCGCGGTGGTGAAAGTCTTCGTGCAGCTCTATCGCGAAGGCCTGCTCTATAAGGACAAGCGCCTCGTCAACTGGGATCCTGTGTTGCACACCGCGATCTCCGATCTCGAAGTGCAGCAGGTCGAAGTCAAAGGCCATCTCTGGCATTTCAAATATCCGGTCGTACTGCACGACGGGCGCGACAGCGGCGAATTCATCACCGTGGCGACGACGCGTCCCGAGACTATGCTCGGCGACACGGCCGTCGCCGTGCATCCGGAGGATGAGCGCTACAAGAGCCTCGTCGGCCGCCATGTGCGCCTGCCGCTGGTCGGGCGCCTCATTCCGATCGTCGCCGACGAATATTCGGACCCCGAAAAAGGCACCGGCGCGGTGAAAATCACCCCGGCGCATGATTTCAACGATTTCGAGGTCGGCAAGCGGCACGCTCTGCGGCTGATCAGTGTGCTCGATTCGGAAGCGCGGGTGACGCTGAAGGGCAATCACGACTTCTTCGAACAGGTCGCGCAAAGCGCCGAGCTGGACGCCGCCGTCGCGGCGCTCGACGGGCTCGATCGCTTCAAGGCGCGCGCGCGGGTCGTCGCGATGATGGAGGAGCGCGGCCTGCTCGCCGAGATCGAAGACAATAAGCACATGGTCCCGCATGGCGACCGCTCGCAGGCGGTGCTGGAGCCGCGCCTCACCGACCAATGGTATGTGGACGCCTGGGCGCTGGCCCAGCCAGCGCTCGCCGCGGTGCGCGACGGCCGCACGAAATTCGTGCCGAAGAATTGGGAAAAGACCTATTTCGACTGGCTCGAAAACATCCAGCCCTGGTGCGTGTCGCGCCAGCTCTGGTGGGGCCATCGCATCCCGGCCTGGTACGACGAAGAGGGCAATGTCTTCGTCGAGGAGAGCGAAGAGGCGGCGCGCGCCGCCGCGAAAGCCAAGCACGGCCGCGAGGTGAGCCTCACACGCGACGAGGACGTGCTCGACACCTGGTTCTCCTCGGCGCTGTGGCCCTTCTCGACGCTCGGCTGGCCGGATGAGACGCCGGAGCTTGCCCGCTTCTATCCGACCGACGTGCTGGTCACCGGCTTCGACATCATCTTCTTCTGGGTCGCCCGCATGATGATGATGGGCCTGCATTTCAAAAAGGAGATCCCCTTCCGCGACGTCTATATCCACGCGCTCGTCCGCGACGAGAAGGGCGCGAAGATGTCGAAGTCGAAGGGCAATGTCATCGACCCGCTGCATCTCATCAACGAATATGGCGCCGACGCGCTGCGCTTCACGCTCGCCGCCATGGCGGCGCAGGGCCGCGACATCAAGCTCGCGACGAGCCGCGTCGAGGGCTATCGCAATTTCGCGACCAAGCTGTGGAACGCCTCGCGCTTCGCCGAGATGAACGGCTGCGCCCGCGTCGCCGGTTACGATCCGGCGGCGAATAAGGT
>JAWOLK010000173.1:0-11501 GCA_033853615.1 Beijerinckiaceae bacterium | reverse complement strand
CCGGCGCAGCCGCAGCCAGCGCAGCCGCAGCCGGCCGCGCCCGCGCATGCCGCGCCCGGCGGGCGGCCGAACTGCCACATCGTCAACGGAATTCCGGTTTGTCGATAGATTCGCGCGCCCGGCGCCCAGCGCGCCGGGCGGGGCTCACTTTTTCGCTGAGGCGCGCTTCGCCGCCGGCTTCTTCGCCGCGGCCTTCGCCTTCACGGGCTCCGAGTCGGCGAAGGGCGTTTCGTCGCTGTCCTCAATGGCCTTCTTTGCCTTGGGCTTTGCCGCCGCCTTCTTCGCCGGGGCCTTCTTCTTCGCCGGCCCGCCCTTTTCATCGATCAGGCGGATGGCGTCCTCCAGCGTCACGTCATCTGCGGACATGTCCTTGGGCAGCGTTGCGTTGATCTTGCCGAGACTGACGTAAGGCCCGAAGCGTCCGGCCCGCACCGTGATCGTCCCGCCGTCGGGGTGCTCGCCGAGCGCCCGGCCGCCGCTCGGCGCGCCCGACGCCTTGGCCGCGAGCAGCTCCACCGCCTGCTCCAGCGTCAGCGACGCCTGATCGACGTCCTTCGGCAGCGTGGCGTTGATCTTGCCCCAATTGACATAGGGGCCGAAGCGGCCGGATTTCACCGTTACGGCGCCGCCTTGCGGATGGTCGCCGAGCGCGCGGCCCGGCTCCGAGGCGCGGCCGAAGCGCGAGCCGCCGCGGCCGCTCTCCTTCTCGACGATGAGATCGATGGCCCGGTTCGCGCCGATCGAAAGAATGTCGTCGTCGCGGCCGACATTGGCGTAGGTCTTGCCGTGCTGGACGTAAGGCCCGAAGCGCCCGATCCCGGCGACGATGGGTTCGCCGGTCTCCGGATGTTTCGCGACCTCGCGCGGCAGGGAGAGCAGGGCGATGGCCTGTTCGAGCGTCAGATCGTCGGGCTTGATCGCTTTCGGCAGCGAGGCGCGCTTGGGCTTCTCGCCGCCTTCCTCCTGCTCGCCCTCCTGCACATAGGCGCCGAAACGCCCGTCGCGCAGGGTGATCTCGGCGCCGCTGTCCGGATCCTGGCCGAGAACCCTGACGCCGGGCCGGGCGTTCTCCGCCGCGTCGCCGGTCGGCGGCGACAGCGTGCGCGTGTAGCGGCATTGCGGATAATTCGAGCAGCCGATGAAGGCGCCGAATTTGCCGAGTTTCAGCGACAATTGCCCCGCGCCGCAGGAGGGGCAGGCGCGCGGGTCGGAGCCGTCCTGCTTCGGCGGGAAGATATGCGGCCCGAGCAGCTCGTTGAGATTGTCGAGCACTTCGCTGGTGCGCAACTCCTTCGTGCCGTCGACGGCGCCGGAAAAATCCTGCCAGAATTCGCGCAGCACCGCCTTCCAGTCGATCTCGTTGTTCGAGACCTTGTCGAGTTTTTCCTCGAGATCCGCGGTGAAGTCGAATTCGACGTAGCGGGAGAAGAAGCTTTCCAGAAAAGCGACGACGATGCGGCCCTTGTCCTCGGGGATCAGCCGCTTCTTGTCGAGCCGGACGTAATCGCGGTCGCGCAGCACAGCGAGCGTCGAGGCGTAGGTCGAGGGGCGCCCTATGCCGAGCTCCTCCATGCGCTTGACCAGCGTCGCCTCGGTGTAGCGCGGCGGCGGCTCGGTGAAATGCTGGGTCGCGTCGATCTTCTCGCGCATGCAGGGCTCGCCCTGCGCCATCGCCGGCAGGCGGCCGCCGTCCTCGTCCTGCTCGGCGTCGTCGCGGCCTTCCTGGTAGAGAGCGAGGAAGCCGGGGAAGCGCACGACCTGGCCGGTGGCGCGCAGATCGAGATGGCGCGCGCCGACCTTGGCGGCGATATCGACCGTGGTGCGCTCCAGCTCCGCCGACTCCATTTGGCTCGCTATGGTGCGGGTCCAGATCAGCTCGTAGAGCTTCGCCTGTTCCGGCTCCAGATATTGCGCCATGTGCTTGGGCAGCCGCGTCGGATCGGTCGGGCGGATCGCCTCATGGGCTTCCTGGGCGTTCTTGGCCTTGGCCGTGTATTTGCGCGGAACCTTCGGGACGAAACGGTCGCCATATTCCTTGCCGATGACCTTGCGCACGCTCGCCACGGCCTCCGGCGCCATGTCGACGCCGTCGGTTCGCATATAGGTGATGAGGCCGGCGGTCTCGCCGCCGATATTCACGCCCTCATAGAGCCGCTGGGCGATTCGCATCGTGATCGCCGGCGCCAGGCCGAGCTTGCGCGAGGCCTCCTGTTGCAGCGTCGAGGTGGTGAAGGGCGCGTAAGGATGGCGCTTGACCGGCTTCGCCTCGACCGAGGCGACGGTGAAATCAGCCGCTTCCAGCGCCTTCTTGAAGTCTTCCGCTTCGGCGCCCTGGCCGATATCGAGACGGCTGATCTTCTTGCCGTCGGCCCCGACGAGCCGCGCCGTGAAGGGCTCGCCGGCCTTCGTTTTGAGATGCGCGACGAGCGACCAATATTCGCGCGCCACGAATTTTTCGATCTCCAGCTCGCGATCGCAGACGAGCCGCAGCGCCACCGATTGCACGCGCCCGGCCGAGCGCGCGCCGGGGAGCTTGCGCCACAGCACCGGCGAGAGGGTGAAGCCGACGAGATAATCCAGTGCGCGGCGGGCGAGATAGGCGTCGACCAGCGCCTGGTCGATCTGGCGCGGATGGGCCATCGCCTCCTTGATCGCGTCCTTGGTGACGGCGTTGAAGACGACGCGCTCGATGACCTTGTCCTTGAGCGCCTTCTTCCTGTTGAGAATATCGAGCAGATGCCAGGAAATGGCTTCGCCCTCGCGATCCGGGTCGGTGGCGAGAATGACCTTTTCGGCCTCCTTGACCGCTTTGGCGATTTCCGTGACGCGCTTTGCGCCCTTGGCGTCCATCTCCCAGACCATGGCGAAATCGTCGTCGGGATTGACCGACCCGTCCTTGGGCGGCAGGTCGCGGACGTGGCCGTAGCAGGCGATCACGTTGAAATCGCGGCCCAGATATTTGTTGATGGTCTGAGCTTTGGCCGCCGATTCGACGATGACGACGTTCATTGCGAGAGGCATCCTTTTACCGCCGGGGCGCTCCGGCACGGGCGGAACATGGTCAAAAGCCGGCGCGGCTGTCAAATAGGGTCGGTCGGGGGCTTTGCACAATAGCCGCGCGTTCCGCTCTTGCCGAGCGGCGCGGCGTCCTGTAAGAGCAGCGTCGCGCTGGGCGAAAGCCTCGCGGCCTCGTGGCGGAGTGGCTACGCAGAGGACTGCAAATCCTTGTACGGGGGTTCGATTCCCTCCGAGGCCTCCATTTTTGCGCTTTTTCAAGCGCAAAAATTCAAGCCCGAAAAATCACCACGCGAAATCGCAATCGGCGCGGCGAGACATTGTCTTGCGCCTTCTGGCGCCGGTGCGAGCCTGAAGACTCGCGGTTCGGGCGCCCCTAATGCGGCGTCGCGGCCTTTTCGTCGAGACAGGCGAGCACGGCGAGAACGAGACGCTTATTGTCGCGCGCCGCCTCCAGCCGCGCGTAATGGGCGGCGCAGGCTTCGGCGAGCGTCTCGGCCAGTTCGGCGTTATGGGCCAGGCTGAGGTCGCGCAACTGGCGCCGCAGCTGCCGCACCTCCGCCTTGAGACGGATGATCTGCTGCTCTGGCGCCTTTCTTCGCGACATGGGCTCACGGTCTCGACGTAGAACGGCTCGGTCGCCGCCGCCCAAAGTTCCGTCGCCCTGCCCGGAAATTCAACATCTCCTTCGGCTTGCCCCCTCCGGGGCGCCGCTGGGCGATCCCGGCGCTCGGCGGCAAAAAAATCTCGGGTCTAAATATCAACGCTCCGCCGCGAGATCCTCGGGCTAAGCTGCTGGCGAACAGGAACAAAAGCCGCCTTGGCGGATCAGTATTTCCACGAAGCCCCCAAGAATTGCGCCAGCTTGGCCGGCTGCTGGTTCTGGAAACGACGGCGATTGGTGCTATTGTGCCGCAGGCTACGGCATACGGCCGGCGCGAGGTTTCGCCAACGGGGGTGAGCGCCGAACAGCCGGCGCCGACCGGCCTTTTTCACGTCTGGGAGAAAAGATATGTCAGGGGACGCTCGCATCGCGTTCGCGCAGAACAGGCTCGATGAAGCCCGCAAGGAAATCCGCGCGGCCGTCGTCGATTTTTCCGTTACCGACGAAAAGCTTCTGGAACTGCGGGCCAATGCGCGCCACGCCTATGAGGAGCTGCGCGAGCTCGACCGTCGGGCGTCGCGGAGGCTGCTCGGTTTCCTCAAATTCTGGTGAGGGATCCTGCGGGTCTATTCAGCTTTCGGGCGGGACTTACATAAGAGCCATGCCTCGGGCGCATCCGCGCCCGGCGGCGCGCTTTGTAAATAAAGCGCGGACCGTCTTTCCAGCCAGTCCGGAGTGCGGGGCTTCGGCGGCGGGAGAATGGGAGCATGAAGCGATGATCAGTCCCGGCACGCCGCCAGGCACCGACGTCATTTGCATCGACGACGCCCCCGGCCCCTATGGCGACGGCGGCGTTTCGAAAGGCGGGATCTACACCGTCGACCGCATCGAGCCCTGCGTCACCGGCGGCTTCAGCGTCTTCCTGCGGGAGGTCCGCCCCTGGGAGTCCTATGCGCCGCCCTGGGGCCTCGTGACGATCGGCTTCGATCCCAAGCGTTTCCGCTATCTCGAAATCCACAAATCCCTGACGGAACTGCTGACGCAAAGCCCCGAGCACGCGGAGTCGGAATAACGCGCGCTATTCCGCTTCTTTGGTCTCCGGCGGCGCGGAGCCGTCATGCGGCAGCAGCGGCGCGGCCGCGCCGGAGCGCTTGATCAGCGCCCGCGCGTCGGGAACGAAATTCGGCTCGCTCCAGTCGCCGGTCAGCTCGAAGCCGATCTGAAGCCCTTTTTCCCGCGGCGTCCCGGAACTGTCGGCCTCGCGCGCCAGCGCCTTCAGCGCCAGCGCGCGGTCGGCGATGCGGGTCGCGCCCGAGACTTGCAGCGAGAAGCCCGGCCCTTCGGCCAGGCCCGTCTCCACTTCCGCCGCGCCCTTGACGATCGCCAGCATCGCCGCGGCCTTATGCAGCGTCGAGCGTCCCGAGCGAATGTCCAAAGCGCTCGACAAGGGCCGCTTGTCGAGACGGCGCAGCGCGCGTTCGAGATCGATCCCGACGATCTCGCCCTCGGTCAGCGTCGCCTGCGCCCGCCCGTCGAGGTCGCGCATCAGCGCGGCGACGCTGTCCCCCGCGGCGGCGAGCGACACCGAGGCGTCGAGGCGCCCGGCGAGATCGCCGCGCGCGGCGACGTCCCACAAGAGCGCGCCGGCGTCGATCTGGGTCGTCTGCGCCGTGGCGTGAACCTCGACCGTATCCGGGGCCGGCGCGGAGAAGGTGGCCTGCGCCCGCAGCTTGCCCTTGTAGGCCTGCGCCTCGGACAACGCGAGATCGAGCCTGCCGCCGCGCAGCGTCAGCGAGAAGGTCGCGCTATCGAGCGCCAGCCGGGCGAGGCGGGCGTGCGCGGCGTAGAGGCGCAGATCCACATCGGCGCCGGAGAGATCGGGCAGCTCGAAACCGTCGCGACTCCACTGGCCGTCGGGGCCGGTGAGCGGCGGAACATCGGCGAGCATCGGTTTCAGCGAGACGAAATTCGAGGAAAGATCGGCCTGCAGCCGCGGCCGTTCGTCCTCGTTGCGCAAGGACAGCGAGCCGATGAACTCATTGTCGTCGGCGACGAGCCGCAGGTCGGAGAGTTGCAAGTCGTCGCGTCCGACGCTCGCCGTGGCGACGAGGCGCAGATTTTCGAAAGGTCCGGGCAGCGGCGCATGCAGGTCGAACAGGCGCAGCGCCTGCGACAGCGAGGGCGCCGCGGCGGTGAGCCGGCCGGTGTAACGCGGCTTGGGGCTGATTTGCCCGACGCCCTCCATCTCGACATGGGCGCCGTCGCTGTCGAAGCGCATCGTCACCGGCGATTGCTCGCCGCGCAGCAGCGCGCCCGGCCGCGCCGCCCAGGCGAGGATTTTGGGCCGCTCTCCGCGCCAGGAGAAGCTCCCCGCGAGCGTCGCCGGCGCGCCGATCTTCCGCCAGTCCAAGGTGGCGTCGACATGCTCGAAGAGAGCTTCGTCGCCGGCGTTCTTCACGCGCAGCGCGCCGTCGATGAAGGCCACGATGTTCAAGCGCGCCTGATCGGCCTTCTGCGCCTCCGGCGAGGAGGGCGCGGTCTGCGCCGCCCGGGCCGCCGCGCCGGAGGCGAGCAGCGGCTTGCGGCCGAGGTCGAGCACGGCGCGCGGACGCACCAGCGCCAGCGCCGACATGTCCAGTCTTCCGGCGAGCAGCGCGGGAATGTCGAGATTGCCGACGAGCTGCTCGGCTTCGATCACGAGGCCGCCGCCCTCGTCCGCGAAACCAACGCCTTCCATGCGAATATGCGGGCGCGGCAGCAGCGCGAAGCTGGACCGCCCTTTCGTGGCGATGAACAGGCCCGCCGAAGCGCGCATTTGCGAGGCGACTTCCTCGATCAGCGCCAGCGGCGAAAAGACCCAGGGAGCGGCGACGGCGGCGAGGGCGACGACCAGAGCGACGATCGCCGCGGCCAAAGCGGCGCGCCGCAGCCGCGCGCGCAGAGCGTCTTTTCGTGGGGCCGGGTAGGGAGCCCGCAACCCTGGGCGCGGCGTCGGGTCGGCTTCGCTCCCGGAGCGGGTCGGATGCGACATCTTTGTTCCTGATGCGGCGCCCAGGGCATTTGCGCGCGGAGATCGCAACGCAGAGAGGGCGCGCCCTGCGAAGTTATCTCCCCCGCAAGGGCGGCAAGATCATGGCGTATCGCGCAAAACATGCTGGAGCTTCGCGTTACGCCTTTTTGGCGACGGAAAGCTCGGTGCGCAAGGCGGCGAGAATTTCCTCGATATAGAAGGGCTTCTCGACCACCGCATGGTCGAGATGCGTCTCCGGCAATCCGGCGCGGCCGCAGCCCGTGGTGAAGACGAAAGGCACGCCGCGCTGCGCCAGCGCGTCGGCTACGGGGTCGATTTTGTCCTCGCCGATGTTGACGTCGAGAAGGGCGATGTCGAGCTCCTCGGCCGCGTGCCGCAGAGCGGCGGCGACCGTGCGCGCCGCCGCCAAGATCACGAGGCCTTGCTCGGCGAGCATTTCTTCCAGCGCGAGGGTGATGAACGGGTCGTCCTCGACGATGAGGATCCGCTTTCCGACCAGGATTTCGGCGGCATCTTGCGCAGCCGGTCCCGCAGCCTCGCCGGGCAGCGAGGCGAATGGAGCGGAGCCTTGGTCGTGCAAGAACGGCATGCTTCATCCTGCGGCTTATTGACGCTGTTGTCCAGCGCGCAGGTTACACCCGAGGCGCGGTTTTTATGGATCTATCAGCTTACTCCAGTTGGTTTTTTTCTGGATCGCGGGGCCGAGATTTCCTCTCCTCCCGAGGGATTACCGCCTTTGCGTCCGCAGCAGCCCGGCCGCGGCGATAGCGGCAAGCGCGAGCCATGCGAGGATGGTCAGCGAGCCGCCGACCGGGGCGGCATAGGGGAACAGCCGGCCGGCGCCGAAAGCGCGCGCGGCGACATCCGCCGAGAAGAGCGTGACGCCGGCTTGCAGCGCGAAACCCGCCGTGGCGAGGGCGCGCGACGGTCTCGCCGCGGTCAGCGCGGCAAGGGCGAGGCCCGCCGGCGCATGGGTCATCAGAAACAGGCTGGCGGTCGAAAGATGGGCGCCCGTTTCGAGATGCGCCGCCGCCGCGGCCAGCATGGCGCCGGCGGCCCCCTGCAGGGCCGCGACGAGGGTGAGGATAAGGGAGGAATGTTTCACGGGCGTCTCCTCACGCGCGCCCGCCGCGCCTCCGCCCTTCGCGGGCGAGTCGGACTTGAA
This sequence comes from Beijerinckiaceae bacterium, assembly GCA_033853615.1. Classification (GTDB taxonomy): domain Bacteria; phylum Pseudomonadota; class Alphaproteobacteria; order Rhizobiales; family Beijerinckiaceae; genus Methylosinus. Next base: position 3,686 of record JAWOLK010000173.1, on the reverse strand, counting down.
TCAGCGGGGCTTTCAGCTTCCATCCGGTCGAGATTAAAGAATTTGCCCGGATAAGGCAGCGGTGATTTATCGCGGCAAGGCGGAAGAGTAGGGGAGAGCCGCGGCCCGGCCGCGCCGGCGGCCGCCCCGAATGGGGCGCGAATCCCGACCCCCTCCCCCGCTCCTTGGCCGCGCCAGGCTTTCGCCTTGCCCCTCGAAAAAGACCGCTTGGCCGCATATATCCAGTTGTCACACGGATAACGCGGCTTTAGGCCGCGCGGAGGAGTTTGACTCTTGAACGCTTTGGCCCTGGCGATTTGCGCCGCGATCGTCCTATCCGCCGCCCTCGGCCTGTATCTGCGCCGCCGCCAGCTCGACGCCGTTACGCGCAACCGCGACACGGTCCCGGCCGAATTCGCCGGCGAGGTCACGCTCGCCGAACATAACCGCGCCGCCGATTACACCATCACCCGGACGCGTTTTTCGATGAGCGAGACGGCCTATGACGCGGCGCTGTCGCTGTTCTGGCTGATCTTCGGCCTTGCGCCGCTTTACGCTTTCGTTTCGCAATTCGTCGCGCCAGGGCTCACGCGCGCCGTGGCGACGGTGCTGCTCTTTGCGACGGTCTCGCATGTGCTGGACTTGCCTTTCGCGCTCTACGAGACGTTCGGCATCGAGGCGCGCTTCGGCTTCAACCGGGCGACGCTCGGGTCGTTCCTGCGCGATCGGCTAAAGAGCGGCTTGCTCGGCTTTCTCATCGCGACGCCGCTCCTTTATGCGCTCTTCGCCGTGCTGCGGGCCGCGCCGGACAGCTGGTGGCTCTACGCTTATGCGGGCTTCGTCTGTCTGATCGTCGCAATGATGGTCGTTTACCCGGCCTTCATCGCGCCGCTGTTCAACACATTCACGCCCTTGCCGGACGGCGAGATGAAGCGCCGGCTTGAGGCGCTGCTCGACAAATGCGGCTTCGAGGCCAAGGGGCTCTATGTGATGGACGCCTCCCGGCGCTCGAGTCGCGGCAACGCCTATTTTTCCGGCCTCGGCAAGGCGAAGCGGATCGTCTTTTTCGACACTCTGTTGCAAAAACACAGCCCCGAGGAGATAGAGTCGATCCTCGCCCATGAGCTCGGCCATTTCAAACACGGGCACATCCGGCAGATGATCCTGATTTCGGCGGCGATCGCCTTCATCGGCTTCGCGGTGTTGCGCTGGGCGTTCTCAGCCGACGGACTCGCGGCCGCCTTCGGCCTGCCGGACGATCCCGGCCTTGTGCTGATCATCGCGCTGCTCGCCAAGGAGCCGGTGTTGCATCTTCTGTCGCCGATCTTGTCCTGGCGCTCCCGCCGGGCCGAGTTCGAGGCCGATGATTTCGCCAAGCAGATGGTCGGGCGGGAGCCGATGATCTCGGCGCTGACGAGGCTCACGCGCGACAACCTCGCGACTCTGACGCCCGATGGGCTCTATGCGCAGTTCTATTATTCGCACCCGCCCGTGCCGCTGCGGATCGCGCATCTGCGGGTCGAGTGAGCGGCGCTCAATAGCCGGTCATCTCGAGATAGCCTTCGCCCTGGGCCGAGCCGCCGAAGCGGATCGGCCCTTCCCAATAGGCGAAGCTCGTCGCATTGAAGCTCAGCGGATTCAGCGGCGCGGTTTCTATGGCAAGCGCCCGGCTCTTCACGCCGATGCGCCAGCGGGTCGGCATGAGGCGCGCGCCGATCTCCGTCTCGGCGAGCGGCTCCATGTCGACGTCGTGGCTCGCGAGCGGCGTCGCCTTGCCGTCGACCTCTATCCACGTGCCCGCGCAGAACGGCGCCGCCTTCGCGTTGCGCATGCGAAACAGCATCACCTTTTCCCCGCTCGCAAGATGTAGCGAGAACCAGTCCCAGCCCTGCTGATCGGCGGCGAGATATTGGCTGGTCCATTCGCGGTCCATCCAGGCGCGGCCCGTGACCTTGATCTCGCGCCCCTCGATGACCACCACGCCCGAGACGGCGAAAAACGGCTGGCTGTAATAATAAGACGCCTGTCCCTGCGGCGATTTGCGGCTGAAGCCTGCTTCCCCCTGCAACACGACCGGCTTATCGGCCGTAAGATCGAGGCTGTAGCGGAAATTCGCGCTCTTCGCGGCGACGCGCCAGCGCGCGGCGTCGGCGTCCTGCTGTGCGAAGGTCCAATCGTCTATCCAGGCGCGGAAAGGCTCGGCGACGACGCCCGCCTGACCCACGCCGCCCCGTGCGAAGCTCTCGGCGAAGAGGTGCTGCGTCGCGCTGGTGACGGCGGCATGGCCCATCCAGACGATCTGGCTCGCCCAGCCGTCGCGCTCTGCCCCGGGCTCCGTCGCCTGGCGGAAGAGGGTCCATTGGGCGCCATAGGCGCGGCCCGCGTCGTCCTTCAGATTGGCGGTCAGATACCACCATTCGGTGCGAAAGCCCGGATGCGCGCCATGGTCCTGCGGAAAGGCGAAGGTCCGGCCGGGCGTGACTTCCGCATAGCCCTCATGCGCGCTTCCCATGCCGGCGAAGCCCTGGGCGGCCGCCCCGCCCGTAAGCAGGGGGAGAGCCGCGCAAAACAGCAGCATTCTAGCGTTCATTGGCGAAAACCTTGAGCAGTTCGGCCGGCGCGGTGCGGGAGACGCAGCAGCGGAAAGATGGCCGCACAACAGGCGGTCGCGACGGCGACCGCCGCCACCTTGGCCAGTTCCGCCGGAAAGACGAAGAAGGGCAGGCGCCAGCCGAAGGCCTCGACATTGACGATTGCGACGAGGCACCAGGCCATGAACAGCCCGACCGGCATCGCCGCGACGGCGGTGACGGCGGAAAGCAGCAGCACGCGGAGAAGCTCCAGCTGCATCAGCCGCCGCCGCGGCGCGCCCAGCGCCCAGACCGGGGCGAGCTGCGCGAGCCGCATCGCGCCCAGCGCCTGAAGGCTCGCGATCATCGCAATCGCCGCGACGAGCAGCGTCAGCACATTGAGCGCCGCCGTGACGGCGAAAGTGTGCTCGAAAATATCCGCCGAAACCGCCTTCAGCGACGCCTGATCGATCGCCCGCGCGATCTTTGGCCCGAAGGTCGCCGCCATGTCCTGCATCAGGCGCGGAACGTCTTGCGGCGCGACGCGCAGGCTCCAATGGATGCGCGGGACGTCCGGCCAATGGCGGGCGAGCGCATTTATGTCCACCCGCAACTGGCCTTTTGTATTGCCATAGTCCGGGTAAATCCCAACAACCCGCGCGCGCCAGACGTCGGTTGACGCGGGAATGGCGATGGTCGCGCCGACGGACAGACGCAGCCGCCGGGCGAGCTGCTCGCTGACGAGAACCGCATCGCCCCGCGCGACGGCGGCGAAAGCGTCCGGAGCCGCGTCGAGCAGCGGGAAATGCGCGCTATAGGTTTCATGGGCGCTGAGCCCCATCGCCTCGACAGGCCAGGCGTCGATGCGGGTTTTCGTCCGCCAGATCGGCAGGATCGCCGAGACCTCCTTGCGCGTCGCGAGCCAGGCGGAGATCGCCTCGGCGTCGGCGTCGCTCGCCGCCTCGTAATAGACTTCGGCGACGAGGCGCTGATCGAGCCAGCCGAGAAAGGTCTGCCGGAACCCTTCGACCATGGAGCCGACGCCGACATTGGCCGAGAGCGCCACAAACAGCGCCATCAGCGCCACCGAAAGGCTCGGGAGTTGCTGGCGCCCGTCGGCCCAGAACCAATGCGCGA
>JAWOLK010000172.1:0-6324 GCA_033853615.1 Beijerinckiaceae bacterium | reverse complement strand
GGCTCCGCCTACCCCTGCCCGCTGATTCGCTCGACCTGCGCGCCGCAGCCGCGCAGCTTATGCTCCAGGCGCTCGAAACCGCGATCGAGATGGTAGACGCGGTTGATCGTCGTTTCGCCGCGCGCCGCCAGCGCCGCAATGACCAGCGACACCGAGGCGCGCAGATCGGTCGCCATGACGGGCGCGCCGTCGAGATGATCGGCGCCGGTCACGATGGCGGTGTCGCCGTCCAGCTTGATGTGCGCGCCGAGGCGGGCGAGCTCCTGCACATGCATGAAGCGGTTCTCGAAAATCGTCTCGGTGATTCGCGAGACGCCCTGCGCGCGAGTCATCAGCGCCATGAACTGCGCCTGCAAATCGGTGGGAAAGGCCGGAAAGGGCGCCGTCACCACGTCCACGGGGAAAATCCCAGCGCCGTTGCGGCGCACCCGCAGCCCCTCATTGGTTTCGAGAATTTCGGCGCCGGCCTCGCGCAGCGCGTCGATCGCCGCTTGCAGCAGCTCGGCGCGGGCGCCGGACAGCAGCACGTCGCCGCCGGTCATCGCCACCGCCATGGCGTAAGTGCCGGCCTCGATGCGGTCCGGCATCACCGCATGGCGCGCGCCATGCAGCGACCCAACGCCCTCGATCTCGATCGTCGATTGCCCGGCGCCGCGGATGCGCGCTCCCATTTTCACGAGGCAGTCGGCGAGATCGACGATTTCGGGCTCACGCGCGGCGTTGCGAACGACCGTCGTTCCCTGCGCCAGCGACGCCGCCATCAGCGCCGTATGCGTGCCGCCGACCGTCACCTTGGGGAAATCGATCTCGGCGCCGCGCAACCCCGCGCGGGCGACGGCGTGGACATAGCCGTTTTCTATGTCGATCCTCGCGCCGAGCCTCTCCAGCGCCATGATGAGCAGATCGACCGGCCGCGTGCCGATGGCGCAGCCGCCCGGCAGCGACACCCGCGCCTCGCCCATGCGGGCGAGCAGCGGCGCCAGCACCCAGAAGCTCGCCCGCATCCTCGAGACGAGCTCGTAAGGCGCCGTCGTATCGACGATTTCGCGCGCGGTGAGATGCACGGTGCGCCCGGTGGCGACGGTTTCGCCGGGGCGCTTGCCGGCCACCGCGTAATCGACGCCGTGATTGCCCAGAATCCGTTCGAGCTGCGTCACATCGGCGAGCAGCGGGACATTTTCGAGCGTCAGCGTGTCAGGCGTCAGCAGGGAAGCGATCATCAGCGGCAGCGCCGCGTTTTTGGCGCCGGAGATGGGAATGGTCCCGTTGAGCTGCTGCCCGCCGACGATCTTTATTTTGTCCATGTCGCCTCGTCTGTGGCGTCGCTGGTCGCCGCGTCCGGCTTTTCCCGCAGCGCCCGTTCGCGCGCCTTGCGGCGCTGGAGATTGGCCCGCAACGCCGCGGCGAGCGCCTTGGCGTTCTTCTTGCCCGAAGCGCCGCCGGCGCCCGGCTTATCGCCTGTCTTGCGCTCTTTCTCTTCGGTCATGGGCGTTTTCCTAGGGCTTCGGGGGGGAAGACGCAAGCGTGAGCGGCTCGCAGGCTGCGCCGCCAGGCCCGCGGCGACAGGCCGACCCAGCTTAGCGCGGCGCGCGAGAAATGTGCGGGATCGGCGTAGCCGAGCTCCAGCGCGACCGCGGAGACCGGCAAGGACGAGTCGCGCAGCAAGGCTTCGGCCTCGGCCATGAGAACGCGCCGTCGGATCGTCTCGACGCTCTCGCCCTCGGCCGCGAGACGGCGTTGCAGCGTGCGCGGGGCGAGCCGCAGGCGTCGGCCGAGCCAATCGAGCGTCGGCCGGCCCTCGAGCAGGCGGAGCCGAACAAGGGCGGCGACGCCGGCCCGAAAATCCTCCGGCACGTCGCCCGCCTGCGCAAAGGCGTCGGGCGCCCGCGGCGCCGGATTGGCGCATTCGAGCCATTCCGACGGGAAGATCAGCGCGGCGGAGCCGCCCTCGATCACATCGCATTGCAGCAGCGATTCGATGAGCGCGCGCTCCTCCGCCCGCCCCGGCAGTTCGACCCGCAGCGGCGCGCGCGCCCGCAGAAAGCGGCGCAGCAGATCGGTCATGTAGCCGATGGCGAGCAGCTCGTTCTTGCGCCGGCCGAGCGTGGCGCCGTCGGAGAGGCCGTAGCTCCAGCGGGCGATTCGCGGCCCGACCGCGAGCCGCATATGCGTCGCCGATTGCAGCAAGCCGCCGATGGCGGCGTTGCAGACGGCGATCGCCTCGCCAAGCGAATCGGCGGCGTTCACGCGCACGCCGAACAGGCCGAGGCTGCGAAAGCCGGCGTCGAGCGAGAGGCGCAGCGGCAGGGCCGGATCGTCGACTTCGACCGCCGCATATTCGAGGAGCGCCAGTTGGTCCCGCAGCAGGATCAGCTGCTCGGGCCGCTCGACCAGCCGCAGCGGCAGTTCCGCCCGGCGAAACACTCGCGCGACCGAGCCGCCGGCCCGCTCGACGGCCTCGGCGACCGGCCCCATCGAGCGAGCCTTGGTGAAACCTGTCGCGCGCATGGCGTCCTTTTCCGGCGGAACGATCCCACCCGTGGCGCGCAATGGCAAGTTGCGCGCCGCAGCCGGCTTAGCCTGCGACGGTGAAACAGGGAGGATCCGATGAAACCGACGTCGCTCGCCGCCGCGCTCTTTTCTTGCGCCGCGCTCTTTTATTATGGAGCGGTTTGCGCCCAAGGCGCCCCGCCGACCCCGATCGCCGTGCTCGATTTCGATTACCAGGACACGTCCGGCGAGCCGACAGACCAAACAAACGCTCATGCGGCGCTTTTGAAGGAGTTCATGGAGCGGCTGCGCGCCGATCTTTCGGCGAGCGGCAAATATCGAATGATCGCCCTGACCTGCCCCGAAGCCGCCTGCTCCGCCGCCGCGAGCGATCCGGCCGCGCTCATCGCGCAAGCTGAAAAAGCCGGCGCGCGGCTCCTGCTCTATGGCGGCGTCCACAAGATGAGCACGCTGGTGCAATGGGCGAAAGTCCAGCTCGTCGACATTGCGGCGAACCGGCTCGTCGACGATCGATGGCTCAGTTTTCGCGGCGATTCTCCGGACGCCTGGCGACGCGCCGAGACTTTCCTCGCCCGCAAGCTCGTCGAAAGACCGTAGTACTACCCCCTGGGCCAATTCGTCGCAGCCCCAGGCTTGGCCTTTTACCGCGAGACGCTTTAAGAGAGGGCATCCGCCGCCGAGGGCCGCACTGGCACGCTTGAGGCGCCCGCGTCAAAGAAAGGCCGCACGCGGGCTCATCCTGCAAACCCCGACCGTATCCCTCGCCGCGCGACGCATGTCGTTCGTTTTGTCACAAAAATAAGCGATAGAGATCCAACTGGAGGAAAACTGATGAAGAAGCATATTTTGACCGCCCTTGCCTTCGCCGCTCTCTCGGGCTCGGCCTTCGCCGCCGACTGGAACGTCACCGAGGAAAGCGCCGCCGGCATCAAGAGCGCGCAGGGCGTGTGGGCCGTGAAAACCGAGGGTGACAAGGTCACCGGCACGGCGACCATGCAGCTCCAGAACGGCAACCCGCTCTCCTACAAGCTCGACGGCACGGTTGCAGGCGGCGTCTACACGGTCAACCTCGTCGATCGCACCGACGACAAGAAGGGCTGCGTCTGGACCGGCAAGGAAGTCGGCGGCGGCAAGGGCCTGACTGGCGAAGCCCAGTGCCAGGGCTCGAAGATGACGATTCGCGCCAGCCACTAAAACGTTTTCCGCCGAAGTGGGAACCGGTTCGGCGACAAGAAAACGCGCAGACGTTAGAGCCCCGGTCCGGCGCAATCGGACCGGAAAAAGGCTCTAAACGAGAGTTTTGGGCGGCTTGCCTCGCGAGCCGCCCTCTTCTATAGACTGCCCCGCGCGTCTTGCTCCGACACCCCTGGAGGCGAAAGGCGCGCTTTTACTTTTTTGAAAGGACACCGACATGGCCGAGATCAAGAAACTCGCGGCCGCGGTGCGCAGCGGGACCGGCAAGGGGGCCGCCCGCAGCGTTCGCCGTGAGGGCCGTATTCCAGGCGTCATCTATGGCGGCGGCGAAGCGCCGACTCCGCTCTCGCTCGATCAAAAGGCGGTGACGCAGCTCATCTTCGCCGGGCACTTCCTCACGACGATCTTCGAGATCGACATCGACGGCAAGACTGAGCGCGCCATTCCGCGCGATTATCAGCTCGACGTCGTCCGCGACACGCCGCTGCACGTCGATTTCCTGCGCCTGCGTCCGGGCGGGCGCGTGCGCGTCTCGGTGCCGGTCCATTTCATCAACCATGAGGCGGCGCCCGGCCTGAAGCGCGGCGGCGCGCTCAACATCGTCTATCACACGGTGGAGATGTGGGTTCCGGCCGACAACATCCCGGAGTCCATCACCGCCGATCTCGCGGGTTACGACTTCAACGATTCGCTGCATATCTCGGCGATCGCGCTGCCCGAGGGCTGCCGTCCGACCAATCCGGACAAGAACTTCACCGTCGCGAGCATCACGCCGCCCGCCGGCGGCGCCGAGGAGGCCGCGCCTGCTGCGGCCGCTGCGGCTCCCGCCAAGGGCAAGAAGTAAGCGATTCGCCTCCCCCCCGCGCGCGGGGGGAGGCCCTTCCTGATGTTTTGAAATGCTGCTCTTTGTCGGCCTCGGCAATCCCGGACGCGGTTACGCCCGCAATCGCCACAATATCGGCTTCATGGCGCTGGAGGCGATCGCCCGTCGTCACGGATTCGGCCCCGCTCGCGCCCGCTTTCATGGGCTTGCGACGGAGGGCGTGATCGCCGGGACCAAGACGCTGCTGCTCCAGCCGCAGACCTATATGAACGAATCGGGCCGCTCGGTCGGCGAGGCCGCGCGCTTTCACAAGATTTCGCCCGAAGAGATCGTGGTCTTCCACGATGAGCTGGACCTCGCCCCCGCCAAATGCCGGGTGAAGATCGGCGGCGGCAACGCCGGCCACAATGGCCTGCGCTCCATTTCCGCCCATATCGGCAATGACTACAAGCGCGTGCGCCTCGGCATCGGCCATCCGGGCGACAAGGCGCTGGTGCATTCTTACGTGCTGAACGACTTCGCCAAGAGCGAGGAGCCCTGGGTGACGGCGCTGTGCGAGGCGGTGGCCGACAACGCCGATCTCCTGGTGAAGGGCGACGACGCCGGCCTGCAGAACCGCGTGCATCTCGCGATGGAGGCGGCGGGCTTCGGCGCCGTGAAGAAGATCGGCGCGCCGTGAAGCGGGCGCTCTTCTTGCTGGGGCTTTGGGCGAGCGCCGCCGCCGCCGCGGAGCCTGCGGAAGAAAAGCCTGTCGCGGCCTACGGCGACGATAACCCCGCCTGCGTCGAATGGACGGACGGCTGCATGGTCTGCAAGCGCGGGCCGGACGGCGAACCGGCCTGCTCCACCGTCGGGACGGCGTGTCTGCCGGCGGCGGTCGCCTGCATGGATGGGAAAAAATAAGCGTGAGCGGATCGTTGAACGGCGCCTGAACGGGGGGTTCAAAACCGGTTCAGCCAGCGCGAGCGATGCTGTGACCGTCGAAACAATTCGACGCATGGAGCATCGCACATGATCCGCACTGTCGTTCTCGCCGCCGCCCTCATCGCCGCCGCCCCGGCCTTCGCCGCGCCGAACGCGCCGCAGCCGAGCCCCGTCGCGATGCACGCAACGACCGCGCCGGTCGACATCAATTCCGCGACGGTGGACCAGCTCGCCGCGGTGAAAGGGCTGAACCGCAGCCTCGCCGAGGCGATCGTCAAGGGCCGCCCCTATAAGAGCGAGGACGAGCTGACGAAGCGCGGCGTGCTGCCCGAGCCGGCCTTCAGGGAGGCCAAGGGCGGGCTGACCGTAAAGCATAACTAATCCTGGAGTTTCGCCGCGCCCGCCCCGCGCGGCGAAGGGCGCCGTCCTCCCCGCAACGGCGTGCGAGCCTCCGGTCCTGTCGGCCCGGAGGCTCTCATTGTGGAAGCCTCAGCTTTTGCGTCCGGCTCTTGGCTGAGGCTTGCGTTTATTTTCAATCTCGCCGCCCGGCGCCCCTTTCCGTTCCGCATGTCAGAGCGTATATTCGCTTTGCCGCCCTCCGGGGCGGCTATGGCGATAAACGAACACCGCAATAAACCTATCGGACCCGGGGGCGGTACCCGGCGCCTCCACCCGAGGCCGTGACGTAGGCAAGCGCAGCGCGGCCTGGGGCGGGGGCGAAATAGGATTGACGAGGGCGTAAAGGGTGATTTTTCGCTCGGCATGATACCGCCGTTATCGGGTCAACCCTAATAGTTGCCAACGACAACTATGCTCCGGTGGCTGTCGCTGCGTAATGCAGCGCCCGCACTGGGATCAAAGCCCTAGGGGTT
>JAWOLK010000171.1:0-9694 GCA_033853615.1 Beijerinckiaceae bacterium | reverse complement strand
AGCAGGAAGCCGAACCAGACGGCCGGCCAGGGCGCGACCTGCACGGCGCAGGCCTTGAGTTCCGGCTGACCGGACACGGGGTCGAGATTGGCCGCAACGAGCGCGCCGACGCGCGCGGCGCTCGCGGCCTGATCGGTCCAGTGAATGGGCGCGAAAAGCGCGCCGCGTCTTTGGCCTTTGCCGAGCAGGGCGCGCAGGACGACGGCGCCGCGCGCATTGGAGACGCGCAGCAGAGAGGCGGGCGCTATGCCCAAAAGCGCGGCGTCCTCGGGGTGGATCTCCACAAAGGGTTCGGCGATATGTTGGGAAAGTCGCGGCGCGACGCCGGTGCGGGTCATCGTGTGCCATTGGTCGCGCACGCGCCCGGTATTGAGGAGGAAGGGCGTCGCCGGCGTTTGCGCGCTCTGCGGCCCGCGATAGGGCGTCGGGACGAGGCGGGCGCGCCGGTCGGGCGTGAAGAAGCCGCCCTCGGCGAAGAAACGCTTCGGCGCGTCGCCTGCGCTTTCGCCGTCGCGCCACGGCCATTGGAACGGCGCCAGACGGTCGTAAGCCTCGCGCGAGACATTGGCGCAGGCGGAGATGTCGAAGGCGCGTTCTGCGTCGTTCAAATAGCCGGACAAGGCGGCGTATTCTTTGAAAATCTCCGACGGCTCCGCGAAATCGAAACCCTCATAGCCCATCAGCCGCGCGACGCGACAGACGATCCACCAATCCGGCATGGCTTCCCCGGCCGGCGGCCGCAATGGCCGTTGCCGCGAGATGCGCCGCTCCGAATTGCTCACCGTGCCGTCCTTCTCGCCCCACGGCCGCGCCGGCAGCAGCACATCGGCGAGCGCCGTCGTATCGGTTTCTTCCATTGCGTCGGACACGACGACGAAGGGACAAGACGCAATCGCCGCCTTGACGCGATCCGCCTCGGGAAGACTGTCGACCGGGTTGGTGCCGATGATCCACAGCGCCTTGATGCGGCCCGCCGCGACGGCGTCGAAGAGTTCGACCGCCTTCAATCCCGCTTTCTGCGCGATTTTCGGCGAACGCCAGAAACGCTGCACGATTTCGCGATGCCGCGGATTTTCAAGCTCCATGTGGCAGGCCAATTGATTGGCGAGCCCGCCGACCTCGCGGCCGCCCATCGCATTCGGCTGGCCGGTGACGGACAAGGGCCCGGCGCCGGGCCTGCCGATGCGGCCCGTCAGCAAATGACAATTGAGGATGGCGTTGACCTTGTCGGCGCCGCAGGAGGATTGGTTGACGCCTTGCGAATAGACGGTGACGACGCGCGCGCGCTCGGCGAAGAGGCGGTAAAATTGCTGGACCTCGGCGCGCTCGAGCCCGGTCGTCTGCGCGACTGCGGCGCTGTCCCAAGGGTAAGCCTCGCGCAGCGCCGCCTCGGCGCCATGCGTATGGCGCGCGACGAATGCGCGGGCCGTTATTCCGGCGCGGTCGAGATGACGCAGCAGCCCCAGAAACAGCGCCACATCGGCGCCCGGGCGAATGGCGAGATGCATGTCGCAAATTTCGCTGGTCGCGGTGCGTCGCGGATCGATATTTACAATCCGCATGTCGGGCCGCGCCGCTTTGGCGCGCTCCAGACGCTGAAACAGCACCGGATGACACCAGGCGAGATTCGAGCCGACAAGGACGACGAGGTCCGCCTGTTCGAGATCTTCATAAACGGCGGGGACCACATCGGCGCCGAAGGCGCGCTTGTGCCCGGCGACGGAGGAGGCCATGCAGAGTCTGGAATTGGTGTCGATATTGGCCGAGCCGATAAAGCCCTTCATCAGCTTGTTCGCGACATAATAATCTTCGGTCAGCATCTGGCCGGACACATAGAAGGCGACGGCGTCGGGCCCGTGCGTCGCAATCGCGTTGCGAAACCGCCGCGCGACGAGATCGAGCGCGGCGCTCCAGCTCGCGCGCGCTGCGGCGATCTTCGGGAAGAGAAGCCGGCCTTCCTCATGGAGCGTTTCGCCGAGCGCCGCGCCTTTCACGCAGAGACGCCCGAAGTTCGCCGGATGCTCGGCGTCGCCGGTGATGGCGATGTTTCCGCTCGCCGCGACGCGCGCTTTGACGCCGCATCCGGTGCCGCAATAGGGACAGGTCGTGCGAATGATTTTCAGCTGCGCATTCATGGCGCCCACCTGCTGTTGGAAAAAAAATATCAGGGCGCGACGGCGACGCTCATTTCGAGATAGACGCGCCCTTTTTCGATTTTCACGCGGAACGACCGCGCGCAGCCGCGATCCGCTCCGGTCGCCGCGCCGCTTTCGAGGTCGATCGTCCAGTTGTGCAAGGGACAGGCGACCTTGCGGCCGTGAACAATGCCTTCGCTGAGCGGGCCGCCCTTGTGCGGGCAGCGATTTTCCAGCGCGAAAATATCGTCGCCGGCGGTGCGAAAAACGGCGATGTCGCGCCGCGCCGTCTTCACGATGCGCGCGCCGCGCTGCGGTATGTGCTCGAGCGGACCGATGTCGAACCAATCAGGCGCAGAATAGGTCACGGGCGGCCTCCTTTACTCGGCTGCGATGGGCATGACGACGGCGAGCGGGGTGAATTCCTTTGCGCCGAAACCGGCGACGCGTTCGGCCCAGGGGTCTTTGCGCACGGCGCGTTGCGAGATGAGAAAGCGCGCATAGAGCGCCCGGCGCGCGTCGTGATCCTCCATGATCTTCGCGCGGACGCGGGCGAGACCGGTTTTCTCGACCCATTTGTAAATGCGATCGAGATAGGCGGCTTCTTCGCGATAGAGCTGCAAGATCGCGGCGACATGTTCGAGCGCCTCTTCCTCGGTCTCGACATGTCCGAGAAGATCGGTCGCGCGCACATGCAGCCCGGCGGCGCCGGCGATGTGAATGTCAAAGCCTGAGTCGACGCAGACGACGCCGATATCCTTCACCGTCGCTTCGGCGCAATTGCGCGGGCATCCCGAGACGGCGAGTTTCACTTTCGCCGGCGTCCAGGAGCCGCAGAGCAGGCGCTCCAATTTGACGCCGAGCCCCATGGAATCCTGCGTGCCGAAACGACACCATTCCTTGCCGACGCAGGTTTTGACGGTGCGCAAGCCCTTCGCATAGGCGTGCCCCGAGACGAGGCCGGCCTTGTTGAGTTCAGCCCAGACGGCGGGAAGGTCTTCTTTCTTGACGCCAAGGAGGTCGATGCGCTGGCCGCCGGTTACTTTCACGGTGGGAATGCGGAACCGCTCGGCGACATCGGCGATGGCGCGCAGCTCATGGGGCGTCGTCAGCCCGCCCCACATGCGCGGCACGACGGAAAAGGTTCCGTCCTTCTGAATGTTGGCGTGCACGCGCTCGTTCACGAAACGCGACTGCGCGTCGTCTTTATAGTCGAGAGGCCAGGCGCAGAGCAGATAATAATTCAGCGCCGGGCGACAGGACGGACAGCCGCAGGAGCTTTTCCAGCCGAGTTCCTGCATCACCGCCGGCATGGACGCAAGTTTCTTCGAGATGATCAGGCCGCGCGCCTCTTCATGCGTGAGATCTGTGCATTTGCACATCGGCTTGCGGTTGGCGGCTTTATACTTATCGCCGAGCGCAGCCGCGATCAGCGCCTCGACCTTCGTCGTGCATTGGCCGCAGGAGGCGGAGGCCTTGGTCTGCGCGCGCACCTCGTCGAGCGAGGTAAGCGCGTCTCGTGCGATCGCCGAAGTGATCGCGCTCTTGCATCCGCCGTTGCTGCCGCAGATTTCCGCATCATCCGGCATGGCTGCAACGGCCGCCATAGGGTCGAGCGGAGACCCTCCCTGATAGGCCTGGCCAAAAATCAGCGTATCGCGCATGGCGCCGACGTCGGTTTGTTTCTTCATCAGGTCGAAGAACCAGGCGCCGTCCTCCGTCTCGCCGAAGAGGACCGCGCCGACGATGCGATTGTCGCGCAGCACGACGCGCTTATAGACGCTGCGGGAGGGATCGCGCAAAACGATCTCGTCATTCTCTGCGTCGCCAAAATCGCCAGCGGAGAACAAATCGATTCCGGAAACTTTCAACTTCGTCGAGGTGAGCGAACCTTGATAGGCGGCCGAATTCTCGCCGCAGAGCCGTGCCGCGACGACTTTCGCCATCTCGTAAAGCGGCGCAACCAGGCCATAGCATTGGCCGCGATGTTCGACGCATTCGCCGACTGCATGAATATGCGGGTCGCTCGTGCGCATGAAGTCATCGACCGTGACGCCGCGATTGACGTCGAGCCCCGCCTCTTTCGCAAGACGCGCATTCGGACGGATGCCGACCGCCATCACAACCATATCGGCCGGGATCACGCGGCCATCGTCGAGTTTGACGCCGGTCACGGAGGCGTCGCCGAGGATCGCCTGCGTATTGGCGCCGGTGAAAACGTCTACGCCCCTTCGCTCAATGGCTTTTTGCAGCAGATAACCGGCCGAGGGGTCGAGCTGCCGCTCCATCAGCGTCGGCATGAGATGAACGACGCTGACCGCCATGCCATGCGCCTTGAGCCCTGCCGCCGCCTCAAGCCCGAGAAGCCCGCCGCCGATCACGACAGCGCGCCGACCGGGCTTCGCCTGATCGATCATCGTCTCGACGTCGTCGAGATCGCGAAACGTCACGACGCCGGGCAGCGTCACGCCGTGCACGGGGATGGCGATCGGCGTCGAGCCTGTGGCGATAACCAATTGGTCGTAAGCCTCGACGCGTCCGCTCGCGGTCGTGACCGTCCTCGCCGCGCGGTTAATTGAAACGACCGTCTCGCCCTTGTGCAGGCGCACGCCCTTGCCGCGATACCAGGCCTCGTCGTGTATAATTATTTCTTCGTAGGATTTTTCTTTGGCGAGCACCGGCGACAGCATGATGCGGTTGTAATTCACGCGCGGCTCGGCGCCGAAAACCGTGACGCGATATTTATCCGGCGCGCGCTGGAAAAGCTCTTCCAGCATGCGCCCGGCGGCCATGCCGTTGCCCACGACGACGAGCCGCGGCGATGTCCTTTGGGCCTCTTCACTCATGCTTCACCCTCCGTGGGTGACCTCGCGGTCGCGTCACGGGTCGTTTCGCCAAAGAAAGGGTGAGGGCGCGACGACCTTGAGCCCCAATCCGCCAGGCAAGCGGAACGGCGCCGTTTCGTGACAAGGACCCTTCGTTGGGCCCTTTCCGAAGACCGGAGGTCGTCGTTGACCGCTTATCGCGTCGCAAGAAGCGGGCCAGCCTTTGGCCCGTCTTCGATGGCTCGATTTCCGGGACGTCGCCTAAAAATTGCGCAGCACGCGCGCGCGCATTTATTCTTCATCGCGCCGTTAATTTAACCAGCCTGACCAAAGCGCAGGCGGGCTCTTTCCGATTCACCCGGCGATTTTCTGGCCGATGGCGAAACCGCGCAGATAGGCGCCGATGTCGTTGTCGTCAAAGGCGGGCTCGAAGGCTGCGGCGGCGCCGGGCGCGGGCGTGAGGGCGGCGTTATAATAGTCGGGCTTGAACACGCTGCGCGCGGCGTCGAGCAACCGCGTCGAATAGGGCGCCTGGCCCCAGCGCAGCATGTGCGCATAGATCCACGCCGCTTGCCTTGGATCGGGCCGGCAGGCCCCGCCGGCGCCGATGATCAGGCAGCGCCGATCCACGCGGCTATTTTCATCGACGCCTGTTTCAAGTTCCCCTCTCAGCGTCGCCGCGATGATGTCTTGGGCGACGCCGACGCGCCCGGGACGAGCGAGCATCGCCGAAACTTCGGCGCGGTTTTCTGCGTCATCGACATAGGCGGCCGCCCGCACGAGCGCATGTATCAGCGCCGTGGCGGTGGAAGGATCATCGGCGAGCGCATCTTCGCGAAGCGCGAGAACCTTCTCGGGCGCGCGCGCGAATATCTCGCAACTCATATGCAATATGACGCCGAGCCCCTCGGCTACGGCGACGGAACTCCAGGGCGCGCCGACGCAAAAGCCGTCGACTTTTCCCTGTTCGAGATTTTCGACCATATAGGGCGGCGGCAGCACGACAAGGCGAAGATCGGCGTCGGGATCGAGCCCGGCTTGCGCAATCCAATAGCGAAGCAGATAATTATGCATCGAAAATGGAAAGGTCACGCCGAATGTGAGTTGCTCCCGCCCGGCGCGCTGACGCTTGCGCGCGACCTTCGCCAATGCGCCTGCGCTGACCGCAGGCCGCGATATGTCCCCGTCGGCTGCGGCGAGAAGCTCTGCGTGCAAGGCGCGCGACACGGTTATCGCATTGCCGTTCATGGCGAGGCTCACAGGCGCGGCGAGCGGAACGTCGAGCCGATCGAGACCGAGCTTGGCGGCGATCGCCATAGGCGCGAGAAGATGGGCGGCGTCGTATAATCCGACCGCGAGCTTGTCGCGCAGATTGGCCCAGGAAATTTCGCGCACGAGCGTGACGTCGAGACCTTGCTCGGCAAAAAAACCCTTGTCCGCGGCGACGAACAGCGCCGCAGCGTCGACAAGCGGGATGAAGCCGATCTTGAGGGACCTGCGCATGTTCATTTGAGTAGCTCGGCGGCGGTGATGATCGATCGGGCGACATCGACGATTTTTTTGTTCTCTCGCATCGCGGCGGTTCGCATCATCCGATAAGCCTCGTCTTCGCGCAGATTCTTCGCCTTCATCAGCAAGCCTTTGGCGCGGTCGAGGATCTTGCGTTCCTCGAGTTCGGATTTCGCGCTGTGAAGTTCGCTCGTCAGGCGGGAGAAGGCGTCAAAGCGCGACACGCACACTTCGAGAATGGATTTGATCCGGTCCTTCCTGAGCCCGTCGACGATATAGGCGGAGACGCCGGCCTCGACCGAAGCGCGTATCGAATCCGCATCGCTCTTGTCGACGAACATAGCGACAGGCCGGCGAACGGCGCGGCTCACCTGAAACATCTGCTCCAACGTATCGCGCGAGGGGTTTTCGAGATCGATCAGGATCACGTCCGGATCAGCCGCATAAATGCGCCGCAGTAGATTTCGCATCTCGTCGATGTGCAGAATGTCGGAAAAGCCGGCGTCGCGCAGACCTTGTTCGAGGATCGCGGCGCGGATCGGGTTCTGGTCTACGACCACGATCTTCACAGGGCGGGGCTTTCCGACAAGGAGCCGAGGCAGGCCGGCGCTCTCCTTCGGCGCGCCTCACATCTTGATGCGCAACGCCATCGAGGCTTGCCAATTCTTCGAGATTTGCGGGCCGTTGAGAGATTGATAGACCGGCAGGCCGGCCTCGATCGCAATCGAGACGGAGTCATAGCCGATGAGTTTGCCGCTGATGATCGCGCCGCCAAAGGCCTCAACCAACTGTCCTCCGTAATAATTGGGATTGGCGGCCTGCGCCTTGCCAAAAATGTGCCAGTCCGTGCCGCGGATCGGCGTTTGTGTCGACCCCGCCAGGCGAAAGGTCGTCGTTATGCCGGGCAGCCAGCTATAGCCGAACCAGCCGGTGAACTGGTGCAGGTCGCCCCAGCGGTAGCCTTGCGGATTTGCGGCGAGCGGCAGGCGCGCGCGATAGCCGAGGCCCCAGGACCATTTGTCGAGATGGCCCGCATAGATGACGCCGGGCATTGCGTCGTAAGTGCCCGTTCCGAGTTGCATCGCGTAGAAGGCGCGCGACGTCGCATAGGTTCCGTCGGGCTGGAGCAAGGTGAAGCTGTTCTGATTGCCGCCGGTTGGAAAAGTCAGGCCGAGATTGATCTGAACGCGGTGAATATCGTCCTGATAAATACGGTAGACGGCCGCAACCGTCGTATCGGTCGGGCTCTGCGTTCCGGTATAGCTCATGCCGAGGCGCGTCAGTCCCGCCGCGCCCTTGAAGGTGAGCATGTCGATATTCTTCTCGATCATGCCGGCCGTCACGAACAGGGCGAGATCATTGGTGACGCCATAAGCAAGGCCCACCGTCTCCGTGGCGAAAAAGGTGTTCTGCGGCACGAGACGCAGGTTCAGCTTCGGATAGACGAACCAGGGCGTCGTCGCGACGATATATTCCGACGAAACGCCCCGTGTGCCGATCCGCGTGCCGGACCGGCGGACGAAGTCCGGCGCGACCGACAGGATGAACCGGCCGGCGGCCGGCATGTCCGCGCCGAAAACGCCGAAAGGCGCGGGCGGCGGGGAGGGGGGCGGCGCATTGGCGGCAACATTCGCCGTCTCGTCCGCGGCCGCCGCCGTGATGGCGGCCGCGCAGGCGACCGCCGCCGCGGCGAGCGGCTTGCGCAAGACTCGGCGCGGACCCCTTAGAGCAGCTTTCGCAATCAGCTTGCGCATGTGATCTCTCCCTTCGCCGCCGCGGCGCGGAATGGCGCAAAAAAAACGCCGCTGGCCTGGAAGCGCGTTCGCTTCCAGAACAGCGGCGTTGCTGCGGCGCCCTTCATTGGGCGAGCGCTGCGAAGCAATAAGGGCGCCGGTTGCGCAAGGCCTTGTGTCGTCGCGCCCTTGCCGATCGCCCTCACGGCGAAGGCGCGGATCTGCGCCGGTTTGGCGCGCATTCTGCATAACGCATGCGCACAGGGCGCCGCTGATCGAGCGCGAAAACGACGTCGCCCTTGACACTTCGGTTAGAGCGTTTTCCGCCGAAGTGGGAACCGGTTCGGGATCAAGAAAACGCTTAAATGAAAAGAGCTAGAGCCCCCGGGCCGATGCAATCGGACCGGAAAAGGCTCTAGTGGTCGCGCCGTTCGTGTCTTTCGTTGAGCACGGCAATGCCCCAGCCGAGGGCGGCGACGGTCAAGGGGAGGATTACGAAAGCGAAGAGCTGTTGTCCGGTCATTCCTTCAGCCCTTTCAACACCCGTCTAGCGGCCAAATGTAGGACAGACGCCGCGAAAAACCAAACGACGACGCCAATGACAATCGTTACAAGCGGAACCGCGGTTGTTCCGCTGTAGAAGGCGGCCGCGATAGGCGCGAGCACCCCGACGGTAAACGAAGATCCCGCCGCCGCGTTCAGCGCCGTGGCCAGAAGCTTCGTCTGCTCGTTGTGGATTAGGCTCATTGCCCGTCGGCAGCGCCGAGGTCGCCCGCGGGCGCCGCTTGCTTCAGCCTGACGCCAGCGCCCCCGCCGTTCTCGGCGATGAACTCGACCCCGGCGGCCTCCAGGGCGGCGCGGATTTTCTCCAGCGCCTCGCGTGAAGGGACGGGAAGCCCAGCACCTTCCGCACGCTTGATGGTCATCGTCGATAGCCCGGTGGCTTCGGCGATTTCAGTCTGCGACATGCCGAGCAAGGAGCGTGCAGCCCTCAATTGAGCGGATGAGACCATTTTCCCGTCGGTCTTAAGAGAACAATCGGCCATGTTCTAAAGGTAACAACAATAGCGCGCCTAGGCAATCGAGATTGCGCCGTGCGGTTCGCCTTCGCCGCCTATGAGATCGGCCGCGTCTCGGTCCGAACGCCTCCAAAGCAAACGGCAACCAAACGGCAGGGCGCCGGCGGGCGCGTCTACCGGCGCGACGCGACGAGCCCGAGTTTTTCCGCCCGGTCGAGCAGGTTCTTGATCGAGGACGGCGCCCAGCGCGTTCCGCCGCACGGCGTGCGCTCATACATGGCTTCGAGCTGCGCGCCGATCTCTGCAAGCGTCAGATCGGGATTGGCGCGGGCGATGCCGGCGACGAGCGAAACGAGCCTGTCGCTCGCCGGGCGCCGGCGGGCCGGGGCGAGCAGCGCCGGCTCCGCAAGGCCCTCGGCGACGAAATATTTCGTCGCGCGCTTCAGCCTTTCCACCGACCAACGGGCGTGCGG
>JAWOLK010000170.1:0-36631 GCA_033853615.1 Beijerinckiaceae bacterium | reverse complement strand
GTCGATCTGCCGACCGTCAAGCGCATCAGCGGTCATAAAACTACGGCGATGGTCGAGCGATATGCGCATCAGTCCGGTGCGCATGTCGCAGAAGCCATGGATAAGCTCGATGAGCGGTACAATTTGGGTAAGAAAGCCAGATAGCGGCCTGCGGCGCCTCTCCTCTGGCGTGATTACACGCGAATTACACAGGCGCCTATCGGCGCGGTCTGACGGATGAAAGGGATAATCGCCATCGCAATGCTTTCAATGGCTTAAAATGGTGCCCAGGGGCGGAATCGAACCACCGACACTGCGATTTTCAGTCGCATGCTCTACCAACTGAGCTACCTGGGCGTCGCCGCGAGCGGCGTCGTGGGGTGGCTTATAGAAAGGCGGCCCGAGCTTGTCCAGCCCTTTGTGCGATCTTTTTTGCCGCCCGCGCTAAACCCGTGTCCGGCCGCGGCTTCGCCTGGGCCTTGCCCGGAAATGGATCATGCCCTAAACCGCCGGCGAAGCGAGAGGACAGCTATGACGAAGATTAAACGCATCGGCGCCGGCGCCCGCATGAGCAAGGCCGTCGTGCACAATGACACGATTTTCACCGCCGGCCAGGTGGCCGACAAGGCCAAGGGCGGTTCCGTCGCCGATCAGACGCGCGAGATTCTCGCGCTCATCGACGAAATCCTCGCCGAGGCGGGCAGCGACAAGAGCAAAATCCTCTCGGCCACCATCTATCTCGCCGACATCGCCGGTTTCAGCGAGATGAACGGCGTGTGGGACGCATGGGTCGACAAGGCCAATCCGCCGGCCCGCGCCACGGTGGAAGCGAAACTGGTCGCGCCGGACTACAAGGTCGAGATCGCGGTGGTCGCCGCCACCTAAAAGGGATTTACGCCGCCGTCCCCGATAGAGGATTGTCGGGATCGTAGGCGTATCGGATCGTCTCGAAGCGCATCGACAGCGCGTCGATCAGCAGCAGCCGGCCGACGAGGCTCTCACCGAAGCCGACGATCTCGCGCAGCACTTCGAGCGCCATCGTCGCGCCGACCATGCCGGTCAGCGCGCCGAGCACGCCGGCCTCTTCGCAGGCCGGCACGGTCCCGGCCGGCGGCGGCGCCGGAAACAGGCAGCGATAGGTCGGATTCGGCCGCCCGTCCGCGCCGGTCTCATGCGGGCGCAGCGTCGTGAGCGACGCGTCGAATCGCCCGACCGCCGCCGTCACCAGCGGTTTCTTCTCGTAAAAACACGCATCCGACACGAGATAGCGCGTCGCGAAATTATCCGAGCCGTCGGCGACGATGTCGTAACCGCGCAGGACCTCGCGAACATTGCTTTCATCGAGGCGCAGCCGATGCGGCTCGACCCGCACATGCGGATTGATTCGGCCGATCGCCGCCGCGGCGCTCTCCACCTTCGCGCGGCCTATGTCGGCGGTGGCGTGAATCACCTGCCGTTGCAGATTCGAAAGCGCCACCGCATCGTCGTCCACGACGCCGAGCGCGCCCACCCCGGCCGCCGCCAAATATTGCAACAGCGGCGCGCCGAGCCCGCCAGCGCCGACGACCAGAACGCGCGCGGCGCGAATCTTGTTCTGGCCGGGGCCGCCCACCTCGGGAAGCACCAGATGACGGGCGTAGCGTTCGATTTCTTCGGGAGTGAGAGCCATCTCTGTTCCGCCGCGTGAAGGGATGGCCGCTTATAGCCGATTTGTTCGAGCCGCGGGGAGCGCGCCGCTGATTCTCGCCCGCCGGGCGCGCGCTCCAGCCGCCCGGATTAACCCGCCGTAAAGAAATTAAGATATTGTTTCTAAAGCGCTTTCATCGCTCCAACTCCATTTTGGCACGGCTGCTTAACGCTTAATTAACTATGCGGTCGCCAAATGCTCGGAACAATTATCCCAGCGAGACGAACGTGACGCAGACCCCCTCCCGCCACATCCGGTTCCGAGGCCGTTCCTTTCCGGCGCTGGCGCTCGAGCTGGAGCCGCCGCTCTCGGGCTGGCTGGAGCGGCTCGACGCCTATCTCGCGCTCTTTCCGGTCTTTTTCGGCAAGAAGCCGATCGTCGTCGACGCCGCCAAGCTCGACATCGAACGCGCGGAGCTCGTCGCGCTGATGCGGGAGCTTTCCGCGCGGGGCGTTCGGGTGCTCGGAATAACCGGCGTCGATGCGAGCCTTGCCGGCGACGATCTGCCGCCCATCCTCACGGGCGGGCGGGCGCTCGGCGAGCCGGAGAAGAGCGACACGCCGGACAAGCTCACGCCGGACGAAGCGCGCGCCTTCCAGGACATCGGCGAGCAGCTCGCGCCAAAGGCCCCGGCCAGCCCAGAGCCGACGGAGGAGCCGCCGCCGGCGCTGGCCTTGGTCGTGAATGCGCCGGTGCGTTCGGGCCAGACGATTTTTTATCCCGAGGGCGACGTCACCGTGATCGGTTCGGTCGCCTCCGGCGCCGACGTCATCGCCGGCGGCTCGATTCATGTTTACGGCGCGCTGCGCGGCCGCGCCATCGCCGGCGCGAATGGCGAAACGAGCGCGCGAATTTTCTGCCGGCGTCTCGAGGCGGAGCTTCTGGCTGTCGGCGGCGTCTACATGACCGCCGACGAGATCGAAGCGAGTGTGCTGAACCAGGCCGTTCATGTGTGGCTGGAGAATGAAAGCGTCAGGATCGGACGCCTCGATCAATAGAGGACGAAACAAATGGCCAAAGTTTTGGTGGTGACCTCTGGAAAGGGCGGCGTGGGCAAAACCACCACGACCGCCGCGCTCGGCGCCGCACTGGCCCAACTGGGCCACAAGGTCGCCGTCGTCGATTTTGACGTCGGCTTGCGCAATCTCGATCTGGTGATGGGCGCGGAGAGGCGGGTCGTCTTCGATCTCATCAATGTCGCGCAGGGCGAAGCCAAGCTGCATCAGGCGCTGATCCGCGACAAGCGCCTGCCCAATCTCTATCTGCTGCCGGCCTCGCAGACGCGCGACAAGGACGCGCTGACCGAGGAAGGCGTCGAGCGCGTGATCGGCGAAATGCGCGACCGCTTCGACTGGATCGTCTGCGACAGCCCCGCCGGCATCGAACGCGGCGCGACCCTCGCGATGCGCTTCGCCGATGTCGCCGTTGTGGTCGCCAATCCGGAAGTCTCTTCGGTGCGCGACTCCGATCGCATCATCGGTCTTCTCGACGCCAAGACCGCGCGCGCCGAGCGTGGCGACCGCATCGAGAAACATTTGCTGCTGACGCGCTACGACGCCGGCCGCGCCGGCCGCGGCGAAATGTTGAACGTCGACGACGTGCTGGAGATTCTGTCCATTCCGCTCATCGGCATCGTGCCGGAAAGCGAAGACGTGTTGAAGGCGTCGAACGTCGGCTCGCCGGTGATCCTGCACAATGCGACGAGCGCCCCGGCCCGCGCCTATGCGGAAGCCGCGCAGCGCCTGTGCGGCGAAGACGTTCCGGTGAGCGTGCCGCCGGCCGAGAAGAAAGGCTTCATCGGCAGACTCTTCGGTCGGAGGGCGGCATGAATCTGTTCAAGATCTTCGGTCGCGCGCCCTCCTCGGCGCCGGTCGCGCGCGAGCGCTTGCAGATCCTGCTCGCGCATGAGCGCAAATCCGCTTGCAATTCGGAGCTGATCACCGTCCTTCACCGGGAAGTGCTGCAGGCGATCACCAAACACATCGACATCGACCCGGACAAGGTCGAGGTGACGATCCATCGCCGCGAAGCGATGTCGGTTCTCGAAATCGACATAGAGATCGAAGCGCAGTCGATGAACAACGCCATCGCGGCTCAGGCGGACAAGGCGGCCTGAGCCTTCGCAGTTTGAACCGCTCGTCTCCTTTTGCGGAGACGGGCGGGTCGCGTTATCGGCGCCATTTCAACTAAAAAGCTTTTCAAACATAAGCGTCATATCCATTCGCCTGAACGAGCGGGCGCTTGGCGTCGTCACGTTTTTCTCGCTTATTTTCATGTCTCTCGGCGCGTCTCCTTAATTTATAGAGCGGCCAGCGGCGCGTCCTATTCGCGCCATATCTCCAGTCTATTGAAACGCTCGCTCGGAACGCCATAATTCTTGCCGTGGTTTGGCCGGCGTTCCGCCGTCTCTGTTTCCGCCTAGAGCTGGAGCGCCGCGCCTCTTGAGCGGCGAAGGGCATGCTGCCGAAGATTGACAATATCGCGCGCTTCGCCATCTTTCTCGACCTCGACGGGACAATCGCGGACATCGCCGACAGGCCCGAGGCCGTGCGGGTCGACGCGTCGATGCTGCGTATCCTCAGCGAACTGCATCGCAAGGCGCACAGAGCGCTGGCTGTCATCTCCGGCCGCGACATCGCCGTCCTCGACAGAATGTTGCATCCGCTGGTTCTGCCGGTGAGCGGCGTGCATGGTTTGCAACGACGCGACGCCGGCGGCGTGATCCGATCGGCGCAGCCGCCGGATATTTCCTCGATCGCCTATGTGCTGGAAAAAACGCTCGCGGCGACGCCGGGCGTGCTGATCGAGCGCAAGGCCGGCGCCGTGGCCGTGCATTACCGCCTGCATCCCGAGATGGAGCGCCGCTGTCGCGAAGTCGTTCTGGAGGTGCTGCGTCAGCGCAGCGAATTCCGCCTGCTCGAAGGCAAGAAGGTGCTGGAGCTTGCGCCGCGCGGCGCCAGCAAGGGGCGCGTCATCGAAGCTTTTCTGCAAGAGCCGCCCTTCGCCGGCCGCACGCCGCTGTTCGCCGGCGACGATCTGACCGATGAGGACGGATTCCGTGCGGTGAACCAGCGCGGCGGCGTGTCGATCAAGATCGGCGCCGGCGAAACCGCCGCGCGCTACAGAGCGGAAAGCGCCCGCGACTTCAGACATTGGCTCGGCAAGCTCGCTGCGCCGCACGAGACCGCCGAGGCGACGCGATGAGCGAGAGGGAGCGCGCAGCATGAGCGAGTTGGAACTCGGCGTCGTCGGCAACTGCGGCTTCGCTGCGATGGTCGCACGCGACGCCAGGGTCGTTTGGTGCTGCCTGCCGCGCTTCGACGGCGATCCGGTTTTCCATTGTCTTCTCGGCGTGCCGAAGGGCATGACCGAGGGCGGCTATTTTGGCGTCGAGCTCGAAGACTTTGTGCGCAGCGAGCAGAGCTACGACGACAACACCGCGATATTGCAAACGACCCTGCACGGCAAGAACGGCTCCGTCCGCGTTACCGATTTCGCGCCGCGCTTCTGGTGGCGTGATCGTCCGTTCCTGCCGCAGATGCTGGTCCGGCGGCTGAAGCCGGTGTCCGGCACGCCGCGCGTGCGGATCAAGGTGCGCCCGCGTTTCGACTACGGCGCGACGATGCCGACGCTCACCTATGGCTCGCACCATATTCGTTACGTCGGCCCGGCGATGACGCTGCGGCTCACCACCAACGCGCCCGTTGATTACGTGCGCGATGAAACTTTGTTCAATTTAAATCACCCGACTGATTTTCTCCTCGGCGCCGACGAGACGCTCAGCGAGGGCGTGGCGCATACCGCTAATTTCTTCGAAATGCGCACCCGCGACTATTGGCAGACCTGGGTGCATCGTCTCGCCATTCCCTATGAATGGCAGGACGCGGTGATCCGCGCCGCGATCACGTTGAAGCTGTGCACCTATGAGCCGACGGGCGCCATCGTCGCGGCGCTCACGACGAGCATTCCCGAGGCGCCGAACACGCAGCGCAACTGGGACTATCGTTATTGCTGGATCAGGGACGCCTATTTTGTCGTGCGGGCGCTCAATCGCCTTGCGGCGATGCGCAAGATGGAGAACTACTTCGGCTGGTTGATGAACGTCGTATCGTCGGCGAGCGATGGTCACTTGCAGCCGGTCTACGGCGTCGGTCTCGAATCTGCGCTGGAAGAACGCTTCGTTCCGCAACTCCCCGGTTATCGCAATTTCGGGCCGGTGCGCGTCGGCAATCAGGCCTATGAGCATTTGCAATTCGACAGCTATGGCAATGTCGTGCTCGGCGTCGCGCAGGCTTTTCTCGATCAGCGTCTGCTGAGCCCGCCGACGCGCACGGATTTTTTGCGCCTCGAAGACATGGGCCGCAAGGCCATCGCCTTCTACGACAAGCCCGACGCCGGCATGTGGGAGCTGCGCTCGCGCGCCCGCGTGCATACGTCCTCGAGCGTCATGTGTTGGGCGGCGGTCGATCGTCTTGCGCGCATCGCCGATCACATCGGCGAAGCCGGGCGCGCCAAGGCCTGGCGCGCGAAAGGCGAGGAAATCAAGCAAGTCATTCTAAAGCGCGCCTGGTCCGAGCGGCGTCAGGCCTTCGTCGAATCTTTCGAAGGGGAGTTCCTCGACGCCGGCGTGCTGCTGATGTTCGAAGTCGGCTTTCTCGACCCGCAAGATCCGCGCATGGTCGCGACGATGAATGCGCTCGAAAAAACGCTGGCGCGCGGCCCGCATGTGCTGCGCTACGAAGCGCCCGACGACTTCGGCCTGCCGTCGACGGCCTTCACCATCTGCTCTTTCTGGCGCATCGACGCGCTGGCGCGCATGGGGCGTGGCGAGGAGGCGCGCGATTATTTCGAAGCGCTGCTCGCCTGCCGAAATCGTCTCGGCCTGATGTCGGAAGACATAGACATGTCCACCGGCGACGCGTGGGGAAATTTCCCGCAGACTTATTCCCAGGTGGGGATAATCAACTGCGCCATGCGTCTGTCGCAATCCTGGGAGAAAGCGATATGAGGCGGCTCGTGATCGTGTCGAACCGCGTCGCCGATCCGCAGTGCCAGGCGTCGGGCGGGCTCGCCGTTTGCATCCTCGACGGGTTGCGCGAGCGTGGCGGCCTGTGGTTCGGCTGGAACGGCCAGATCGTCCCCGATGAGTCGGATGTTTCGATCTCCTGCACGCGCGACGACAATGTCACTTTCGCGACGATGCCGCTCACCGAGCGCGATTATCAGGAATATTATCTCGGCTTCTGCAACGCTGCGCTTTGGCCGGTGCATCATTACCGGCTCGATCTCGCGCGCTTCACCCAGGAGAACAGCGAGCGCTATCGCCGCGTCAACAATCGTTTTGCGGAGGCTATCGAGCCATTGCTCGCGCCGAACGATCTCGTTTGGGTGCATGATTATCATCTCATTCCGCTCGGCGCCGGGCTGCGCGCGCGCGGCGCAAAAAATCGCATCGGCTTTTTTCTGCACATTCCCTTTCCGCCGCCCGACGTTCTCGTCGCCATGCCGGAACACGAATGGCTGATGAACGCGATGATCGAATATGACGTCGTCGGCTTTCAGACGAAAATCGACCAGGCGAATTTCTGTCGCTTCCTGTGCGACTTCATGGGCGCCGAAATGCTTTCGGCGGATGTGCTGCGCATCGGCGCGCGCCTGCTCATCGCGGCCGTTTTCCCGGCCGGCATATGCGTGGAAGCCTTCGCCGCCATGGCGCAGACGCCGGAGGCCGAACAGCGCATCGAATGGCTGCATCGCCGCGGCGAGCCGCGCGTGAACATCATCGGCGTGGATCGTCTCGATTACACGAAAGGTCTTCCGGACCGCTTCCGCTCCTTCAAACGGCTGCTGGAGTTATATCCGCAAAATTGCAAGGCCGTGACGTTGATGCAGATCGCGCCGCCGACGCGCGAGGAAGTGAAGGCCTATGCCGACATCCGCCACGAGCTGGAAGCCTTGTCGGGTGAAATCAACGGGCAATATGGCGATTTCGATTGGACGCCGGTGCGCTATGTGCATCGCAATGTCGCCCGCGAAACGCTGGCGGCGCTGTATCGCGGCAGCCAGATCGGCCTTGTGACGCCTTTGCGCGACGGCATGAATCTCGTGGCGAAAGAATATATCGCCGCGCAGGACGAGGCCAATCCAGGCGTGTTGATCCTGTCGCGTTTCGCCGGCGCCGCCGAAGATCTGCAAGAGGCGTTGATCGTCAACCCCTACGATACGGAAGAAGTCGCGCACGCCATGCAGCGCGCCATCGTGATGACCAAGGCGGAGCGCATCGAGCGGCACAGCGCGCTGCTCGCCCGCGTCAAGGAGCACGATTCGCGCAATTGGATGTGCGGCTTTTTGCGCGCGCTCGAGGCTCCGCCTTTGCCCGTCGCCGCCTGACCGGTTCTAACTGTCGCTTCGGCCGTCGCCATTGCCGCCGCGGCGCGTCGCAAGGCCGACGATCTCCAGCGCGATTGCGAGCAGCGTGTCGGCGTCGTTCGGCTTGACATAGACTTTGTCGGCGCCGGCGCTCATCGCTTCTTCGTGAATCGACGGCGCGGTGGTCGTCGTCAGCACGAAGACCGGCAGCTCGCGCAGCATCAACGAGCGCCGCAGCGAGCGCAGAAATTTTATCCCGTCGAGTCGCGGCATGTTGAGATCGAGAACCAGCGCGTCCGGCAGCCTGTTGGTGAGGTCTTCGCGCGACACCGCGAAAATAGCGTCGAGGCCGTTGTCCACCTGCTCGCATTCAATGTCCCGGTTGAGGATCCGGTGCGCGCGATCGAAGGCGCGTTTGAGCAGGAAAACATCATCCTGGTCGTCTTCCACGATCAGAATGCGGCAGGCCCTTTCCCTTGTCTCGACGCTCGCCATATGAGTCACCATGCGTTGGCGGGGGCGGCCGGCGCGCCCCCGGCTGCGACGCGAGCGTCCCCAAAGGATTAACGAGCGCTCGAAATCGGCTCGGCAAGAGGCGCGGCGATGAGTTTCGAGGGGGTTGACGTCGGGCAATGTCGCGCCGCCTTGGAGGCGTCGCCGGCGGCCATGATCGTGGTCGATGAGGAAGGGCTGATCCGCTTCGCGAATGCGGAGGCCGAAGAGCTGTTCGGCGGAGAGCCGCTCGTCGGCAAATGCGTCGAGGACCTGCTTCCCAAGGAGTTGCGCGAGAAACACGCGGAGCAGCGCAAGTCATATTTCCGCCACCCCGTCCGCCGTTCGATGAGCGCGCTGCGCGATCTCACGGCGACGCGGCTCAATGGCGAGGAATTTCCGGTGGAGGTGGGGCTCGCCCCGATGGACAGCCCGGCCGGGCGGCTGGTGCTCGCGACGATCATCGACATCAGCGAGCGCCGCGCCACCGAAAAAGCGCTGGAGCAGCGGGCGGCCGAGCTAGAGGTCGCCAATGAGCGGCTCGCCCGTTTCGCCTATGTGGCCTCGCATGATCTGCAGGAGCCGCTGCGCAAGATCGCGGCCTTCTCCGATCTTCTCGGCGAGGCGATGGCGCAGGGCGACATGACCGAGGCGCGGCATGCGAATGATGTGATGCGGACGTCGGCGCTGCGGGCGCGCCAGCTCGTCGACGATCTGCTCACCTACTCGCGCATGATCAACGAGGCGCAGCAATTGCGCGATCTCGATCTGCGCGAGGAAATCGCGCTCGCCGTCGATGATCTCTCGCAGATGATCGAGGAGACGGGAACAAGGATCGACGTCGAGACGCCGCCCGTGCGCATCAGGGCCGACCGTTCGCAGCTCGCGCGGCTTTTCAATAATATTCTGTCCAACGCGATCAAATACCGGAAACCGAACCAGCCCCCGAAGATCCGCATTTCGGCGACTTCGGCGAAGCCGGGCGTCATGCGCCTCGCCATCGCCGACAATGGCATCGGCTTCGAGACGAAATACACGAAAGCGATTTTCGAGCCGTTCAAGAGGCTGCATTCGAAGGCGCAATATCCCGGCACGGGGATAGGCCTTGCGATCTGCAAATCGATCGCCGACCGCCACGGATGGGCCCTCGATGTGAAATCGCGCCCCGGCGAGGGCGCGACTTTCTTCCTCACAATGCCGGTCTTGCCGGGGTCTCAGACACGGCCGACGCTGACATAGGTGAAGCCGCGCTTGCGGATGTCTGCGGGGCGATAGACATTGCGCAGATCGATGATGACCGGCTGTTTCACCAGGCTTTTCACCCGGTCGAGATCGAGCGCGCGGAACGCGTCCCATTCGGTTACGATCACCACCGCGTCGGCGCCGTCGATCGCCGAATAGGCGTCATCGTGAAAGGTCACTTCCGGCATCAAGGGCCGCGCCTGATCCATGCTCTCCGGGTCATAGGCGTGGACGTCGGCGCCGTCGCCGGCGAGCGAGGCGACGATGGCGAGCGACGGCGCGTCGCGCATGTCGTCGGTGTTCGGCTTGAAGGCGAGGCCGAGCAGGCCGATCTTCTTGCCGCGCACATGGCCGCCGAGCGCGTTGATCACCTTGCGCGCCATAGCCCGCTTGCGCGCGTCGTTGACGGCGACGACCGTCTCGACGATGCGCAGCGCCGAGCCCTCGTCCTGGCCGGTCTTGATCAGAGCGAGCGTGTCCTTGGGGAAACAGGAGCCGCCATAGCCCGGCCCGGCGTGCAGGAACTTGCCGCCGATGCGCTTGTCGAGGCCGATGCCGCGGGCGACTTCCTGCACATCGGCGCCGACCTTCTCGCACAGATCGGCGATCTCATTGATGAAAGTGATCTTCGTCGCGAGAAAGGCGTTGGCGGCGTATTTCGTCAGCTCCGACGTGCGGCGGCCGACGAAGACGAGCGGCGGCTGGTTGAGGCTCAAGGGCCGGTAGATTTCGGCCATGACTTCCCGCGCGCGCGGGTCGTCCGTGCCGATGACGACGCGGTCCGGGCGTTTGAAGTCCTCGATCGCCGCGCCCTCGCGCAGAAATTCCGGGTTGGACACGACGGCGAAATCGGCGTCCGGGCGCATTTCGCGGATGATGCGCTCGACTTCGTCGCCGGTGCCGACAGGCACAGTCGATTTATTGACGACGACGGTGAAGCCCTCGAGCGCGCCGGCGATGGTTTTCGCCGCCGCATAGACATAGGAGAGATCGGCGTGGCCGTCGCCACGGCGGGACGGCGTGCCGACCGCGATGAACACGGCGTCGGCGCCCTTCACGGCGGGCTTGAGATCCGTGGTGAAGGATAGACGGCCCTGCCGGACGTTGTTGGCGACCAGCTCGTCGAGGCCGGGCTCGTAGATCGGGATTTCGCCGCGCAGCAGACGCGCGATTTTTTCGGCGTCGGAATCGACGCAGGTCACGACATGGCCAAAATCAGCAAAACAAGCGCCAGAGACCAGGCCGACATAGCCCGAACCAATCATAGTAATATTCACAGTGAGGTCCTCTCATCGCAAGCGACGGCCATTCCTCGAGCGGCCCACGGTTTTCGAAATAACAGCAAAAAGCCGAGCATCCAAATATGCCGCCTCTCGCCGTTGCGTCGCCTGATGTGCCAAAGAGAAGATTTCTGCTCGAAAACAAAGGGGTGTTCCTTTGTTATACGAGCGGAAATCTTATCCGCCGACGCCGAAAGCGGCGAGCGCCGCCATATTGACGAGCTCCGCGTCCGTCGCGCCGAGCTGCACGATCTGAATCGGCTTGTCGAGCCCGACGATCAGCGGGCCGAGCACCGTCGCGCCGCCCATCTCTTGCAGCATCTTGGTCGATATAGCGGCCGAATGAAACGCTGGCATGACAAGCACATTCGCCGTGTCCTTGAGGCGCGAGAAGGGATAGGCGGCCATCAATTGTCTGTTCAGCGCAATATCGGCGCCCATCTCGCCCTCATAGGCGAAATCGACGCGGCGTTGATCGAGAACGCGCACCGCCTCATGCACGCGCGCCGTGCGCTCGCCCGGCGGATAGCCGAAGGTCGAGAAGGCCAGCATGGCGACGCGCGGGTCCAGGCCGATGCGGCGCGCGACGCCCGCCGCCTCGACGGCGATGTCGGCAAGCTCGTTCGCCTCGGGCATTTCGGTGATCGCGGTGTCCGCGACGACGACGACGCGGTCCTTCGCCAGCACCAGCGAGGCGCCGATCAGCCGGTGGCCGGGCTTCTGGTCGACGACGCGGCGCACATCCTCGAGCGCGGTCGAGAAATTGCGCGTGACGCCCGTCACCATCGCGTCGGCGTCGCCCTGCGCCACCATCGCCGCGCCGAAATGATTGCGGTCGGTGTTGATGAGGCGCTGGCAGTCGCGGAAGAGAAAGCCCTTGCGTTGCAGCCGCTCGAACAGAAACTGCGCATAGACCGCATTGCGCGACGAAAGCTTGGCGTTGTGGATCTCGATGTCGGGATTGAGCTCCAGCCCGGCGTTGCGCGCCGTCTGCAGCACCCGGTCCTCGCGGCCGATGAGAATGGCGCGTCCCAAGCCTTGATTGACGAAGGAGAGCGCGGCGCGGATCACCTGCTCCTCCTCGCCCTCGGCGAAGACGACGCGTTTCGGCGACTGCCGCACGCGCTCATAGATATTTTGCATCAGGCCGGCGATCGGGTCGCGCCGCGCGGACAGCTCGGCGCGATAGTTCTTCATGTCGACGATCGGCCGCCGCGCCGCGCCCGAATCCATCGCGGCCCGCGCCACCGCCACCGGCACCACGGAAATCAGCCGCGGATCGAAGGGGGCGGGGATGAGATAGTCGCGCCCGAAGCGCGGCCGCGCGCCCTGATAGGCGTTGGCGACTTCATCCGGCACGTCCTCGCGGGCGAGATCGGCGAGCGCCTGCGCCGCCGCGAGCTTCATCTCCATATTGATGGTGCGGGCGCTCACATCCAGCGCGCCCCGGAAAATATAAGGAAAGCCCAACACATTGTTGATCTGGTTGGGATAATCCGAACGTCCGGTGGCGATGATGGCGTCGGGCCTTGCGGCGCGCGCCTCCTCTGGCGTGATCTCGGGGTCGGGATTGGCCATGGCGAAGATGATCGGGTCGGGCGCCATGGATTTGAGCATGTCCGGCGTCAGCGCGCCTTTCACCGAGAGGCCGTAGAAAACATCGGCGCCTTCCAGCGCCTCGGCCAGCGTGCGCGCCTTGGTGTCGATCGCATGGGCGCTCTTCCACTGGTTCATGCCCTCGGTGCGGCCGCGGTAGACGACGCCCTTGGTGTCGCAGAGAATGACGTTCTGCGCATCGAAGCCGAGCGCCTTGGCGAGATCGAGACAGGCGATGCCGGCGGCGCCGGCGCCGTTGCAGACGAGTTTGGTTTCTTTGATGTCGCGGTCGGTGAGCTTCAGCGCATTGATCAGGCCGGCGGCGGAGATGATGGCGGTGCCGTGCTGGTCGTCGTGAAAGACCGGAATGTCCATCAACTGGCGCAGCCGCTCCTCGATGACGAAGCACTCCGGCGCCTTGATGTCTTCGAGATTAATGCCGCCGAAGGAGGGGCCGAGATAGCGCACGGCGTTGATGAATTCCTCGACGTCCTTGGTGTCGATTTCGAGGTCGATCGAGTCGATGTCGGCGAAGCGCTTGAACAGGGCGGCCTTGCCTTCCATCACCGGCTTGGCCGCAAGGGCCCCGAGATCGCCGAGGCCGAGGATCGCCGTGCCGTTGGTGATGACCGCCACCATATTGCCGCGGGCCGTGTAATCGAGAGCGCGCGAAGGGTTTTCGGCGATGGCGAGCACCGGCGCGGCGACGCCCGGGGAATAGGCGAGCGAGAGATCGCGCTGCGTCGCCATGGGCTTCGTCGCAACGACGGCGAGCTTGCCGGGCCGCCCCTTGGAATGGAACAGCAGCGCCTCTTTGTCCGTGAACATGGGACGCTCGGGGGTCTCGGGCTTGTTGTTCATGGTCCGCGCTCGCTCTCGCCGCATGTTGCGGCGCAACGAACTTAGCCACAGGGCCGCTCGTTTCACAAGGGCGGGCGCGCGCCGCGATCCTTGAAAGGCGCCCGGGCGCGGCGCCGCGCGGCGAGGAGGCGTTTAGGGGCGCTCATGCCCGCGCTTGTCGCGGGCGCCCACGGGGCGGGGCGTTCTCGGCCGGCTGCGCGCAGCGTCCCGACTTGGATGGCCGGGACAAGCCCGGCCATGACGCTGGCGGGGAGGCGTTTGGAGGGGGGCCGTCATGCCCCCGCTCGTCGCGGGCATCCACGCGTCGGGGTCTCTGGCGCGCTTGATTAGCCGCCGCCCCCTTGGCCAGCGCAGGCGAAGCCCGTTATTGTCCCGCGCCATGGATCAGACCGTAGAAAAGCCCGCCCGCGCCACGCCGATGATGGCGCAATATGTCGAGATCAAGACGGCGAATCCGGATTCGCTGCTCTTCTATCGCATGGGCGATTTCTACGAGCTGTTCTTCGACGACGCGCAGATCGCCGCCCGCGCGCTCGGCATCATGTTGACGAAGCGGGGCAAACATCTCGGCGAGGATATTCCGATGTGCGGCGTGCCGGTCGAGCGCGCCGACGAATATCTGCAAAAGCTCATCGCGCTCGGCCATCGCGTCGCCGTCTGCGAGCAGATGGAAGACCCGGCCGAGGCCAAGAAGCGCGGGGCGAAATCCGTCGTCCGGCGCGACGTGGTGCGGCTCGTCACCCCCGGCACGATCACCGAGGAGACGCTGCTCGATCCCGCCCGCGCCAACGCCTTCGCCGCCGTCGCCCGGGTGCGGCGAGAGGACGGCGGCTTCGTCTATGGCGTCGCCAGCGTCGATATTTCGACGGGCGCCTTTCTCGTCTGCGCGCGCGACGACGCCGCGACGCTGGCCACGGAACTGGCGCGCCTCGAGCCGCGCGAGATCATCGCCGGAGAGGCCCTTTGTCGCGACGCGAAACTCGCCGAGATCTTCGCCGCGCGCGGCGCGCCGGTGACGCCGCTCGGCCGCGAGGCCGGGGAGGGCGCCTCCGCCGAGCGGCGGCTGCTCGATTTTTTCGGCGTCGCGACGCTTGGCGGATTCGGCGCGCTCACGCCGGCCGAGATCGCCGCCGCGGCGACGGCGATCCTCTATGTCGAGCGCACGCAGAAGGGCAAGCGGCCGGCGCTCTCGCGTCCTGTCAGCCTGCGCGAAAGTCAAACGCTCGACATTGACGCCGCGACGCGGGCCAATCTGGAGCTGACCCGCACGCTCGGCGGCGCGCGCGAGGGCTCGCTGCTCTCAGCCATCGACCGCACCGTGACGCCGGCCGGCGCACGGCTGCTCGCCGAGCGCGTCAGCGCGCCGCTGACCGACCCAGGCGCGATCGCAAGGCGGCTCGACGCCGTCGCGCATTTTACCGCCGACGCCGCCGCGCGCGAGGGGGCGCGGGCGCGGCTCGGACGTGCGCCGGACATGGCCCGGGCCTTGTCGCGACTCGCGCTGCAACGCGGCGGCCCGCGCGATCTCGACGCCATTCGCGCCGGCCTCGCCGCCGCCCGCGACATCGCCGGCTTTCTCTCGCAGCGCAAGCCGGCGCCGGAGGAGACCGCCGCCGATCTCGCGGTGCTTGCCGCCGCCGACAGGGAGCTGCAAACCGCGATAGAGACGCGCCTCGCGAAAGATCTGCCGCTCGACAAGCGCGCCGGCGGGTTTATCGCGCCCGGGGTGGACGCGGTCCTCGACGAGGCGCGGCAGTTGCGCGACGACAGCCGGCAAGTGATCGCGGGGCTGCAAACGCGCTACGCCGAGCTGCTCGACGTTCGCCAGATCAAGATCAAGCATAATAATTTCTTGGGCTATTTTCTCGAGGTCGCGCAGGCGCAGGGCGAGCGGCTGCTAAAACCGCCGCTCAACGAGACCTTCACGCACCGCCAGACGATGGCGGACGCGATGCGCTTTTCGACGCGCGAACTCGTGGAACTCGAAGCGAAGATCGCCTCTGCCGCCGAAACCGTTCTCGCACGTGAACTTGCTATCTTCGATGAGCTGGCGGCGGCCGTTCTGGCGCGGACCGAGGAGCTTCGCCGCCTCGCCGACAGTTTCGCCCGGCTCGATGTCGTCGCGGCGCTCGCCGAGCTTGCCGATGCGCGCGGCTGGACCCGCCCGAATATCGACGCTTCGCTCGATTTCACGATCCGCGGCGGGCGACATCCGGTGGTGGAGGCGGCGCTCGCAGCGCAGGGCAAGGTCTTCGCCGCCAACGACTGCGATCTCGGCGGGGAGACGGGCGGCGCCATCGCCGTCGTCACCGGCCCCAATATGGCCGGCAAATCCACTTTCTTGCGCCAGAACGCGCTGATCGCCATCCTCGCGCAGGCGGGCTCCTTCGTCCCGGCGGCCGAGGCCCAAATCGGCGTCGTCGACCGGCTGTTTTCGCGCGTCGGCGCCTCGGACGATCTCGCCCGCGGGCGCTCGACCTTCATGGTCGAGATGGTCGAGACGGCGGCGATCCTGAATTGCGCGGGCCCCCGCTCGCTCGTGATCCTCGATGAGATCGGCCGCGGCACCGCGACTTTCGACGGCCTGTCGATCGCCTGGGCGACGATCGAGCATTTGCACGAGGTCAACCGCTCGCGGGCGCTGTTCGCGACCCATTTCCACGAGTTGACGCAGCTTGCCAAGCGCCTGCCGCGTCTCGTCAATCTCACGATGAAGGTTGCGGACCACGCCGGCGAGGTGATCTTCCTGCATGAGGTGATCAAGGGCGCGGCGGATCGGTCCTACGGCGTGCATGTCGCGGAGCTTGCCGGCCTGCCGCAAAGCGTCGTCGCCCGCGCCCACGCCATTCTCGCGGAGCTGGAAGCCGCCGACCGCCGCGCGCCGGTCGAAACGCTGATCGACGATCTGCCGCTGTTCGCCCATGTCGCGCCGGCGGCCCCGGCGAAAGACCCGCTGCGCGAGGCGCTTGCGTCCATCGACCCCGACGCGCTCACCCCCCGCGAGGCGCTCGCGGCGCTCTACAGTCTAAAGGAAAAGGCGTAACGCGCCACGGGCCTCCGGGCCCGCTTTCCTCCATCCGGCGGGGCGCGCCAGAGGCGCGCGGTCCAACGCGCCGGACCTTCAGGCCCGGAGTCAGCGCCGGGGGTTCAGCGCGCTAACGGACGGCGGGCCTTCAGGCCCGCATTTCCGACCCGGCCCGGCGCGCCTGACGGCGCGCGGTCCAGGGCAGGCGCGCCTGAAGGCGCGCGCCCAATGAATCAACCGCCGTTGCCGTTGCCGGCAAAATGCCGCGCCAGCGCCTTTTCGATTTCCGGCAGCGGGTGATGGGTCAAATCCTTGTCCAGCTCGCCCTTCACCTTCGATTGCGCCTTCGGCGACAGCTCCTTGCGCAATTCGCCGAGCACCCGCGGCGGCGCGACGATGACGATTTCTTTCATCTCGCCGTTCTCGGCCGCCTTGTTGATCTTCGCGGCGATCTCGCGGGCGAAATGTTCCTTCTCCAGCTCGTGCCAGTCGGAATTTTCGACCGAGCTGCGGATGCCGCCCACCGAGGAGAAGGCGCGGCCCGGCGCGTCGCTGCCCTGCTCGCGGGTCGGCGGATTCTCTTCGACGATGGCCTCGATGACGCGCAGATCCAGAAGGTCCGGGTCGCCGTGGTTGTAGAGGAACAGCGCATGCCGCCCGTCGCCGATCAAAACCCAAGCCCCGTTGTGCACAGCGATATTGGTCATGTCGTTTCTTCCGCTTCGTAAACTCACTTAGAGAGTGGGGCTTTCGCGCGGCGAACGCAACTGCCGTTTGCAGACACGCCCGCGCTTCTTTTCGATGATCAGCCCGCTTCTTCCTCGGCGCCAAGCTCCCGTAATTTCTTCCGCTCGGCCTCGCTGAGCGCCGGCGCCGGGACGGGCGCCGTCCGGCGGCTGCGGCGGAAGGCCGCATAAATCGCGAAGCCCCCGCCGGCCAGGGCGATCAGCGGCGCGCCCCACAACAACAGCGTCTCCGGCTTGAACGGCGGCCGCAGCAGCACGAAATCGCCATAGCGTGAATGGATATAGGCGCGCACCTCGGCGTCGTTCATCCCTTCTTTCAGTTTTTCGCGCAGCACCATGCGCAGATCTTTGGCAAGCGCCGCGTCGGAGTCGTCGATCGACTGGTTCTGACAGACGAGGCAGCGCAATTCGCTGGCGATATGCCGAGCGCGCGCCTCCATCTTCGGATCGGGCAGCATTTCGGCGGGTTCGACGGCATGCGCCGCGATCGGCGATAGCGTGACGCCGAGCGCGACGAGGGTGGGGAAAAGGACGCGCTTCATTCCGCGGCCTCCGGCAGAGCGGCGGGCAGCGCCGCGCGGCGCGCGACGCCGATGCGCAGGCGCCGGTCGGCGAGCGACAATCCGCCGCCAAAGGCCATCACCAGCGCGCCGATCCAGATCAGCGTGACGAGCGGCTTGTAATAGAGCCGCGCGTCGACGACGCCGCCCTCGTGCTGGTCGCCGATCGCCGCATAAATCTGGCCGAGCCCCAGCGTCACGATGCCCGCTTCGGAACGGGCCATGCCGCGCGTCGGGTAGAAGCGTTTGGCCGGCTCGATGGTCGCGATCACGCTGTCGCCCGCGCGCACGCTCATGCGGGCGTAGGTCTCGGCGTAATTCGGCCCCATACGCGAGGCGACATTCTCCATGGCGAGCCGGTAGGGGCCGACCTCATAGGCCTCGCCTTGCTTCATGCCGACGATGGTCTCGACGCCCCAGCCGGTGGCGGCGAGGCCGAGCAGCGTCAGCCCCAGCCCCGCATGGGCGACCGCCGTGCCGAAAGCCGAGAGCGGCAGGCCGGCCAGGCGGCGCAGAGCCGTTCCGAGCGCAATACCGCGCGGCGCGGCGCGTTGCGCCAGCTCGTCGAGCGCGCCGACGATCAGATAGACGGCGACGCCAGCCGACACGATCGAGAGGAAGGGCGTCCCGTAGAAGGCCCCGAGCGCCGCCGCGGCGAGCACGCCGGCGGCGAAAGCGGCGCGCAGCCGCTGCAACGCCGCTTTGAGATCGCCGCGCTTCCACGGCATCATCTGGCCGATGGGAACAGCGAGCGCGAGCGGCAGAGCAATTGGAATCAGCAGCGTGTTGAAGAAGGGCGCGCCGACGGAAATCTTCTCGCCGGTCAGCGCCTCGAGCCCCAGCGGATAGAGCGTGCCGACGACCACCGTTGCGCAACTTACCGTCAGCAGCAGATTATTCAGCACAAGCGCGCCCTCGCGCGAGATCGGCGAGAAGAGGCCCCCCACGGGGAGCGCCCCGGCGCGCAGCGCGAACAGCGCCAGCGCGCCGCCAATGAAGAAGACGAGGATCGCGAGAATGAACACGCCGCGTTCCGGGTCGCTGGCGAAGGCGTGGACGGAGGTGAGCACGCCCGAGCGCACCAGGAAGGTGCCGAGCAGCGACAGCGAAAAGGCGAGCACGGCGAGGAAGATCGTCCAGATTTTCAGCGCCTCGCGCTTTTCCATCACCGCCGCGCTGTGCAACAGCGCCGTGCCGGCGAGCCAGGGCATCAGCGAGGCGTTCTCGACCGGGTCCCAGAACCAGAACCCGCCCCAGCCGAGCGTGTAATAGGCCCAGTAAGAGCCCATCGCTATGCCGAGCGTCAGCGCGATCCAGGCGAAGAGCGTCCAGGGCCGGGCGAAACGCGCCCAGGCGGCGTCGATCCGCCCGCCGATTAGCGCCGCGGCGGCGAAGGAGAAGACGATCGAGAAGCCGACATAGCCGAGGTAAAGCAGCGGCGGATGAATCGCGAGGCCCGGATCCTGCAGGATCGGGTTGAGGTCGCGCCCCTCCAGCGGCGGCTGGGCGACGCGGGCGAAGGGGTTGGAGGTCAGCAGGATGAAGAACAGAAAGGCCGCGCCCAAAAGACCCTGGACGCTCAGCGTGTCGGCCCGAAGCTTCGCCGGCATCGTCGGCGAGAGCAGCGCGATCAACGCCCCGCACAGCGACAGCACCAGCACCCACAACAGCATGGAGCCCTCGTGATTGCCCCAGACGCCGGAGATTTTGTAAATGAAGGGCTTCACGGAATGGGAGTTCTCGATCACATTCACGAGCGAGAAATCCGAAACCACATGGGCGTAGGTGAGCGCGCCATAGGCGACGGCGACGAAGAGAAATTGCGCGACCGCGGTCGGCCGCGCGACGCGCATCAGCGCGGCGTCGCCGATCCTCGCGCCGGCGAAGGGGATCGTCGCCTGCGCCAGAGCGAGCGCCAGCGCCAGTATGAGAGCGAAATGGCCGGTCTCGACGATCATCGGTTTCGTGCTCTTTCTTACAAAGAGGGGGTTTGGCGCGCATCATAGCGATCGTCGCCGCAATCTCCAGCATTTCCCGCCGCCGCGCCGCATTGGCGAGCGGTGGAGCGCCCGGCGAGCCCTGGATCGAAGGCCGCTGGCGCCAAGGGCCGGCGTGATCGGCCCGCACCCGCGAAAAGCCCGCCTCGCCACAGGGGCCGGTCTTTGCTAGAGACCTCGAGGATATGGTGTACACGGTCAAGGAAGCCTTCAAAACTCTCCAGGGCGAGGGGCGTCACGCCGGCCGCGCGGCGGTGTTCTGCCGTTTTGCGGGCTGCAATCTGTGGAGCGGCCGCGAAGAGGATCGCGCGAGCGCCGTCTGCCGCTTCTGCGACACCGATTTCGTGGGCGCCAATGGCGAGAATGGCGGGAAGTTCGCTTCCGCCGCGGCGCTCGCGGCGCATCTTGCGGGGCTGTGGGGGACAGGGCGCGTCGGGCGCTTCGTCGTCCTCACCGGCGGCGAGCCGATGTTGCAGGTCGACGACGCGCTGGTCGATGCGCTGCACGCGCAAGGTTTCGAGATCGCCATGGAGACCAACGGCACGCTGCCGGTCGCGGCGGCGATCGACTGGATTTGCGTCTCGCCGAAGGCCGGCGCGGCGCTCGCGCAGAGGCGCGGCGACGAGCTGAAGCTGGTTTTTCCGCAAGATGGGGCCGAGCCGGAGCGCTTCGAGACGCTCGATTTCACGCATTTCCTGC
This sequence comes from Beijerinckiaceae bacterium, assembly GCA_033853615.1. Taxonomy (GTDB): domain Bacteria; phylum Pseudomonadota; class Alphaproteobacteria; order Rhizobiales; family Beijerinckiaceae; genus Methylosinus. The sequence continues at coordinate 16,098 of JAWOLK010000170.1, read as the reverse complement.
TGCAGCCCATGGACGGGCCGGATATTCTGCGCAATACGGAGGCGGCGGTCGACTATTGCCTCGCCAATCCGCGCTGGCGCCTGTCGTTGCAGACCCATAAAATCATCGGGGTGAAATAATCGTGGCGACCTTCGAAGTCTTCCGGGAATTTTATTTCGAGGCGGCGCACGCCCTCTATGATCCGGAGCATCCGACGGGCGGCAAATACCGCAATCTGCACGGGCATTCCTTCCGCGTGCGGGTGACGCTGCGCGGCGAGCGGCACGCGGAAGAGCAATGGGTGATGGATCTCGGCCAGCTCGGCCGCCGGCTCCTGGAGCTGCGCGAGCGGCTGGATCATTCCTTCCTCAACGATCTTGAAGGGCTCGGCAAGCCGACGCTGGAAAACCTCTGCGTCTATATTTGGAACGCGCTTGCGCCCATCGCCCCGAACATTTGCGAGGTCGGCGTCTTCCGCGATAGTTGTTTTGAGGGTTGCGTCTACCGCGGCGATTGAGCGCGCTCGGCGCGCAGCCAGGGGCCGTCCGCCGTCATTGCGAGGAGCGTAAGCTCCGAAGCAATCCAGGGGCCGCCCCACGGCTGTGGATCGCTTCGCTTCGCTCGCGATGACGGCGCCTCGCGGTTGTGGGTCGCTTCACTGCGTTCGCGATGACGGCGCGCCGGCGGATTGCTGCGCCCCGCGCTCCAGCAGAAACACCGCCTGCGCGCCAAAAAGGTTCCAGACCCACCAGGGCGCGTCGAGCCGGACCGGCGCGCCATTGCGGTCGAGCGCCACGCCGCCGGCGATATGCGCGCCAAGCTCCTCGGCGAGCGCAACGAAATCGCTGATCGTGCAGAGGTGGATGTTGGGCGTGTCGTACCAGGCGTGGTCGAGATGCGCCGTGACCGGCATGCGGCCATTCAGCAAGAGATCGAGCCGCACCCGCCAATAGCCGAAATTGGGAAAGGAGACGATGGCGCGGCGGCCGATGCGAAGCATTTGCGCCAGCACGTCGCGCGGCCGGCGCGTCGCCTGCAAGGTCTGCGACAAGATCACATAGTCGAAGGCGTCGTGCGGATAATCAACAAGATCCGTGTCGGCGTCGCCCTGAATGACCGGCAGGCCCTTGGCGACGCAATCATTGACGCCGCGCTGCGACAGCTCGACGCCGCGGCCGTCGACGCCCTTCTCGCGCGCGAGCAATTCGAGCAGCGCGCCGTCGCCGCAGCCGACGTCCAGCACCCGGCTCCCGGGCGTGACCATTTCGGCGACGGCGGCGAGATCGCGCCGCACCGCGGGGGGCCTCGTCCTCATGTTCATCGGCGCGATCCATTGACGGGGAGGCCGCGCGCCAGCGCCGCCGCCTCCAGAAAGCCGTGCGTCGTCGCGATGAAGTCGGGCTCGTGCAACAAAAAGGCGTCATGGCCCTTGTCGCTCTGAATCTCGACGAAGGAGACAGGCGCGCCGCTCGCGTTCAGCGCATGGACGATCGCCCGCGAGGCGGAAGTCGGATACAGCCAGTCCGAATCGAAGGACACGACGCAAAAGCGCGTCTTGGCGTCCTTGAAGGCGGCGGCCAGCGACCCGCCGTAATCGGCCGCGAGATCGAAATAATCGCAGGCGCGGGTGACGAAGAGATAGGAATTGGCGTCGAATCGCTCGACGAAGGCGAGCCCCTGATGACGCAGATAGCTCTCGATCTGGAAATCCGCGTCGAAGGAGAAGGTCGGCGCGTGGCGGTCCTGAAGCTTGCGGCCGAATTTGCGCTGTAACGCCTGCTCGGAGAGATAGGTGATATGCGCCGACATGCGCGCGACGGCGAGGCCCTTTTCGGGGCGCACGCCATGTTCCAGGTAGCGGCCGCCGCGCCAGTCGGGGTCCGCCATCACCGCCTGGCGGCCGACCTCGTGAAAGGCGATGTTCTGCGAGGAATGTTTCGCGGCGGTGGCGATCGGCATCGCCGAAAAGACGCGCTCCGGAAAACTCGCCGCCCATTGCAGCACCTGCATGCCGCCCATCGAGCCGCCGGCGACGCAAAAGAGCATGTCGATCCCGAGATGATCGATCAACATCGCCTGGGCGCGCACCATGTCGGGAATCGTCACCACGGGAAAATCCAGCCCATAGGCCCGCCCGGTCGCGGGGTTGACCGAGGCCGGGCCGGTCGTGCCCATGCAGCCGCCGACGACATTGGAGCAGATGAGAAAATAGCGCTCCGTATCGAAGGGTTTGCCGGGGCCGACCATGGTCTCCCACCAGCCGGGCTTACCGGTTACGGGATGGATGCTTGCGGCATATTGGTCGCCGGTGAGCGCGTGACAGAGAAGAATGGCGTTGGAGCGGTCGGCGTTGAGCGCGCCATAGGTCTCGTACGCGATGGTCAGCGGCGCGATGAGTCCGCCGCCGTCGGTCGCCAGAGGCCGGTCGAGAGTGACCGTCGAGCCTGTGGGGGGCGCGGCGGCGACCGCGCCGGCTTTTGCGGCGGCGTCAGACAAAATTTTTCCCCGAATCGCGCAGGACCAATGCTGTTCGGTATGCCGAACGATTTGTTCGGCAACATCAGCGCCGCGGCCGCGCGTGTCAAGGGCGCGGCCCAGAGATTTCTCCGCGGGAATAACGCGGCCGACAATCTCGGGGCGCGATTGTTTTGGGACGCGGCGGCTTGACGACCCGCGGGATGTTCCATATACGTTCGATTGTTCCCGGTTGGTTCCGCGATGTCATGCCTTGGTCGCCGCGGAAGCTGGGGAGACAGCCGGTCTCGCAGCCGGCGGCGCACAAAGTCCCCAACCGCGTCTTCGGCTGCGAGCCGGCGCCGCTTGATAAAGAGGCGTCGCCATGGGTCGGATGGCCAAACGTCCAGAGCAAGAGCCGGTTCCGCAGGCGGACGACATCGTCGCCGAGACGCGGCGGCGCGGGCGCGGCGCTTTGTCGAAGCGCAGCGGCCGGTTCGAGACGGAGCAGCGGGTCGAGGTCGACGACGGCTGGGGGGCGCTCGAAACGCTCGAGGCGCTCAAGACCACATTCCACCGCGAAAAGCCGCGCGTCATCATCACCCGCAATGATTCGCCGGACATTCCCTTCGACCGCTCGGTGAACGCCTATCGCGGCTGCGAGCATGGCTGCGTCTATTGTTTCGCGCGGCCGACCCACGCCTATATGGGCCTCTCGCCGGGGCTCGATTTCGAGACGCAGATTTTCGTCAAGGAGGGCGCGGCCCAGCTTCTCGAGCGCGAATTATCGAAGCCCGGCTATGTCGCCAAACCGCTGGCGATGGGCACGAACACCGATCCCTATCAGCCGGCCGAGAAGCGCCATCGCACGACCCGCGCGCTGCTCGAAGTCTTGGCGCGGGCCAATCATCCGGTGACGATCGTGACGAAGTCGGCGCTCGTTTGCCGTGACATCGACATTCTTGCGCCAATGGCCGCGAAGGGCCTCGCCAAGGTCGCGCTGTCGGTGACGACGCTCGACGCGGGCCTCGCCCGGACCATGGAGCCGCGCGCCGCCACTCCGCAGCTTCGGCTCCAAGCGATCGCCCGGCTCGCGGCAGCCGGAATCCCCGTCGCGGTGATGGTCGCGCCGATCATTCCGGTCGTCACGGACGCCGAGATCGAGACGATTCTCGCCCGCGCCCATGAAGCCGGGGCGCGCGAGGCGGGCTATGTGCTGCTGCGCCTGCCGCTCGAGGTGCGCGATTTGTTCAGCGAATGGCTGGTCGCCCATTTTCCCGACAAAGCGCGGCATGTGCTGTCGATGGTGCGGTCGACGCGCGACGGCAAGCTTTACGACTCGACCTTCGGCAAGCGCCTGAAGGGCGAGGGGCCCTACGCGCTCATGATCGCCCGCCGTTTCGAGGTGGCCGCGGCGCGACTGGGCTTCGCGCAGGGAAAATTGCGCAGCGATTTGCGCTGTGACCTCTTCGAGCCGCCGCTGAAGCGCCCCGAACAGCTCGCGCTGTTCTAGCCTTTCGCCAGACCCTACCGGAGGCTTCAGCCTGTGGAAAAATCGGTCGGCCTGCGTGACGCAGGCCGGATGGCTCTGGCGCATGGCGCGCCGCTCGCTATAGTCGCGGCCTTCCAAAGGCGAGCGAGAGATGGCGCCCGAGCCGAACCTACCGGATTTTTCGAGAGAAAGGGCGCTGCGGCGGCGTGGGCTCTGGCCGGTCGCCGGCGTCGACGAGGTCGGCCGCGGCCCGCTCGCCGGACCGGTCGCGGCGGCGGCGGTGATCCTCGACCCGCGCCGCCTGCCCGAGGGCGTGAATGATTCCAAAGCCTTGAGCCGCAAGGCGCGCGAGGAGGCGTTCCATAGCATCCTGCAACGGGCGCTTGCGGTCAGCGTCGCTTTCATCCCGGCCGAGGAGATCGACGCCACCGACATACGCAAGGCGGCGCTCTCGGCCATGGCGCAGGCGGTCGCGGCGTTGGCGCTGCGCCCCGCGCATGTGCTCGTCGATGGGCGCGACCTGCCGCCGCTCGATTGTCCCGGCGAGGGCCTGGTGAAGGGCGATGCGCTCTCTTTGTCGATCGCCGCCGCCTCCATCGTCGCCAAGGTTGCGCGCGACGGCGCCTTGCGGCGCCTCGGGGCGCTTTATCCCGCCTATGGCTTCGAAACCAATGCGGGATACGCCGCCGCTCGCCATCTCGAAGCGCTCGCCGCGCTCGGCCCGACGCCTTTTCATCGCATGAGCTTTTCTCCGCTCAAGGACCGTTGAGCGCGCGGGCGTCGCAGCGCCGTTAAATTATCTTAATACAATTTTTCATTAACGAAGACGTCCGAAAAAGAGACGAACGCAAACGCTCTTGTTAAACGCGGCTTTTACCCTGACGCGCCATTATCACGCTCGTTGAAAGCGTTTGTGGTAACGAGTTCATGAGTAGCGCACGCGTTGGGGCGGCCCGCCCTCATACCCAGCTAAAGGTCACGCGTACTGGGTCCCTGCCAAAACGGCCGCCCCGCGCGGAGTTTCCGCGTAATGTTATTTTAAGCGGCGACAGCATCGCGCTGCTGCGCGGGCTTCCGCAAGAGAGCGTCGATCTCGTCTTCGCCGATCCGCCTTATAATCTCCAGCTTGCGCAACGCTTGACGCGACCCGACCAGAGCGTCGTCGACGCGGTTGACGAGGAGTGGGACAAATTCGCGGATTTTGGCGCCTATGACGCCTTTACGCGCGAATGGCTGTCGGCGGCGCGCGCGGCGATGAAGCCGCAGGCGACGATCTTCGTCATCGGCTCCTATCACAATATTTTCCGCGTCGGCGCGATCATGCAGGATCTCGGCTTCTGGATCCTCAACGACATCGTCTGGCGCAAATCGAATCCGATGCCGAATTTCCGCGGTCGGCGTTTCACCAATGCGCATGAGACGATGATCTGGGCCGCGCGCGACGCGAGCGCGAAAAATTATACTTTCAACTATGAAGCTCTGAAGGCAGCCAACGAAGATTGCCAGATGCGCTCGGATTGGCTCTTGCCGATCTGCACCGGCGCCGAGCGTCTCAAGGACGGGCAGGGCAAAAAAACGCACCCCACCCAAAAACCGGAGGCGCTGCTCGCGCGCATCATTCTCGCCGCCTCCAACCCTGGCGATCTCGTGCTCGATCCCTTTTTCGGCAGCGGCACGACCGGCGCGGTGGCGAAGCGTTTGCGCCGCGACTATCTCGGCTTCGAGCGCGAAGCGGGCTACGTCTCTGTCGCGCGGGCGCGGATTTCCGCCGTCGAGCCGCTCGCGCCCGAGGCCGTCGCGCTCGCGCCGACGAAGCGCAGCGAGCCGCGCATCGCCTTTTCCAGTCTCGTGGAAGCGGGCCTCATCGCCCCGGGCGCAGTGCTCACCGACGCCAAACGCCGCCACAGCGCGCTGGTGCGCGCCGACGGCGCCTTGTCGCTCTCCGGCATCATCGGCTCGATCCATAAAGTCGGGGCTCTCGTGCAGGGCCTGCCCGCCTGCAATGGCTGGACGTTCTGGCATTACGAGACCGCGGGCGGCCTCGCGCCGATCGACGATCTGCGCGCCCAGGCCCGCGAGGCGCTGCGCGCGGCCGAGTGACATAAAATTCAATTAGCGGGCGTTACGCGCGCAAAAAAAACACAGAAATAAATAGCGCGCTAGGGCGTTTTTCCGCCGAAGCGGGAACCGGTTCGGCGAAAAGAAAACGTCAGAACAATGGAGTGCGAGCCGCTGGTCCGATGCAACCGGACCGGAAAAAGGCCCTAGTCGAAAACCACGATCAGCCCGTGGCGCTCCACCTGATCCTCGATCGCCTCGAGAATCCGCTGCAATTCCTCTATCTCGATGATCGTGTCGTCATGGGGCGCGTCCCAATGTTCGATCTCGTCGAGGCGCACGAAGAAATCCGCGTCTTCATCGAAATCGGCGGGCGGCGGCATGTTCGAGATGGTGAGCGCCTTGTCGGCGCATCGGACACGTATCGCGCCTTCGGTGATCTCGACCTCGATCGCCTGTCCGCGTCGCGCCATCCGAGCCCCCCATTTCTTCAAGCGCGGATCAGGCCCGCGTGCACGGCGACCTTTCGCATCAAGGTCGGCAGTCCTTCTTTATCCATCCCGCAAGCGTTAGCCCAGCGGCAATTTTCCCCAATTGACGGGGGTTTGGCGATCTCCGCCGCAAAAACGCAAAGCTCTAGTGAAAAATGGGTGAAGACATGGCGCACGGCGCCGGGGAGCGGGCGCCAGCGCGCTTTCATCGGCGCATGGGCGGCGAATTCTTGCGGCGACACGTCCTGTTCGAGCGGCGTCGAAGGAAAGCCGAACATGCCGCCGAGCAGCCCCTTCTCGGGCCGGCGCCGCAGCAAAACTTTGTCGCCGCGCCATAAGACGAAGGCGGCGCCGCGCCGATGCGGCTTCTTGATTTTCTCCGGCTTCACCGGAAAAGCTTCCGGCCTTTGCAGCTGCGCGGCGGCGCAGTCGGCGGCGAGCGGGCAGAGCAGACATTGCGGCGCGCGCGGCGTGCAGATCGTCGCGCCGAGATCCATCAGCGCCTGGGCGAAATCTCCGGGCCGCTCTCGCGCGAGAAAGCTCGCCGCCCGCTCGCGGATCTCCGCCTTGGCGCGCGGCAGCGGGGTCGAAATGGCGAAAAGCCGCGCCACGACGCGCTCGACATTGCCGTCCTGCGCGACGCAGGGGCGGTCGAAGGCGATGGCCGCAATCGCCGCCGCCGTATAGGGGCCGACGCCGGGCAGGCGCATCAGCGCGGCTTCTTCATCGGGGAAGCGCCCCTCGAATTTTTCCGCGATGAGCCGCGCGCAGGCGTGCAAATTGCGGGCGCGGGCGTAATAGCCGAGTCCCGCCCAGGCGGCGAGCACGTCATCGAGCGGCGCTTGCGCCAAGGCCTCGACCGTCGGCCAGCGTTGCAGAAAGGCCGTGAAATAGCTCTCGACCGCGGCGACCGTCGTCTGTTGCAGCATGATCTCGGAGAGCCACACCGCGTAAGGATCGGCGCGGCTGCGCGGCGGCGCGCGCCAGGGCAGCTTGCGGTGCGAGCGGTCGTACCAGGCGAGAAGACGTCGGGCGAGAGTGTGCATCGGCTGGCGCGGGTCTGCGGCTTGGGTTAAGAAGAAGCGAGAGGAAGCACAATGACGCAAGAGGCAAGGAAGGGCTATCTCCGGCCGCTGTCGGAATATGTCACTCGCGCGCTTGATCCGCTCGCCGCGCAGCGGGGCTTCGCCGAGGCCTCGATGCTCACGCGCTGGGACGTCGTCGTGGGCGCCCGTATCGGCCGCCTGTGCCACCCTATCCGCATCCAATGGCCGCCCCGCGCGATAAAAACGCCGGTAGACAAGCCGCAGGAGCCCGGCATGCTGGTGCTGCGGGTGGAGCCGGGCTTCGGTCTCGACATTCAGCACCTGATCCCGCAGATCATCGACCGCGTCAACACGCATCTGGGCTGGCGCTGCGTGGCGAAAGTCGCCATTCGGCAGGAGCCGTTGCGTATCCTGCCGCGCAAGGATCCGCCGCGCCCCCCGCGCAACGCCGCCGCCCGCGCTCTCGCCGAGAAACTCACCGAAGGGATCACCAGAAAGGAGCTGCGCGCGGCGCTGGTCGAACTCGGGGAAAAGGTCCTGGTCCGGCGGGTCTAATCCTTCCACCCGAGCGATTTGGAGACCGCCTTCTCCCAGCTCGCGAGGCGATGGGCGCGTTCCTGCGCCGGCATCTGCGGGGTCCAGCGTTTGTCGGCGCGCCACAGCGCCGCAATCTCTTCGACGCCGCTCCAGAAGCCGACGGCGAGGCCGGTGGCGTAGGCCGCGCCGAGCGCGGTCGTCTCCAGCATATGCGGCCGCACCACCGGCGCGTCGAGAATATCGGCCTGAAACTGCATCAGGAGGCCATTCGCGGCCATGCCGCCGTCGACGCGCAGCTCGGCGAGGTCGACGCTCGAATCCGCAACCATCGCCGCGAGCGCGTCGCGGGTCTGATAGGCGGCCGCCTCCAGCGCCGCGCGGGCGATGTGGCCCTTATTCGAAAAGCGCGTCAAACCTGCAATGACGCCGCGCGCGTCAAAACGCCAGCGCGGCGCGAAGAGCCCCGAGAAGGCGGGCACGAGATAAACGTCGCCATTGTCGGGAACGCTCCTCGCCAGCGCCTCGATCTCGCTGCTCTTTGCGATGATCCCGAGATTGTCGCGCAGCCATTGCACCAGCGCGCCGGCGATGGCGATCGAGCCCTCCAGCGCATAGACCGGCGCGGCCTCGCCGAGCTTGAAGCCGAGCGTGGTGATGAGCCCCTGTTTCGAGACATGTGGCGTCGCGCCGGTGTTCATCATCAAGAAACAGCCGGTGCCATAGGTGTTCTTCACCATGCCCGGCGCGACACAGGCTTGGCCGAGCATCGCCGCATGCTGATCGCCGAGCGCGCCGGCGAGGGGCGCGCCGTCGAGCGGGCCGCGGCAGAAGCCGTAGACCTCGCTGTTGGAGACGATCCGCGGCAGGCAAGCGCGCGGAATGTCGAAGGCGGAAAGCAGCGCCTCGTCCCAGTCGAGCGTCTGGAGGCTCATCAATTGCGTGCGCGAAGCGTTTGTCGCGTCGGTGATGTGCAGACCGTCGTCGGCGCCGCCGGTGAGGTTCCACAAGAGCCAGCTCTCCATGGTGCCGAACAGGACTTCGCCGCGCGCCGCCTTCTCCCGCGCCCGCGGCAGATGATCGAACAGCCAGGCGAGTTTCAGCGCCGAGAAATAAGTGGCGAGCGGCAGGCCGGTTTTTTCGCGGAAACGGTCGATCCCGCCCTCGGCGGCAAAGCGCTTCACCAAAGCGTCGGTGCGCGTATCCATCCAGACGATGGCGTTGTGGAGCGGCGCGCCGGTCGCCTTGTCCCAAAGGAGGGTCGTTTCGCGCTGATTGGTGACGCCCACGGCGGCGAGCGAGGATTTGGAGAACCGCGCCTTGCGCAGCGCCCCCTCGATCACCGCCCGGGTGTTGCGCCAGATTTCGCCGGCGTCATGCTCGACGAGGCCGGGCGCGGGGCAGATTTGCGCATGTTCGCGCTGGTCGAGCGCGACGATTTCGCCGGCGCGGTCGAAGATGATGAAGCGGGTGCTCGTCGTGCCCTGGTCGATCGCGCCGATGAATTCTTTCATGGACAAGGCTCCGGCAGAATTTTCGCGGCCGCGCCGGCGCGCGCGCCGGGCCGCCCTATAATCGTGGAGAATATCGCTTCGACAAAGAGGTCCTGCATCTTAGGAAAGATTACAAACTGCGGCAGGCGCGCTGGAAGGAGCCGGGGAGCTGCGCTAAACTCCTGTAAGAAAAGGTAATTTACAACCTTTCCAAAGTAGGGACGCCATGATCGTCTGCTCCTGCAACGTTCTCTCGGACCGCGACATCCGCGACAGCCTCGGCGCAACCGGCCGGCGGCGGCCGAGCGTCGGCGCGGTTTTTCGCAATATCGGCTGCGAGGCGAAATGCGGCCGCTGCGCCGGGAACATCGTCGCCATCGTCGACCAGCACACGGCGTCCCCGCTGGAGGACAGCGGAAACCGGGCCTGCGACTCCTGCCGCGGCGACGGTCTTGCGGCCTAGTGTTTTTTAAAGCATTTTCCGCCCCATATCCGCATTGACGGATGATATGGAAGGGGCGGCCCATGCGCGGCGACGCAAAAGTCATTGAATATCTGAACCGCGGCCTTCGCGCCGAGCTGACGGCGATCAATCAATATTGGCTCCATTATCGTCTTTTCGACAATTGGGGTTTTCTGGAGCTGGCCAAGAAATGGCGCCAGGAATCCATCGAGGAGATGGAGCACGCCGATAAATTCGTGAAGCGCATCCTGTTCCTGGATGGCTTCCCCAATATGCAGAGCCTCGATCCGCTGCGCATCGGCCAGAATGTCGAGGAAATCATCGCGCTCGACCTCGCCACCGAAATGGACGCGCGCGCGCTTTACCTCGAAGCAGCGGCTTATTGCCTGTCGATCAACGACCGCGTCTCGATGCAATTGTTCGAAGACATTGTGTCGAGCGAGGAAAAGCACATCGATTTCCTCGAAACCCAGCAGGAGCTTATCCGCCAGCTCGGCGTGCAGCTCTATTCGCAAAAGCACGTCGGCGGGCTGGAAGAATAAGCGCGCTCGACTGCCGGCGCGCGGCTTTTGGCGGGATTCCGCCTGTCGCCGCCGGCCGGGCGTCTGTAATATCTTTTCTTCAACAGGAGACGTCCCATGAGCGAACAGCCCAATCCGCAGAAGGAAGAACCGCAAAATCAGCGGCCGGTCATGCTCATCCCAAAGAGCGTGTTCTATATCGTCGGGGCGATCGTCTTCGGCTCTTTCATTCTCACGCTCTTCGTTCGCAATCCTTACACGCAGGCGACGCAGGGCGAATTCTACGAGCGCGGCTTCATCGACAGCTCCGCCTTGTTATGGCTCGCGATCTTCATCGGCATTCCGGCGAGCGTCTATATCTACAAGACCTGGATTGAGCCGCTGTTCAAGCGCCGGTAGGAGCGCGGCGAGACGCGCGGCGACGCAGCTCCGTCGAGGAACGGGGGCTGCGCAGCCCGTGGATATAGACGAGCGCCGGCGGTCGCCGATCGGGCAGCGTCGCCGCGGCGCGTTCGGCCAGGAAAGCGCGCGAAAAACGCTGCGCAGCCTTGCAATTTGCGGCCTTCAGCGTGGCGCCCGGTCGATCGATCACCGCGATCGGGGCCAGGCGGGCGATATCTTCCCAGCGCCGCCAGCGCGGGAATTGGAGAAGGTTGTCTCCCCCCATGATCCACACGAGGCGCACGCCCTTCATGCGCGGCTTCAGCCGCCGCAGCATGTCGTAACTATAGCGCGTCCCGAGCCGCGCCTCGATTCCCGTCACTTTTATCCGCGGGTCGCACGCGAGCCGCCGCGCTGCGGCGATCCGCTCTTCCAGCGGGGGCAGCCCGCCCGTGTCCTTCAGCGGATTGCCGGGCGAAACCAGCCACCAGATCTGATGCAGGCGCAGCCGCCGCAGCGCAATGCGCGAAACCAGCAGATGCCCCTCGTGCGGCGGGTTGAAGGAGCCGCCGAAAATCCCGATGCGCATGCCGGGCGCATGTGGCGGAAGGCCGAACATTCAATGCGGAGGCGCGCTGGTTGCGCGCCAGAAGGCGCGCCTTTCAGGCGCGCTCAGACGTTCCCCGCTCACTTGCGCACCTGGCCCGCGCCGCGCACGCGATATTTGAACGAGGTGAGCTGCTCCACGCCGACCGGCCCGCGCGCATGCATCCGCCCGGTGGCGATGCCGATCTCGGCGCCGAAGCCGAATTCGCCGCCATCGGCGAATTGCGTCGAGGCGTTGTGCATGACGATCGCCGAGTCGACCTCCGACAAAAAGCGCTCGGCCGCAGCATCATCCTGCGTGATGATCGCGTCGGTGTGATGCGAGCCATAGGTTTCTATATGGTCGATCGCGGCGTCGAGGCCGTCGACGACCTTCGCCGAGATGATCGCGTCGAGATATTCCGTGCTCCAATCCTCGGCGCTCGCCGGTTTTACGCGCGCGTCCGCGGCTTGGGTCAGCGCGTCGCCGCGCACGTCGCAACCGGCGTCGAGCAGCATTTTGACGAGCGGCGCGAGATGCGTTTCGGCGCAGCCGCGATCGACGAGCAAAGTCTCCGCCGCGCCGCAGATGCCGGTGCGCCGCATCTTGGCGTTGAGAAGGACCGTCTTCGCCATGTCGAGATCGGCGTCCTTGTGCACATAGACATGCACAATGCCTTCGAGATGCGCGAAGACCGGCACGCGCGCCTCGTGCTGGACGCGGGCGACGAGGCTCTTACCGCCGCGCGGCACGATCACGTCGATAGCGCCGTCGAGCCCGGCGAGCATGGCGCCGACGGCGGCGCGGTCGGCCGTCGGAACCAGCGAGATCGCCGCCTCCGGCAGGCCCGCCGCAGCGAGGCCCGCGACCAGGCAGCGGTGAATCGCCTGCGAGGAGCGCAGGCTCTCGGAGCCGCCGCGCAAAATCGCGGCGTTGCCGGCCTTGAGGCACAGCGCGCCGGCGTCGGCGGTGACATTCGGCCGGCTCTCATAAATGACGCCGATGACGCCGAGCGGCGTCGAGACGCGCTCGATGCGCAGGCCATTCGGCCGCTCGAACACGGCGAGCACGCGGCCGACCGGATCGGGCAGGGCGGCGATCTCGTCGACGCCGCGGGCCATGGCCTCGATCCGCTGCGGGTCGAGCGTCAGCCGGTCGAGGAAAGAGGCGGCGGTTCCGCGCGCGCGGGCGTCGGCAACATCGAGCGCATTGGCGGCGAGAATTTGCGCCGCAGCGCGGCGGATTTCAGCGGCAGCGGCCCGAAGCGCGGCGCTTTTCTGCGCGTCCGAAGCGAGGGCGACGCGGCGGGCGCTCGCCCGCGCCTTGCGGCCGAGCTCGGCCATCAGCGCGGCGGTCCCCTCGGTCTCTTGCAATGCGCCCTGCGGCATGGTCATGAAGCGCCCCCCTAGAGATAAGGGCGATTTTGCTAGCATGACGCGCGAGATTTCGGAAGCGGCCTACCGGGCGCACGGCGCGCGCGGCGGCGCGTTTCATCTGGCGACGCCCGGCCGCACCGCGCCGCAAAATCGCCTAACCCCGCGGTCTTTGAGGCTTTCTTTACGCAAGCGTGAGATTGTCGCCGATGGAGCCGCCGGTTTCGCGATCGGCTGCATGATGCGCGGCTCCCTCTCCGAATGACTCGGTCCACGCGCCGCATGCCCGCCGGGCGAATGCGGCTGCCGCCGTCCCTTTACGAGGCGTCCATGGCCAGCATTCCATATTCGCAGTCCGACATGAATCGACCGGCAGAACTCGACGAACGTCTTTCCTTCATCGGGATGGACGAGACCGCGCGCGCGCGGCTTCGCGAACTGCGGCCCATGCTCGATCGCTCGCTCGAACCCGCCCTCGCCAAATTTTACGCGCGGCTCGTCAAATATCCGCAGGTGAAGCGGTTCTTTTCCGACGACCACAGCATGGGCTCGGCGAAAAGCCGGCAGAGGCAGCATTGGCGCACCATCGCCGAGGGCGCCTTCAGCGAATCCTATATGGAGGGCGTGCGCCGCATCGGCGGCGTCCATGCCCGCATCGGCCTCGAGCCGCGCTGGTATGTCGGCGGCTATGCGTTGATCCTCGAACAATTGGTTCATGCCCTCGTTGAAGAGCGCTGGCCGAAATTTTCGCTCGGCAAGCGCGGCGCGGCGGATCTTGCGGCGCTGCTCGGCGCCCTGGTGAAAGCGACGCTGCTCGACATCGATCTGTCGATTTCCGTCTACATCGAACAGAAGGATCAGGAGACCGCCCGCGCCGCCGAACAGCAGCGCATCGCCGACGAGAACCGCGCCCAGGCGATCAAAGTGATGAGCGCCGCTCTGGCCAAGCTCGCCCAGGGCGACCTCACCAGCCGGATCGAAGAGGCGGTCTCGCCCGATTACGAAAAGCTCAAAACCGATTTCAATCAGACGATCTCGGGGCTTCGCGAGGCCTTCGCCGCGCTCGCCACCTCGATTGCGACAATCGAGCAGACCACCAATGAGATCGCCACCGCCGCCGAGGATTTGTCGCGCCGCACCGAGTCGCAGGCGGCGGGTCTCGAACAAACCTCTGCCGCTTTGACCGAAATCAGCGGCGCCGTCAGCTCCACCGTCGAACACACGCGCAACGCCAATGACATCGTCGCCGCGACGCGGTCGGAGGCGGAAAAAGGCGGCGGCGTGGTGCTGAAGGCGATCGACGCGATGGGCCGCATTCAAAAGTCGTCGAAGGACATCGGCCAGATCATCGGCGTGATCGACGAGATCGCCTTCCAGACCAATCTGCTCGCGCTCAATGCGGGCGTCGAGGCGGCGCGCGCCGGCGAGTCGGGCCGCGGCTTCGCCGTCGTCGCCTCGGAAGTGCGGGCGCTGGCGCAGCGCTCGGCCGACGCCGCCAAGGAGATCAAGGCATTGATTTCCACCGCGGGCTCGGAAGTGGATCAGGGCGTCGAACTGGTCGGCGACACCGGCCGCGCGTTGAAATCCATTGTCGCGCAGGTCGCGAAAGTGTCGGACGTCATGTCGAACATCGACAATTCCGCGAAGGAGCAGGCCGTCGCGATCCAGCAGGTGAGCACGGCAGTTCACCAGATGGACCAGGCGACCCAGCAGAACGCCGCCATGGTGGAGGAGACGACCGCTGCGACGCGCAGCCTGCATCAGGAAACCGAGCAGCTCAGCGAGTCCATCGCCCGCTTCCGCGTCGATGGCGGCCGCCACGCCCATGCAGCGCCGCCCATGCTGAAAGCCGCGAATATGTAGCGCTACTTCGCCGGCCGGTCGGTCAGCGTTTCGAGAAAGGCCGTGATCGCGTCGATCTCCGCATCGCTCAGCCGGGGTTTTTGCCCCGGCTTGCGGTCGTAGGGCGCTTCCTTCTCATTGACGTTGGCGTGATATTTCTGCGGCAGGTCGTCATATTTAGCGACGCCGCCGTCCGCCTTCTTTTGATACCAGCGGCCGGGATCGGTGTCGCGCGTCGCGTAGAAGGCGACGACGTCCCGCAGCTTGGCGAAGACGCCATTGTGCAGATAGGGGCCGTTGACCGCGACATTGCGCAGCGTCGGCACTTTGAAGGCGCCGCAAAAAGCGTCCGTCTCGACGCCCTTCGGCGCGATCTGCGCGAGCTCCTTGCGCCCGCACAGGCCGAGATCGAAATTGGCGGGATCGCCATTGGCGGGAATCGCCGCGTTGCGCGGCGCGCCGAGCGCGTCGTAGCTGTAGTCGGTGAACAGCCAGTCTTTCGGATCGCGCGAGCCGTCCTTGCCGACGTGGCAGGCGATGCAATTGCCCTTCTTCTCGTCCTTGAACAGCGCGAAGCCCTTCGCTTCCTGCGGCGTCAGTTTCGCGCGCCCGCGCAGATAGTCGTCGAATTTCGAGGCGAAGGGATGAAACCGCGCGGAAGATTCGTAAGCCGCGACCGCCTGCGCCAATTTCGGAAAGGCCGCCTCGGGGTCGTCGAACAGGCCCGCGCCATAGACCTCGCGGGCGAGGGCGGCGTAAGACCCGTCGCGGATGGTCTCGACCGCGGCGCGTTTCGACGGGCTGTTCATCTCGACCGGGTTGAGCAGCGGTCCCTCGAACTGCTGGGCGAGATCGGCCGCGCGCCCGTCGTGGAACTGTCCGCCGATCGGCGCTTTCTCCATCGCGCCGGTTTCTTCGTTCTTCTTGTCGATGAAAGCGAAGGGCGGGCTGAAAGAGGCGTAGGCGATCGTCGGCGTCTTGCGGGTTCCGAAAGCATCCGGTCGGCTGCCGCGCGCAACCGCCGCGATCGGCGAGCCGTTATTGCCCTGAAACGCTTTGTTGGGATCATGGCAGGAGGCGCAGGACACGCCCGCCGGGCGCGACAGCGTCCTGTCCTCGAAAATCCGCTTGCCGAGCCGCTCGATCGCGGCCAGCCCCGCCTCGTCGCCGGCCGGACCCGTCGCCGCTTTCCCGGGCTCCTCCGCACGCAAGGCCGCCGCCGGCGCGACAGCGGCCAGTAGCAGCAGCGAAATCAGCGGACGGCGCAAGGCGAAAGCCATAGTTTCTCCGGTCGAGCGGCAAAGAGACCGAAATTATCTAGGCGGCGGCTTCCGGCGGCGTCAAATTGAATTGTTTACAGAATTTCCAAAGACGCCGGACCGCCG
>JAWOLK010000169.1:0-4446 GCA_033853615.1 Beijerinckiaceae bacterium | reverse complement strand
AACGACGCACATGTCCTTCTCCCTTGCGATCATCGGCCGGCCGAACGTCGGCAAATCGACGCTGTTCAACCGCCTCGTCGGCAAGAAGCTCGCTCTGGTCGACGATCGCCCCGGCGTGACCCGCGACCGCCGCGAGGGAACGGCGCGGCTCGCCGATCTCGTCTTCACCATCATCGACACCGCCGGCTTGGAGGAGGGGGCGGCGGCGACGCTCGAAGGGCGCATGCGCGCCCAGACCGAAAGCGCGATCGACGCCGCCGACGCCATCCTCTTCATGATCGACGCCCGCGTCGGCGTGACCCCGGACGACAAATATTTCGCCTCACTGGTGCGCCGCGCCGGCAAGCCGGTGGTGCTCGTCGCCAATAAGGCGGAGGGACGCCAGGGCGAGGCCGGCGCGCTGGAGGCCTATGGCCTCGGCCTCGGCGATCCGGTCCCGCTCTCGGCCGAACATGGCGAGGGCATGATCGACCTCTTCGACGCGCTGCGGGCCGCCCTGCCGGAAGAAACCGCCGCGCCTTCCGAGGAGGAGGAGGAAGAGGGGCCCCGCGAATATGGCGAGGACGAGGACGGCAGCGATCTCGACGTCACCAAACCGCTGCGCATCGCCGTGGTCGGGCGCCCGAACGCCGGCAAGTCGACGCTGATCAACCGGCTGCTCGGCGAGGAGCGCCTGCTCACCGGACCCGAGGCCGGCATCACCCGCGATTCGATCGGCGTCGATTTCGCTTGGCATGACCGCAAGATGAAGCTCTTCGACACGGCCGGTCTGCGCAAGCGCGCGCGGGTCGTCGACAAGCTCGAAAAGCTCGCCGGCGCCGACGCGCTGCGCGCCGTGCGCTTTTCGGAAGTCGTCGTGCTGCTGGTCGACTCGACCATTCCCTTCGAGAAGCAGGACTTGACCATCGCCGACATCGCCGCGCGCGAAGGGCGGGCGCTCGTCATCGCGCTCGGCAAATGGGATTTGATCGAGGACCGCGGCAAGACGCTGACCACCTTGCGCGAAGAGGCGGAACGCCTGCTGCCGCAGGTGAAGGGCTGTCCGGTCGTTCCGGTCTCCGGCGCGACGGGCCAGGGGCTCGAGGGGCTGATGCAAGCGATCATCGCGACCCATGAAGTGTGGAACAAGCGCGTCTCGACCGCGCGGCTCAACCGCTGGCTGCTGCGGGCGATCGAGGAGACGCCGCCGCCGGCCGTCTCGGGCCGCCGCATCAAGCTCCGTTACATCACCCAGGCGAAGTCGCGGCCGCCGCATTTCGTGCTGTTCGGCAATCAGCTCGACGAATTGCCGGCGAGCTACGAGCGCTTCCTGATCAACGGGCTGCGCAAGGCGTTCGACTTGCCCGGCGTGCCGATCCGCATTTCCCGCAAGGCGGGCGAGAATCCTTACGCCAAGAAAGGTTAGGGGCGCTTGGGACCGCGCGCCTTCAGGCGCGCTTGCAGCGTTTGCGGCCTTTTCAAGCTTTTGCGCGCCTGAAAGCGCGCGGTCCGTCTCCGCGGGCGCCGTTGACGCAAGTTCCTCACAAAGCATCCTCCAGATAGGCCTCGACCGCCGCTTGCACAGCGGCCGCAAAACGCAGCCGCCGCTCCAGATCCGCGAGCAGGCGCTTGCGCAGCGAGAGCGGCAATTCGAGCTGCACGCCGGCGCCGCGCCGGCCGCGGTTGCAGATGTTCAAAGGTCCGCGCCCCGCCAGGCGGTGGCCCTCGCCGACGGGTTTGGCGGGAAAATCCGCCGCCACAAGGCGCAGGCCGATCAGGTCGCGCAGCGTTTCCTCGAGCCCGCCGACCCAGACGGTCGCGCCATCCTCGCGGTCCTTGCGGCCGTGGACGCCGATCGCAATTTCGCTCGCTGCGACCAGGGCGAGCGCCCGCGGCTCGTCGAATCGCTCCGAGGTGATGTGCAGCGTGTGCTCGCGCGCCCGCGCATAAAGGCTCTCGAAACAATAGAAGGAGAATCGCTCGGCGGCGATCGCTTCGGCGATCTCCGATGTGCCGCGCTCCATCAGTCCTCCATGCGGGGCGATGATCGCGACGGGCGAGGGCCGCGCCGCCACCCGCACGCGAAAATGCGCGCCTTCCCTCTCCTGCGCCGCGAGCGCAGCGAAATTCTCATATTTATCAGGCATGATTCCGGCCGGTCGCGTCCTCGAGGGGGCGCGGACCGTCTTATAGCTCCGGCTCGCCGCTTCGCCCAGATTGGAAGCGGCGTAACCGCGCATGGTCCCAGCTTTGCGCGGGGCGGCGCCGATGCTATAGGGCGCGCAAACCAAAGGGGTCAAAGCGTCATGCAAAAGATCAAGGTCGCAAATCCGGTCGTTGAGCTCGACGGCGATGAAATGACGCGCATCATTTGGAATTACATCAAGCAGAAGCTGATCCATCCTTATCTCGACGTCGATCTTCTTTACTACGACCTCTCGATCGAGAACCGCGACGCAACCAATGATCAGGTGACGGTCGACGCCGCCAACGCGATCAAGAAACATGGCGTCGGCGTCAAATGCGCGACGATCACGCCGGACGAGGCGCGCGTCAAGGAATTCAACCTCAAGGAAATGTGGAAGTCGCCGAACGGCACGATCCGCAACATCCTCGGCGGCGTCATTTTCCGCGAGCCGATCATCTGCAGCAACGTGCCCCGACTCGTGCCGCATTGGACGAAGCCGATCGTGATCGGCCGCCACGCCTATGGCGATCAATATCGCGCCACCGATTTCAAAGTTCCCGGCAAGGGCCGCCTCACCATCAAATTCGAGGGCGAGGACGGCGCGGTCATCGAGAAGGAAGTATTCTCTTTCCCCGGCGCCGGCGTCGCCATGTCGATGTATAACCTCGACGACTCGATTCGCGAATTCGCCCGCGCCTCGTTCAACTACGGAATGATGCGGAAATTCCCGGTCTATCTCTCCACGAAGAACACGATTTTGAAAGCCTATGACGGGCGTTTCAAGGATATCTTCCAGGAGATCTATGACGCGGAATTCAAGCCGCAGTTCGAGGCGGCCGGGCTCTATTACGAGCACCGGCTGATCGACGACATGGTCGCCTCGGCGCTGAAATGGTCGGGCGGTTATGTCTGGGCCTGCAAGAATTACGACGGCGACGTGCAATCCGACATCGTTGCGCAGGGCTTCGGCTCGCTCGGGCTGATGACCAGCGTGCTGATGACGCCGGACGGCAAGACCGTCGAGGCCGAGGCCGCGCACGGCACGGTGACGCGCCATTACCGCGAGCACCAGAAGGGGCACGAGACCTCGACCAATTCGATCGCCTCGATCTTCGCCTGGACGCGCGGCCTCGCCCATCGCGCCAAGCTCGACGGCAATGAGCCGCTCGCCCGATTCTCGAAGACGCTGGAGCAAGTCTGCGTCGCGACCGTCGAAAGCGGCTTCATGACCAAGGACCTCGCGCTACTCGTCGGCCCGCAGCAGAAGTGGCTGTCGACGACCGGCTTCCTCGACAAGATCGACGAGAACCTGCGCCGCGCGATGGGATGACGAAACTCTACAGGCGGTTGCGACGCTGCATTGTAACCGCCTGCGCTCACGGCTATATAGGCGTCGCCTATGGCCCAACGGGGGAAAAGCGGCAATGACCATCGAGTTGCACGAGTCATATAAGCCGTCGGAGGACGAGCCCTTTATGAACGACCGGCAGCGCGAATATTTTCGGCGCAAGCTGCTCTCATGGAAGGAGGACATCCTCCAGGAGAGCCGGGAAACCCTGGCGGCTTTACAGGCCGAGAACGAGAATCATCCCGATCTCGCCGATCGCGCGTCGTCGGAAACGGATCGTTCGATTGAGCTGCGGGCCCGGGATCGCCAACGGAAGGTGATCGCCAAGATCGATGCGGCGCTCGCCCGTCTGGAAGACGGCACCTATGGCTATTGCGAGGAAACGGGGGAGCCGATCTCGCTGAAGCGTCTCGACGCCCGGCCGATCGCGACCTTGTCGATCGAGGCGCAGGAGCGTCACGAGCGCCGTGAGCGGGTCTACCGGGACGATTGATCGCCCCGCGTAATGTTGAAGCGTTAAAAGAGCGCCGCGTCCTTTTCGGAGCGCGGCGCTCTTTTTTTGCGAAAGCGACTGAGACAGAGGCCCGGAAGATCAACCTTCCTTTTCGGGCCGGCCGAGCAGCCGGGCCATTTCCGCTTCCAGCGTGTCGAGCGGATCAACCTGCGGCGCGGCCTTTTCTTCCTGTGACGCGGGCCCGGGAACCGGAGGCGGCGGCGGCGGCCCCTCTTGTTGTTGCGGCGGCGGCGTGGGAACCGGGGCCGCTGCGGACGTCGGCTCCCGTTTCAGCGGCGGCGGCGCGGCCTTCTGCGTGCGGGCGAGGAACGGCGGCGCGGCGGGCCGGGGCGGCAGCGGGCGCGGCGGCAGCGCGCTCGGCCGTGGCGGGACCGGCGGCGCGGCCGGCGGAACCGGCGGCGCAGAGGGCGCAGGGGC
>JAWOLK010000168.1:0-54099 GCA_033853615.1 Beijerinckiaceae bacterium | reverse complement strand
CCTGTCGCGCCGAGCACGGCGTAGGAGGCGACGACGCGGTCGCGCTGGGCCGTCAGCAGATTGAGCCGGGCGATCAGAAGCTCCTGCTGGGCGTTGAGGATTTCGAGCGTCGTCCGCACGCCGGCCTTGGCCTCCTCGCGCACGCCATAAAGCGCGCGCTCGGCCGCCTCGACCTGCGCTTGCGCCGCGACGATCTGCGCCTTGGCCGCCTGCAGCGCGCCCCAATTGGCGCGCACCAGCGCCATCAGCTCGGCGCGCGACACGTCGACGTCGAGCCGCCGCTGGCCGGCGACCTCCTTCGCCTGCCGCGTGCGCGAGGACGTCGCCCCACCTTCGTAGATCGGCACCGAGAGCCGGCCCTGCACCGCCGCGCCAATCGCGCGATTGCCGCGGCCGTTCCAGTCGGCCTGCGTGTAAATGTCGCCGACAAGCGACAGTTTCGGCATGAAATCGGCTTCCGTCACCTTGATCTGGAACTCGGCGGCGTCGACGTCGTGCAGCGCCGCGAGAATGACGGGATGTTCGCTCTGCGCCAGAGCCTCGGCCTCCTCCCGCGTCTTCGGCAGCAGATTATCGACGGGCTTTCCCGGCGCGAGCTGCCTGGGCTCCACGCCGATGCGCTGCTTGTAGAGGCCGATGCTGGCCTCCAGCGCCGAGCGGGCCAGCGCCGCCTGGGCGCGTCCGCCGGCGAGCCGCGATTCGGCCTGGGCGATGTCGGTCAGCGTGATCTGGCCGGCGAGGTAGCGCTCGCGCACCTGGCGCAGCTGCTCGGCGAGAACCGCGACGTTGTTCTCCTGCAATTTCAGCGCGGCGGTGTCCCTCAGCACGCTCATATAGGCGCTGACGGCGTCGAGCAGGACGCGCTGCTCCATCAGCCGCAGCCGTTCGCGCCCGGCGAAAACGTCCGATTCGGCCGAGCGGGTGGCGTTGCGGGTCTTGAAGCCGTCGAACACCGGCTGTTCGACCATCAGCATGCCCTGGCGCGGCACGCTGCGGCCGGTCTGGTAGCTCGTCACATATTCCCGCGTCGTCGGATCGCCGTTGATCACCTCGTACTGGTCCTGAATATTGCGCCTGTTCTCGACGCCGAGGGAGGCGTTGCCCGAGACGCGCGGCTTGAAGCCGGCGCTCGCCTGCGGCACGCTCTCATCGGTCGCGCGCAGCCCGGCCCGGGCGGAATTCAGCGTCGGATTGGCCTCATAGGCGCGGGCCAGCGCCTCCTTCAGCGTTTCGGCGCAGGCAGGCGCCGCGCCGGCGCAGACGAGCGCGAGCGCCGCCGCAAGAGGGAGGCCCCGCCTCATGGCTGCGACCCTTCCGGCTCCGGGGCGAAGGGCGTGTCCTCCTCATCGAGCCGCTCTCCCGGCTTCTCGCCGATGAGCGTATAGAGCGCCGGCAGAACGACGAGCGTCAGCAGCGTCGCGCTGATCAGGCCGCCGATGACCACGGTGGCGATGGGTTTTTGCACCTCGGCGCCGGCGCCGGTGGCGATCGCCATCGGCACGAAACCGAGCGAGGCGACGAGCGCCGTCATCGCGACCGGCCGCAGACGGGTCATGGCGCCCTCATAGATCGCCTCGCGCGGCGGCAGGCCGTTCTCCATCAGCTGGCGCATGTAAATGCGCATCACGAGGCCGTTCAGCACCGCGACGCCGGAAAGCGCGATAAAGCCCACGGCGGCCGACACGGAGAGCGGCATGCCGCGCAGCCAGAGCGCGAGAATGCCGCCCGAGAGCGCGAGCGGCACGGCCGAGAAGACGAGCAGCGCGTCGCGGGCGCCGCCGAGCGCCGAATAGAGCAGCAGAAAGATCATGAAGAAGCAGATCGGCACGACGATCATCAGCCGCTGCCGCGCGGCCGCGAGATTCTCGAACTGTCCGCCCCAGACGATCCAATAGCCGGCCGGCAACTGCACCTTCGCTGCGACCTTCGCTTGCGCCTCATTGACCACCGAGGCGATGTCCCTGCCGCGGACATTGGCGCTGATGACGACCCGCCGCTTCCCGTTCTCGCGCGAGATCTGATTCTGGCCCTCGGCGACCGAGAAGGAGGCGACCTGCTTCAGCAGGATCGAGCGCGACATGCCGGTCGCATCCGGCGGCAGCGAGACCGGGATGTTCTCCAGCGCCTCCGGATCCTCGCGGGCGTTGTCCTGCAACCGCACGATGATCGGGAAACGGCGGTCGCCTTCGAACACGATGCCGGAGGGCTGGCCGCCGATCGCCGCGCCGATCACGTCCTGCACGGCGCCGAGGCTGAGGCCGAGCCGCGCGATCGCCGCCTTGTCGACCTTCACGTCGAGCAAGGGCAGGCCGACGACCTGCTCCACCTTCACGTCCTGCGCGCCGGGAATGCCGCGCAATATCGCCGCGATGTGATTGGCGGCCTTCAGCATCGCGTCGAAATTCTCGCCGAAGACCTTCACCGCCACGTCGCCGCGCACGCCGGCGAGCAGCTCGTTGAAGCGCAGCTGGATGGGCTGCGAGAATTCATAGGCGTTGCCGGGCAATTGCCGCACCTTCTCGCTGATGTCGGCGATCAGCTCGTTCTTCGGCAGATGCGGGTCGGGCCAGTCCGACTCCGGCTTCAGCATGATGAACGTATCGGTGAGATTGGGCGGCATCGGGTCGGTCGCGAGATCGGCCGTGCCGGTCTTCGAAAAGACGTAAGCGACCTGCGGGAACGAGCGAATCGCGTTCTCGACGCCGAATTGCATCGCCTGCGACTGCGTCAGGGACGTGCTCGGGATGCGGTTCGCCTGCATGGCGAGGTTCTTCTCGTCGAGGGTCGGAATGAATTCCTGTCCGAGCTGCGAGGCGAGGAGGAGCGAAAAGGCGAATAAGCCGACGCCGAAAAGCACCGTCTTCATCGGCGCGGCTATGGCGCGCGCGAGCAGCGGCTCGTACCACTCCTTCATCTTGTGCACGATCGCCGTCTCCGTCTCCTTCACCGAGCCGGTGATGGCGACCGCCATGATCGCGGGAAAGAAGGTCAGCGACAGCAGGAATTCGGCGGCGAGCGCGATGATGACGGTGAGCGCCATCGGGTGGAACATTTTCCCTTCGACGCCGGAGAAGCTCAGGATCGGCAGATAGACGAGAATGATGATCGCCTGGCCGTAGACGGTGGCGCGGCGCATTTCCACGGCCGAATCGACGATGGTGCGCTGGCGTTCTTCCAGCGACAGCTCCCGCCCGAGCGAGGCCTGTTTCTCGGCGATGTGGCGCAGGCTGTTTTCGGTGACGATGATGGCGCCGTCGGCGATGAGGCCGAAGTCCAGCGCGCCGAGACTCATCAGATTGGCGCTGATATGGCCGGCGATCATGCCGCTTGCGAGCAGCAGCATGACGACCGGGATGACGAGCGCCGTCACGAAGGCGGCGCGGAAATTGCCGAGCATCAGGAAGAGCACGAGGATGACGAGCAACGCGCCTTCGGTGAGATTCTTCGACACCGTCTTGATCGTGGCGTCGACCAGCACCGTGCGGTTGAGGATCGTCTTGACCTCGATTCCCGCCGGCAGCGACTTTGTGATCTCGCCCATCTTGGCGTCGACCGCCGCCGAGACTTCGCGGCTGTTGCCGCCGATCAGCATCAGCGCCGTGCCGATGACGACCTCTTCGCCGTTCATGCTGGCGCTGCCGGTGCGCAGCTCCCGGCCGACGCCGACGTCGGCGATGTCGGAAATGCGGACCGGCACGCCATTGCGCGTCGAGACCACGACGTTGCGAATGTCCTCGACATTCTCCAGCCGGCCGCCGCTGCGCACCACGAGCCCGTCGCCGTTGCGCTCGATATAGCCGGCGCCGCGGCTGACATTGTTGCGCTCGATGACGCTGGCGAGATCGGCGAAGGAGAGGCCGAGCGCATAGAGCTTGGCGGGATCGGGCTGGACGTGGAACTGCTTGACGAAGCCGCCGAGCGAATCGACGCCGGCGACGCCCGGAACGGTGCGCAATTGCGGGCGGATGATCCAGTCCTGCACCGTGCGCAGATAGGATTCCCTTTCCACCGGCGTGCGCAGAACCACGCCCTCGGGCGTCAGGTAACTGCCGTCCGGCTGCGGGCCGGGCTCACCCGCCCGCGGCGGCGGGCCCGTCGCTTTGTCCTTGTAGCGGACCGTCCACATGTAGATTTCAGAGAGGCCCGTCGCGATCGGCCCCATGCGCTCCTCGACGCCGGGCGGGAAATCGCCGCGCGCCTCGTTGAGCCTTTCATTGACCTGCTGGCGGGCGAAGTAGATGTCGGTCTTGTCGGAGAAGATCGCCGTGACCTGCGAGAAGCCGTTGCGCGACAGCGAGCGGGTGCTCTCCAGTCCCGGAATGCCGGCGAGCGCGTTCTCGATCGGATAGGTGACTTGTTTCTCGATCTCGAATGCCGAGAGCGCCGGCGCGCGGGCGTTCACCTGCACCTGCACATTGGTGATGTCCGGCACGGCGTCGAGCGGCAGGCGCGTCAGCGACCAGCCGCCGAGGCCGCAGGCCAGCAGCACCAGGAGAAGCACCAGCCAGTGCTGGCGAACCGAGAAGGCGATGATCGCCTTGAGCATTTTGCCCTCTCACTCCTCGGGTATGTCGCCCTTGCCCAATTCGGCCTTGAGCAGGAAAGTATTCTCGACGGCGATTTTCTCGCCTTTGGCGAGGCCGGAGACGACCTCCACCGATTCGTCGTCGCCCGCGCCGGTTTTTATCGGACGTTTGACGAAGCCGTCTCCGGTCCGCACGAAAACGACCGGTTCATTATTGATCATCTGCACCGCAGCGCGCGGAATTTTGACCGCCACGGGGCTCTGCGACAGCGCCACCGTCGCCTCGATCAGGCTGCCGGGGCGCAGGCGGAAATCCGGGTTCTTCAGATAGGCGATGACGCGGCCGGTGCGGGTCTCGGGCGTCAGGGTCGCGCCGATGAAGCGCACCTCGCCGGTCATTGCGACCCCGTCCGGGGCGGTGAGCGTCACCGGCTGTTTCTCTTTGACGCGCACGAGGTCGGCGACCGGCACGGCGAGTTCCGCTTCGACGACCGAGAGATCGGCGATGACATAGAGCTCGGCGTCGCCGGCGACCGGCTGGCCGAGATTGGCGCGCCGCTCGATGACGCGGCCCGAGAGCGGCGCGCGTATGTCCTTGCGGCGCAGATCCGTGACCGCCTGCTTGGGCAGCGCGGCGATCTCCTCCTCCGAGACATCGAGCGAGGCGAGCTTCTGGCGGGCGAGGTCGAGCCGCAGCCGCGCCTCGGTGAAGACCGTCTTCGCCTTCAGGAAGAGCTGCTCGGCGGTGATCTTTTTTTCGAAGAGACCCTTTTCGCGCGCAAAGAGCACGCTTTGCAGGTCGTAATTGACGCTCGCTGCAAGATATTCGCTCTTCGCGTCGGCGACCTCGCGGCTGTCGATGACGGCGACGACCTCGCCCTTCTGCACCATGTCGCCCAGTTTCTTGCGCATCTCCGCGACCGTGCCGACCACTTTGGCGGCGACACGACCGATGCGGTCGGGATCGGGCGAGATCAGCGCCGGGACGGTGATGTGGCGCGTGAGCACGCCGGGACCGGCGGCGGCGATCGAGATCTTGCCGGCGGCGATCTGCTCGGGCGTCAGCTTGATCAGCCCCTCGGCGCCGGCGCCGCCGCTCTCGGCCGGGGCCTGCGGCTTGCCGCCGGCGAGAGGCGCGACGGCGTCATGCAGCGGAGCCGAAAAGCGCATGATGACAAAAAGCGCCGCGACCGCGCCGAGCGCCGCGAGAAGAAGGAGCGTTTTACGGGACATGAGCGGCGGAGTTTCCTAGGGCGAGGCTCCTCTCTGGACCTATCACCATCGCCGCCGGGAGGCGAGACGCGATCGTCTCCGTCGGGAGAACATGCTGTATTTACGCTGTGTTAACTGCGCCGTCCATAAGCGCGGGGCGTGACTTTTTGGCGCTGCCGCAACAAAAAACCCGGCGCGCACGCCGGGTCGTCGATTCGCGCGGGGCGGGCGCAAGCCCCGCCCGTCTCGGGATCAGAACTTCGCCAGGACCGGCGCCGAAGCGAAGGGGTTAAAGTGCCAGTTCAGACCGGCGCGAATCGTGTTGAAGCGCGTCGGCGAGCTGTGCGTGGCGTTGAAGACCGGCGGGGACGCCAGATTGGACAGCGCGCCAAGAGCCGCAAGGTTCGTGGCGCCGAGGTCGGTGTAGAGATATTCGACCTTGACCGACCAGGCCGGGAAGGCGGATGGCGACCATTCGACGCCGCCGCCGGCGGTCCAGCCCGTGGCCGTGTCGAAATAATTGGCGCGGCCAATGACCACCGCACTCGGCCAGACATCGGCGAAGCTTGCTGTGTGGTTCACATCGCCATAGGCGAAACCGCCCGTGCCGTAGACCAGCAGATTGGGCATGCTCGGCAGCGTCACGCCGACGCGGCCACGCACCGTGCCGAACCAATCCACGGACTTGGCCGAATTGATCGATGTCGAGCGCGCCGACGACGCGGGGAAGCCGGCGGCGGCGTAATTGCCCTGCGCATTGAGGTCGGCGGCCTGAATGTCGGCCTCGACGCCGACGACGAGCCAGGGCGAGATCTGGTAATTATAGCCGATCTGGCCGCCGCCGACGACGCCATTGATGTCCATGGAGCCGTTCCAGGCCGAGCCGGTCGCAGCGCTTAAGCCCGGATAAGCGAGACTGCCGGACTCATGGCTGCTGGCGCTCCAGCCATAGCCGATGTTCACGCCGCCATAGAGGCCGCTCCAGGTGAAGACCGGGGCCGGCGGCGCATAGACCGGGGCCGCCTTGCGGGAGGGGAGGTCGGCGGCGAAAGCCGAGCCGCCGACGAGCGCCAGCGCGAGGCCGGCCGCAGCAGTCATTTTCATCATTTCAAGCGCCTCTCATTAACGTCAGCGTCGGACAGGCCGAACCCTGCGGCGAATGCGTCACTGATGTAGCGGCGCAGCTTCGCGAGCGTCAATCGCCGAAGAGGAGATGCGCTTGTAGAAACAGCGTTTTATCGACAAGCGTTGCAATTTCGACACAATTTCGGATCGCGCGGGGCAAAAAAAAGCCCGGCCGAAACGGCCGGGCGTGCTGCGTCCCTTGCGAGAAGCGATCTTAGAAGCTGGCGAGGACCGGAGCCGTCGCGAAGGGGTTGAAGTGCCAGTTCAGGCCGGCGCGCACCGTGTTGAAGCGCGTGGGCGAAGTGTGCGTGCCGACGAAGGGGGCCGCCGGAGTGACGGGCAGCCCGAGGCCGCCGACGACGCCGAGATTGGTGTTGCCGAGGTCGGTGTAGAGATATTCGACCTTCAGCGACCAGGCCGGGAAGCCGGTCGGCGACCATTCGACGCCGCCGCCCGCGGTCCAGCCGCTGGCCGTGTCGAAGTAGTTGGAGCGACCCGCGATCGCGACGCCGGGGCCGAGATCGACGACGCTCAGCGTGTGGTTGACCTGGCCATAAGCGAAGCCGCCCGTGCCGTAGATGAGCAGGCTGGGCATGCTCGGCAGAGTCACGCCGACGCGGCCGCGGACCGTGCCGAACCAGTCGACATATTTGGCCGAGTTGACGGCGGCGGCGTGGGAGACGACCGGATCGTAGCCGGGGCCGATGTAATGGCGCTGCGAATTGAGGTCGGCCGCCTGAATGTCGGCCTCGATGCCGACGACGAGCCACGGCGAGAACTGATAATTGAAACCGACCTGGCCGCCGCCGAGAACGCCGTTGATGTCGTTGTTGCCGCCCCAGACGGCGTAGGTGGGGGAGCCCGGATAGACGAGGCTGCCGCGCTCATCGCCGCCGGCGCCCCAGCCATAGCCGATGTTCACGCCGCCATAGAGGCCAGTCCAGGTGAAGACCGGAGCCGGCGGCGGGGCGTAGACGGGGGCCGCCTTGCGTGAGGGCAGATCGGCGGCGAAAGCCGACCCACTGACGAGCGCCAGCGTCAAGCCGGCGGCGACAGTCA
Source organism: Beijerinckiaceae bacterium (assembly GCA_033853615.1). Lineage (GTDB taxonomy): Bacteria > Pseudomonadota > Alphaproteobacteria > Rhizobiales > Beijerinckiaceae > Methylosinus. The sequence goes on along the minus strand of JAWOLK010000168.1, from coordinate 46,178 downwards.
ATTTCTTCATATCAATGCGCCTCTCAATTGGAACGTCAGCGAGGGATCGGTCCGAAGCCCTGCCGTCTGCCGTGCCGGCGGACGGTCGGCGAGGCTCGAACGCCGATAGTGGCGATTTAGGACCAGCGGCTTTCGCCGGTCAATCGGCGGCTTGGCTAATTGCTTATCGCGCAAGCATTTTGTCGGGGCTCGTGACATATCCGCCACAATCGTCGCGGGGGCGTGGCGGCGGGTCGCGCGTAATCTTCGTGAAATCAAAGGGGCGCGTCAGGCTCGTCCGGGCTTCCACCCCGCCGCGCCTGTGGAGCGCGCGAAATCACTCCCCGTCGCGCTCCTTGCGCAGCCGGTCCCAATAATCGAGCCTCTTGCCGATCTCGCGCTCGAAGCCGCGCTCGGCCGGCCGGTAGAGCTTTTGGCGGCCGAGCGTCTCGGGCCAGTAATTCTGACCGGAGAAGGCGTTGGGCGAATCATGGTCGTATTCGTAGCCCGCGCCATAGCCTTCCGCCTGCATCAGCTTGGTCGGGGCGTTGAGAATGACCTTCGGCGGCATGAGCGAGCCGTGCTGCTCGGCGAGGCGGCGCGCGGCCTTATGGGCGACATAGGCGGCGTTCGACTTCGGCGCGGTCGCGACATAGATCACCGCCTGCGCCAGCGCCAGTTCGCCTTCCGGACTGCCAAGGAAGTCATAGGCGTCCTTGGCCGCGTTGGCGATCACGAGCGCCTGCGGATCGGCGAGGCCGATGTCCTCGACCGCCATGCGCACGATTCGGCGCGCGAGAAACAGCGGGTCTTCGCCCGCGTCGAGCATGCGGGCGAAATAATAGAGCGCCGCGTCCGGGTCCGAACCGCGCACGCATTTATGCAGCGCGCTGATGAGATTGTAATGGCCCTCCTGCGCCTTGTCGTAGATCGGCGCGCGCCGCTGCACGACCTCCGAGAGCTTGGCGCGGTCGAACACTTCACCCTCGCCGGCTGCGCGGAAAACTTCCTCGGCGAGCGTCAGCGCGGCGCGGCCGTCGCCGTCGGCCATGCCGATCAGCGCCGCGCGGGCGTCCTCATCGACCGGCAACGGCTTTGCTTCGGCCGCCTCGGCGCGGGCGAGCAGTTTTTCGATCGCCGCCGAATCGAGCGCGCGAAACGTCATCACTCGCGCCCGCGACAAAAGCGCGGCGTTGAGTTCGAAAGAGGGGTTCTCGGTCGTTGCGCCGATCAGCGTGACGGTGCCGTCCTCCACGACGGGCAGGAATGAGTCCTGTTGGGCGCGGTTAAAACGATGAATCTCGTCGACGAAGAGCAGCGTGCCTTGCCCGGCGGCGCGGCGGGCGCGGGCGGTTTCAAAGACTTTCTTCAGCTCGGCGACGCCGGTGAAGATCGCCGAAATCTGCACGAAGGCGAGTTTCGTCTCATGCGCGAGCAGCCGCGCGACGGTCGTTTTGCCGGTGCCGGGCGGCCCCCAGAAAATCAGCGAGCCGAGCGAGCCCGAGCGCAGCAGCCGCGTCAGCGCGCCGTCCTTGCCGAGAAGATGCTCCTGTCCCGCAACCTCGTCGAGGCGGCTCGGCCGCAGCCGGTCGGCGAGCGGGCGGGGCGCGTCTTTCTCGAGATGGGCGGCGGAGAAGAGATCGGTCATGGCCGGATATTTAGCATGTCCCGCGCCAGTTTCCGCGCTTCTCGCCGATGCGCGGAGCGCCCTCCCGCAGCGTCACGAAATGTCGACGATCTCGCCGGGGTGGCGCAGAACCTCGACCGAATCGCCCACACTCTTGCCGAGCAGCGCCTTGCCGAGCGGCGCGACATAGGGGATGAGCCCCTTGGCCGGGTCGGCCTGATCTTCGCCGACGAGCCGGAAGCTGCGGCGCTCGCCATTGTCCAGCTCGACGAGGACCGTATGGCCGAAGCGGACCTGCGACTTGTCGGCGATCGGCTGCACGACCTCGGCGCTGGCGCGCCGGGCCGTCCAATAGTGCAGGTCGCGCTGGGCGAGCGCCACGGCGTGCTTGTCGTCGGCGGCGGTCGCGCGGTCGAGTTCGCCCTGGAGCCGCGCCAATTCCTTCTCGATCTGCTCGAATCCTTCCGGCGTCACGAGATTCCGGTGCGGGCTGATCGGACGTTCCGGAATGTCCTCGCGCGGCTCGTCGTCTTCCTGCTCTCTGAGGAATGCGCTGCTCATAAGTCTGAATTCCCGATCCTGGCTATCCCCCTGCGCGCGCGGTTTTAATCGGCGCGCAGGCTCTCGATTTATGCTTCGGCGCTCCCGACCGGGGAAGCGCTCTAGCTTTGACACATGGGGCAAGGCGGCGAAACCGCAATGCGGCATTAGAGCGACAAGCTGTGCGGAAGTCGAGGCCGCGGATTTGCGACCATTCGTCCCTTCGAGCGACCGCTCGTTACAGACCAAGCTGCGAAAGACCCGGGTGATCGGCCGGGCGCGGCCCCTGCGGCCAGTGGAATTTGCGCTCGGCCTCTTTGATCGGCAGATCGTTGATGCTGGCGATCCGCAGCCGCATCAGCCCGTCTTCGGCGAACTCCCAGTTCTCATTGCCGTAAGCGCGATACCAATTATTCGCGTCGTCCCGCCACTCGTAGCAGAAGCGCACGGCGATGCGGTTGTCGCGGAAGGCCCACAGCTCCTTGATAAGGCGGTAATCCAGCTCGCGGTTCCATTTGCGGGTGAGGAAGGCCTCGATCTCGGCGCGTCCCTGCAGGAATTCGGCGCGGTTACGCCAGCGGCTGTCCGGGCTGTAGGCGAGGGCGACGCGGGCCGGGTCGCGGCTGTTCCAGGCGTCTTCCGCCATTCTGACTTTCTGCGCGGCGGTTTCCGGCGTAAAGGGCGGCAGCGGCGGGCGCGACATGGCGTTTCTCCTAGAAAGTCAACGGGCGAGGTCGAGGACGACGCGGCCGCGGATCTTACCATCGACGATCGCCCGCGCCCGCTCCAGCGCCTGCGAGAAGGGAATCGTCTCGCTCATCGCCGCAAGCTTGTCCTTGTCGAGATCGCGGGAGAGCCGTTCCCAGGCCTTGCGCCGCAGATTTATCCGCGGGCGGACGCTTTCCACGCCGAGCAGCGACACGCCGCGCAGGATGAAAGGCGCGACGCTCGCCGGCAGGTCCATGCCGCGGGCGTTGCCGCAGGCGGCGACGGCGCCGTCATAATCGATCTGCGACAGCACATTGGCGAGCGTCACCGAGCCGACCGTGTCGATGCCGGCGGCGAATCGCCGGCCCTGCAACGCCTTGCCGGGATTGGCGAAATCAGCGCGGTCGAGAATCTCCGTCGCGCCAAGCTCGCGCAGATAAGCGGCTTCCTCGACGCGCCCGGTGAGCGCCGCGACGCGCCAGCCCGCCTGCGCCAGCAAGGCGACGGCGAAAGAACCCACCCCGCCGGCGGCCCCCGTCACCACCGCTGCGCCGCGCGCGGGCGTCAGGCCGAAAGTCTCGAGCGCCATCACGCAGAACATGGCGGTGACGCCGGCGGTGCCGATGGTCATCGCCTGTTCCGGCGTCAGCCCTTCCGGCAGTTTGGACAGCCAATCGCCGCTCAGCCGCGCCTTTTGCGAAAAGCCGCCGTAATGCGCTTCGCCCAGGCCGCAGCCGCAGGCGACGACGAGATCTCCGGGGCGAAAATCGGGATGGGTGGAGCGCGTCACCTTGCCGGCGAGATCGACGCCCGGGATCATCGGGAAGCGCCGCAGCACCGGCCCGGCGCCGGTGATCGCCAGCCCGTCCTTGAAGTTGATCGCCGAATGGCTGACGTCGATATCGACGTCGCCCTCCATCAGTTCGGCGTCGAGAAGATCCACATAGGCGGCGCTTTGGCCAGTCGCGTTTTTATCGACCCGAATCGCCCTGAACCCCGTCATCACCCACCTTCGGCTTTGGCGTTTCCTCCGCTGTAGCACGAATGGCTTGATAAGGGACGCCCTTTGGCGGGGGTTCGTAGCTCACGCGGTAGATCGCGCCATTGTCGTCGTCGGTGACGAGCAGGGAGCCGTCCGGCATCTGCGCGACGTCGACCGGCCGGCCGAGATAGGGCATTCGGCCTTCGTTCCAGCCCTCGATGAACGGCTCGGTGAAGCCGCCGGTCCCGTCGGGGCCGGGCTTGGTGAAGACGATCCGCGCGCCGACGGGAGTCTTGCGGGTCAGCGAGCCGTGCTGGGCCGAGAATATGCCGCCGCGATAGCGCTGCGGGAACATCTCGCCGGTATAGAAGATCATGCCGAGATCGGCGGCGTGGGCGACTTCCTCCACTTCCGGAAAGACCGCGTCTTTCGGCGGGTCGCTGTTCTCATATTCATGCGTGCGCACATGGCCGCCGCCGTACCAGGGAAAGCCGAAATGGAGCCCCGGGCGGGGCGCGCGGTTGATCTCACCGGGCGGCGTGTCGTCGCCCATTTCATTCGTCTGATTGTCGGTGAACCACAAAGTCCCATCGGCGGGGTTGAAGTCCATCCCCACCGAGTTGCGTACGCCGCGGGCGAAAACCTCGCGGTCCGAGCCGTCGCGATTCATGCGCAGGATTCCGCCGATGCCGGTCGCGTCGTAGAGCGGCAGTTTTTCCGCCGGCGCCACGTCATAGGGCTGGCCGAGCGAGACATAGAGCTTGTCGTCCGGCCCGATGCGGCAGACGCGCAGCGTATGGCCGTCGCTCTGTTCGGCGGGCGGGATCAGAGTCCCTTCAGGGACGACGATCCGCGCCCGCGGCGTGCGCCATTGCCGTTCGGCGTCGGCGAAGCTCAGGACGCGGTTGCGCTCGGCGACGAACAGCGTTCCGTCCTTCGAGAAGCACAGGCCGTGCGGCAGGTCGAAGCCCATCTGCGGCGGGAACGACTCGACGGAGGCGGCGCGCCCATGGCCGGGCGCGAGCACATAAATGCGATTCTCGCCGCTCGTGCCGACGAAGACCGTCCCCGCGCGGCCGACGGCCAGCGTCCGCGCGCCGGGCGCCCGCGCGTAGAGAGAAATGGAAAAGCCCTCCGGCAGCGTCATTCGCGCCAATAGCGCCTGAAGCTCGGCGTCGCTGCGGGTCTGCTGCGGCTCGGCGGGGCGGTGGGCGACGAGGGCCGTTGCGCCGAGCAGGCAGAGAGAAGCGGCAAACATCATCGTCCGCATCGGGGTCCTTTCCAGGCGCGAACCGCGGGAAAGCCGAGGCTTACGCAGTTCCGACCCGGATAAATCCGCCGTTCGGCGCTTTTGTTCCTAAGGGAAAAGCGCTAATCCGGAGCGGCGGTCGTCGCCGCGGCGGACTTTTGCATGACTCTCGACACGGCCCTCGGCTGGGAAGTTCTCGAAATCATTTGGATCAATCTTCTGCTGTCGGGAGACAATGCGATCCTGATCGCGCTGGCCTGCCGGCAACTCTCGCCCAAGCAGCGGCGCTGGGGCGTGTTTTTCGGCGCGCTCGGCGGCGTCGCGCTGCGCATCGCCTTCACGCTGATCATCGTCTGGATCATGAATGTGCCGCTGCTCAAGCTCGGCGGCGCCGTTTTGCTGCTCGGCGTCGCGGTCAAGCTGCTGATCGACGAGACCGATCACTCCCACGTCCAGGCCAAGCCGGATCTCTGGGCGGCGGTGTGGTCGATCATCGTCGCCGACGCAGTCATGTCGCTCGACAATGTCATCGCCATCGCCGCGGCGGCCAAGGGATCGAGCGCGCTGATCGTCTTCGGCCTCGTCGTGTCGGTGCCGATCGTGATGTTCGGCGCCGGCGCGCTTTTGAAGCTCTTGGAGAAATTTCCGGTCCTCGTCTGGGCCGGGGCGGCGCTGCTCGGCTGGGTGGCCGGCGAGCTTGCGGCGAGCGATCCGTTTCTCGAAAGTTACCATCTCCTCGACCCCGAGAAGCTTGCGACGCGGCTTTCCTTCGGCTGCGCCGGCCTCGTGCTCGTCGTCGGCTTCGTGTGGGAGGTGGTTCAGGCGTGGCGGGAAGAGCGGCGGGGCTGAACGGGTTCGTCTCTGTTCGCAGGCCCGCGCCGCTAAGCCCCGTGCGCGGGTTGCGGCCGGCCCGCTGCTATGCGGCGGCCACGCCGCGGGGGCTCAGGCGCGGCCCATGCCCTGTCTGGCCATCGGCTGCTGGGGGTCGAGACTGAGCGCGCGCTGATAGGATTCCTTCGCCTTGGCGCGATTGCCGCTCTTGTCATAGGCGAGGCCGAGCCAGGCCCAGCCGGCGGCGCTCTTGCTGTCGACGTTCAGCGCGGCGTTGAAGTCCTCGATCGCCTTGTCGTATTTACCGAGATTCACCAGGCTTTCGCCGCGGGCCATATAGGGCGCCGCCGCGAAGGGGTCGCGATCGATCGCATTGTCGAAATCGGTCACGGCGCGGACATGATCGCCGCGTTTTTGATGCAGCAAGCCGCGGGCGTGGAAAGCCTGGGCGTTTTCCGGGTTGAGCCGGACCGCCGTGTCGAGATCGGCCATCGCCTCGTCGAGACTGCCCTGGGCGCGCAGCAGATTGGCGCGGCCGACATAGGCGGGGGCGTGATTCGGATTCGCCTGGATGGCCCTGTCGAAATCGGCGCGGGCGGCGTCGTTCTGGCCTGTCTGGCGATAGGCGAGGGCGCGATTGGTGTAGGCGGCGGCGTTATTGGGGTCGAGCTTCGCCGCCTGGGTGAAGTCGGCGATCGCCTCCTGGAAGCGGCCGATGCGGGCATAGGCGACGCCGCGCGTGTTGAAGGCCTCCGGGCTCGACGGATTGCGCCGCACGACGTCCGAAAGCGATTCGATGTTGGTCGACGCCGATCTGGGATCGGTGTCGGCGATCTCGGCGATGCCGCGTCCCGGCGGCCTGATGCCGGTTGCGGTCTCGCAGCCGGCGAGGGCGAGCAAAGCCAAGGCCGCAAGGCCAGAGCCCGCGAGACGAGAACCCATGCGCGCGCTGAAGGGCGCGCCATCCTGCCGCCGAATCGGGGCGCCGTAGCGCGAGCCCATGCCGTCCGTCCTTCCCGAGCGTGAGATGAAAGCCTAGAAAAGGTTACGCGCGTCAGAGGCGCCGCAGGCCGGATGAAACGCCGGGTGCGGCGGCGGCGCCTTGCTCAGCGGCCGAAAGCCGGCTTCGCCTTCACCGGGAGCAGGCCCTCGCGCTGCATCTTCTTGCGGGCGAGCTTGCGGGCGCGGCGGACAGCTTCGGCCTTTTCGCGCGCCCGCTTCTCGGACGGCTTCTCGTAGTGGCCGCGCAGCTTCATCTCGCGGAAGATACCCTCGCGCTGCATCTTCTTCTTCAGCGCCTTCAGAGCCTGGTCGACGTTGTTGTCGCGAACGAGAACTTGCACGAAGCTTTCCTGTGTTTGGCGTCGCTCCGCAAAAGCGCAACGACCGTTGGAAAAGGTAATAGATGACCGGGCGCTGGCCGGAGCGCCTGATCCGTTCCGCGGGGCTTAACAGAATCCCCTGTCATTGTCCATGGGGCGGGGCGGCCGAAACTCTGCTCAAAACCCCACTTGGCCCAGAACGGACGTTGTACTATAACATCCGCCATGCGCTTCTCGCCCTCGACAGATCTCGCGGCCTCGCGCCCGCCGCAGAGCCCCGCTCATGCGCGGGCGAGCATCATCGCGGCCGCGCCCTTTTCGGCGCTGCGCCTGTCGGCCGGCGCGCGCCTTCTCGCCGCGTCTGCGGTCGTCGCGTTTCTCTGGGCGGGCGTCTTCTGGGCGATGCGCTGAACATGCGCGGACCCGCGCCGATCCGGCTCGAAAATCTCACGCTCGGCTATGACCGGCGCCCCGCCGCGCATCACGTCACCGGCGTGATCGACGCCGGCGCGCTGCTCGCCGTCTGCGGACCGAACGGCGCCGGAAAATCGACGCTGCTGAAAGGGATCGCCGGGCTCCTTGCGCCGCTCGGCGGGCGTATCGACCGCGGCGGCCTCGCTGCGCGCGACATCGCGTATCTGCCGCAGATCTTCGAGATCGACCGCTCCTTTCCGATCCATGTGCATGATTTTGTCGCGCTCGGCGCCGTCAACCGCTGCGGCGTCTTCGGCGGCGTCGGGGCGCGCGAATTGGCGCGCGTTTCCGCCGCCATCGCCGCTGTTCGCCTGGAGGGATTCGAGCGGCGCGCGCTCGACACGCTGTCCGGCGGGCAGATGCAGCGGGCGATGTTTGCAAGACTCATCGTGCAGGACCAGCCGGTGATTCTGCTCGACGAGCCCTTCGGCGCGATCGACGACGCGACGACCCATGATCTCATCGGCCTCATTCGCCAGTGGGGCCGGGAGGGGCGGACCGTGGTCGCCGTGCTGCATGATTATGATCTGGTGCGGCGGCATTTCCCGCAGACGCTGCTGCTCGCCCGCGAAACCATCGCCTGGGGAGCGACCGAGGAGGCGCTGACGCCGCCGCATCTCGCCCGCGCCCGCGGCATGGTCGAAGCCTTCGACGAAACCGCCCGCGAATGCGCCCGCGACGAGGATGCGCATGTTCACTGACGTCTTCGTCTCGCCGTTTCTCGAATATGAATTCATGCGCCGCGCTCTGGTCGGGGCGCTCGCTTTGTCCGTGTCCGGGGCGCCGCTCGGCGTGTTTCTCGTCCTGCGGCGGATGTCGCTCGCCGGCGACGCGCTCTCGCACGCCATTCTGCCGGGGGCGGCGATCGGCTATTTTCTCGCCGGACTGTCGCTGCCGGCGATGACCCTGGGCGGGCTCGCCGCTGGCGTCGCGGTGGCGCTCGCGGCCGGCGTCGCGGCGCGCTTCACCGCGCTGCGCGAGGACGCCGCGCTCGCCGCCTTCTACCTCGTGTCGCTCGCGCTCGGCGTGACGCTGGTGTCGCTCAAAGGCTCCAACGTCGATCTGCTGCATGTGCTGTTCGGCTCGGTTCTGGCGCTCGACGACGCGACGCTGCTGCTCGTCGCCGGCGTCGCGACCATCACGCTGTTCGCGCTGGCGATATTCTACCGCGCGCTGGTCATCGACACGCTCGATCCGATCTTCCTGCGCCGGGCGAGCCGGCTCGGCGAGGCGATTCCCTTCCTGTTTCTGCTGCTGATCGTGCTCAATCTGGTCGCCGGCTTTCACGCGCTCGGCACGTTGATGGCGGTCGGCGTGATCATGCTGCCGGCTGCGGCGGCGAAGCTGTGGACGCACGACCTCGGCCTCGCCCTGCCGCTCGCCGGGGCGCTCGGGGTGGTCGCGAGCTACGCCGGGCTGGTCTTCTCCTTCAGCTCCGGCGTGCCGACCGGGCCGGCGATCATTCTCGCCGCCGGGGTTCTCTACTTTTTCTCGCTCGCTTTCGGGCGCGCCGGCGGGCTCGTGCGGCTGCGCCATCCGCGCCGCCATTTCGAGGGATAGTCGATGCTGACACGTCGAAGCGTTCTCGCCGCAGCTGTGCTCGCGCCCCTCGCGGCGCGGGCCGCGGAACCGGCGCCTCTGCCGGTCGTCGCGAGCTTTTCCATTCTCGGCGATTTCGTGCGCGCCGTCGGCGGCGACTCTGTCGCCGTGACGACCATCGTCGGGCCGGACGGCGACGCCCATGTCTATGAGCCGACGCCGCAAGATAGCCGCCGCATCGCTGCGGCGAAGCTCGTCTTCGTCAATGGCCTCGGCTTCGAGGGCTGGATCAGCCGGCTGATCTCCGCCTCCAAGACGAAAGCGACGATCGTCACCGCCAGCAAGGGCGTCGCGCCCCGCAAAGGCGAGGAGGGCGCCGATCCGCACGCCTGGCAGGATGTCTCGAATGCGGAAATTTATGTTGGAAACATCCGCGACGCGCTGACCGAGGCGGACCCTGCGCGGGCGGCGCAATACAGAGCCGCCGCCGCGGATTATCTTGCAAAGCTCAAGGCGCTCGACGAGGAGACGAAGGCCGCTTTTTCGGCGATCCCGCAGGAGCGGCGGCGCCTCGTCTCGACGCATGACGCCTTCGGCTATTTTGCGGCGCGCTATGGGCTGGAGTTCATTGCGCCGCAGGGCGTCTCGACCGAGACGGAGCCCAGCGCCCGCGACATCGCCAGGATCATCGACGCGGTGAAGCGGCACAAGGTCGCGGCGGTGTTTCTCGAAAATATCGCCGATCCCCGGCTCACGAAGCGCATTGCGGCCGAGACCGGAGCAAGGGTCGGCGGCACGCTCTATTCCGACGCGCTCTCCGACGCCAAAGGCCCGGCCGCATCCTATATCGACATGATGCGGCACAATGTGAAAGAACTGACGCAGGCGCTGGCGCCCTGAGCAGGGTTGCGGAAAAGCGGGAGCCGGTCTTCCGCGAGAAATCCTGCGAAACCGAGGCGGGCCGTTTTCGTCTTGGAAAAGACGTCTTGGAGAAGAGATGACCGACAAAATTCCCGTCACCGTGCTGACCGGCTATCTCGGCGCCGGCAAGACGACGCTGCTCAACCGCATTCTCACCGAGCAGCATGGCCGCCGTTATGCGGTGATCGTCAATGAGTTCGGCGAGATCGGCATAGACAATGACCTCGTCGTCGGCGCCGACGAAGAAATCTTCGAGATGAACAACGGCTGCATCTGCTGCACCGTGCGCGGCGATCTCATCCGCATCATCGAGGGGCTGATGCGCCGGCGCGGCAAATTCGACGCGATCATCGTCGAGACGACCGGCCTCGCCGATCCGGCGCCCGTCGCCCAGACCTTTTTCGTCGACGCCGACGTCAAGGACGCGGCCAAGCTCGACGCGGTGGTGACGTTGGCCGACGCCAAATGGCTGGCGCACCGCCTGAAGGACGCGCCGGAAGCCAAGAATCAAATCGCCTTCGCCGATGTCATCGTGCTGAACAAGACCGATCTCGTGTCGCCGCAGGAGCTTGAAGAGGTCGAGGGCCGCATCCGCGGGATAAACCCCTATGCGACGCTGCACCGCGCCGTGAAGGCCGACGTGCCGCTCTCCGCCGTGCTGGAGCGCAACGCTTTCGATCTCGACCGGATTTTGGAGATCGAGCCGAAATTTCTCGAGGTGGAGGAGGAGCACGACCACCACCACGACCATGAGCACGACCACGAATGCGGCCCCGGCTGCGGCCATGACCACCACGACCATGGGCATGACCATCACCACCACGATCATCACGATCATGGGCATGGTCACGGGCTGAAGGCCTATCACGACGAGGACATGCAGTCGGTGTCGATCCGCTATGACGGCGAGGTCGATCCGGAGCGTTTCCTGCCATGGATCAATGAGTTGGTGCAGAAGGAAGGCCCGGACATCCTGCGCTGCAAGGGCATCATGGCCTTCAAGGACGAGCCGAAGCGCTTCGTCTTCCAGGGCGTGCATATGATCCTCGACGGCGACCTGCAACGCGACTGGAAGCCGGACGAGAAGCGCGTGTCGCGCCTCGTCTTCATCGGGCGCAAGCTGAAAGAAGACCTTATCCGCGAGGGTTTCGCCAAGGTCGTGGCGCCTTAAGGCCGGTTGCGGCAAGAGCCGTCACCGCCAGCGAAGCGATCCAGAGCCGGCGGGCGGCCCCTGGATTGCTTCGGCGCCGACGCGCTCGCAATGACGACGCTGCAACCGCCTCTCCGGCGCCGCGCTGCGCCCGCAAGCTGCTGCAAGCAAGCGGTGCAACGATCTCGGCCTCGGCGGCGTTCTCGTAAGGTTGACGGCCCTGCGAGACGCCATGCTCAAAAACCTTCTCGAACGCTTCCTGTTGCTGTCGCGCTGGCTGCTGGCGCCGCTGTTCGTGATGCTGATCTTCGGCCTGCTCGCCCTGATCTACAAGGCGGGCAAGCGCCTTTACGGCATGTTTGCGCTGATCGGCGGCGCCGATGACAGGCGCATCACGCTGGAATTGCTCAATCTCGTCGACATAACGCTGACGGGCGCGCTCGTTGTGATCGTGACGGTCTCCATCTACGAGAATTTCATTTCCCCGGTGCGCTCGGCGGAGCCCGGTTCCTGGCCCGATTGGATGGGGCACATCGACTTCTCCCAGCTCAAGCACAAGCTGCTGACGACGATCGTCGCGATTTCGGCGATAAAACTGCTCGAAGCCTTCGAGGATGTGCCGGAGGAAAACGATCGCGAGCTTTTTTTCTATATGGCGATCCATCTCACCTTCGTCGTCTCGACGCTGGCTTTCGCCATAGGCGAGAGATTCATCGACGCCAGGGACAAGGCCCGCGCCTAGATCCGCGCCGGGCGGCAAAATGAGCGCCGGCGACAAGAGCCGTCATCGCGAGCGAAGCGAAGCGATCCAGAGCCGCAGGGCGGCCCCTGGATTGCTTCGGCGCTGAAACGCCTCGCAACCACGGCGCTGCGAAGGTCTCGCTTAGAACCGCCGGCCGGGCGGCGCGGGCGTGCATTTCAACACGGCGATTTCCTCGCCGTCGTCATATTTCAGCTCGCTCTTCGCTTCGTCGAAACTGTTGCGGGATTTTTGATCGACGCATTTCTTCGCGCCGCTTTCCATGCAGATGCGGTCCTGGCCGAAGGTGACGAGCGGCCCTTCGACAACCATCGAGTAAACCACCTTCTCCTTGCGCCCATAGGAATCGGGGCCGGAGATATAGGAGTCGCCGTCCTTGAATTCCTCGGCGACCCCTTGCCCCCACATCAGTTGCAGGAAGCGGCGGTCGGTGTCGATGTCGAGCATCACCGTCTGGTTGCTGCGGGCGCAATCCATATGGATTTCGCGGGCCTGAGCGCCGACGATGGAGGCGGCGAGCCCTGCGGCGACGAGGAAAAGCTTGGTCGAACGCATGGCGGCCGCCTCTCGCTTATTTGAAGTTGAGTTCCGTCTGCATGTCGCGGCAGGAGTCGCGCTGCTGGGAGGTCGCCTCCCAATAGCTGACATTGCAGAGCGCCTGGTAGCGGTCGTTGACGAAGACGGTCCAGAGAAAATAACCGCCGAACGCCGCGATCCCGCCGAGGATCCACGCATGGGTCTTGTTCACGGGGCCTCTCTCCCGAGTGAGTTTTTCCTCATGTTAGGCCAGAGCCCTGCCGAGTCAACGCTGTCAGGCGTTTGGGCGAGCCTGCCGTCAATCCAACGTCTGCCGAAAACGCGTCACCGCGACGCCCATCGCAACGAGCGCAAAGAGCGCCAGCGCGCCGGTGTCCGCCGCGAGATCGACGAAGCCCGAGCCCTTCAGCATCACCGAGCGCACGATGCGCAAATAATGGGTGAGCGGCAGCGCCTCGCCGACATATTGCGCCCAGTCCGGCATGCCGCGAAACGGAAAGAGAAAACCCGACAGCAGCATGTTCGGAAGAAAGAAGAAGAAGGTGAGCTGGATCGCCTGCAACTGATTGGCGGAAATGGTCGAGAACGTATAACCGACGGCGAGATTCGCGACAATGAACAAGAGCGTCAGCGGCGTCAGCACGAAGAGCGAGCCGACGATCGGCACATGAAAGAGCAGCGTCGCGACGATCAGAATCGTCGCCATCTGCACGCCGCCGACGACGACATAAGGCGCGATCTTGCCGAGCATGATCTCGGTCGGGCGCACCGGCATGGCGAGCAGCGCCTCCATCGTGCCGCGCTCGATCTCGCGGGTGACGGAGAGCGCCGTGTAAATCAGCATCGTCATCGTCAAAATCGTGCCGATCAGCCCGGGCACGATGTTGCGACGCGTCTCGCCGGCCGGATTATAGCGGCGCTGGATGCGCAGCTCGAAAGGCGCGTCGGGCTGTTTCAGCGCGGCGAGGGGGCCGATCAACTCGCGGTCCAGCGCCCGCGACATGGCGCCCGTCACGGCGGCGACGGCGCCGACGGTCGCTGTGGGGTCGGTCGCGTCGGCGACGATCAGCACCGCCGGTTTCTCGCCGCGCACCAGGCGATGCGAAAAATCCGGCGGGATTTGCACCACGAACTGAACCTGGTTCGAGAGAATGAGATAATCGGCCTCCGCCTCGCTTTTTGCGCCATGGGTGATGCGCATGTAGTCGGTCATGCGCAGCGCCGCGACCAGCGAGCGGGCCATGGCGGAATCGTCCTGCACCAGGAGCGCCGTCGGCAGATGTTTGGGGTCGGCGTTGATGGCGTAGCCGAACAGCAGCAATTGCATCAGCGGAAGTCCGACGATCATCGCAAAGGTCGGCCGGTCGCGTCGCAGCTGAATCAGCTCCTTGACGAAGAGCGCCCACATGCGTTGCAGCGAACGGGCGACGGCGCTGCGCAGGCGGGCGGGTTTTTCTGGCGTCATCTCTGCCGGCCCATCAGATCGATGAAGACGTCTTCGAGCGTCGGCGCGTCGCGCCGCCACTGCTGCGGCCCCTTGGATTCACGCGCGATTTCGTCGAGCGCCGCCGCGTCGCGGCCGGCGACGTGCAGCGCCGAGCCGAAACGCGCCACCATATCGACGCCGGGCGTCTCCTTCAGCCGGTCGGCGAGCGCCTCCAAATCCTCGCCGGTGACGGTGTAGGTCGAGAGGCCCGACTGCGCGATGATCTTTTCGATGGAGCCCGAGACCAGCAGACGCCCGTCGAGAATATAGGCGATCTCATGGCAGCGCTCGGCCTCGTCCATGTAATGGGTGGAGACGAGCACGGTCAGCCCCTCATTGGCGAGCGCGTGGATCTCGTCCCAGAAATCGCGCCGCGCCTTCGGGTCGACGCCGGCGGTCGGCTCGTCGAGCAGCAACAGGTCCGGCGCGGGCAGGATGCAGGCGCCGAGCGCCAGCCGCTGTTTCCAGCCGCCGGACAGCTCGCCGGCGAGCTGGTCGGCGCGCTCTTCGAGCCCCAGGCGCCGCAGCGCCCGCTGGGCGGCGGCTTCCGCGTCCTCGAGACAATAGATGCGCGCGACGAATTGCAGATTCTCGCGGATGGTGAGGTCGCGGTAGAGCGAAAAACCCTGCGTCATATAGCCGACGCGGCGCTTGATCGCGTGCTGCTCGCGGCGAATGTCGTGGCCGAGGCAATAGCCCTCGCCGCCGTCCGGCGTCAGCAGGCCGCAGAGCATGCGGATCGTCGTCGTCTTGCCGCTGCCGTTCGGGCCGAGAAAGCCCTGGATGCGGCCGCGCTCGACGCGCAGCGACAGATTGTCGACGACCTTCTTCTTGCCGAAGAATTTGGTCAGGCCCTCGACCTCGATCGCGATATTTTCCGGCGGCCGCGTCATTTGGCGGCTTTCTCGATGAGCCGCACGGAAATCGGCAGGCCGAGCGGCAATTCCCGCCCGGCGCCTTCGAGCCGCGCCTCGACCTTGAAGACGAGTTTCTGCCGCTCCTCGTCGCTGAAGATCACCGGCGGCGTATATTCTTCGCGCCCCGAGACATAGAAGACCCGCCCCAGGATTCCTGCGGGGCAGCCGTCGCACCTCACCTGCACGAAATCGCCGAGCCGCACCGCGTCGAGCCGCGCCTGCGGCACATAGAAGCGCGCCTTGCGATTGCCGGGCGGCAGCAGGGCGATGACCGCCTGCCCGGCGTTGACCGTCTCGCCCTCGCGGAAAAAAATGTCCTGGACCACGCCGGCGGCCGGCGCCTTCACATCCTGCCGATTGATGCGCAAATCGAGCTGGTCGCGCGCCGCCCGCGCCTGCCGCAGCGCGGCCTCCGCCGCCTCGATCTCCTGCGAGCGGCCGGTGAGGCGCGCCGCCTCGATCTGGCGTTTTGCTTCGGCGAGCGAGGCCTCGTCGCGTTTCAGCGCCATTTCGGCGCGGTCCAGCGTCGCTTTCGGCGTGTGGCCGTGCTCGTAGAGCGCCTTCTGCCGCTGGTAGTCGGAGCGGGAGAGATCGAGCGCCGATTGCGCGCGCGCCACCGCCGCCTCCAGCACGGCGATCTGTTGCGGCCGATTGAGCGCCGCCTGCAAATTGGCGAGCTGCGCCTCCATCTGGCCGATGCGCGCCGCCGCCTCGGCGCGCTGGCGCCTCAGCAGCGACGTATCCATGCGAAACAGCGGCGCGCCCATCTCGACATGCTGGCCGGTCTCGACGAACAGGCTCGCGATCCGCTCGCCCTCCACGGGGCCGATATAGAGCACGTCGCCCTCGACATAGCCAAGAAAGGCGCTCGGCTGCCTTCCGCCGGCGCGCAGCCATAGGACCAGCGCGGCGGCCGCGGCGAAAAGGGCGAGGACCAGAAGAATCCGCTTCATCGAAATTCCGCAGCGCAGCGCCGCGAAGCCGCCCCCGGGGCTGCTTCGCTATCGGGCGCGATCGCGGCGCCAATGTCAAAAGCTGTTTTGGCGTAAGCTAAAGAAAAAGGCTAGATTGCTCGAAATGCGAAAAAGGCGCGGCGGGCGGCCGATCTTGCCGAAAGGCGGACATGGCGCTATGCGGCGGACAAAGGGCGAGGATAGAGGACATCATGGAAGCTGAGGAACTGCCGCCGCGCGAGGCAATGGAATATGACGTCGTCATCGTGGGCGCCGGCCCGGCCGGCCTCGCCGCCGCGATTCGCCTGAAACAGACGTCGCCCGACCTCTCCGTGGTCGTGATCGAAAAGGGCTCGGAAGCCGGCGCGCATATTCTCTCCGGCGCGGTGATCGACCCTGTCGGGCTCGACAAGCTCTTGCCCGATTGGCGGACGAATCCGGACCGTCCGCTGAAGACGCAGGTGCATGACGACCATTTCCTGCTGCTGACCGAGAAGAGCGGCCTGCGCATCCCCAATGCGCTGATGCCGAAGCTGATGAACAATCACGGCAATTTCATCGGCTCGCTCGGCAATGTCGTGCGCTTTCTGGCGCAGGAGGCGGAAAATCTCGGCGTCGAGATCTACCCGGGCTTCGCCGCGACCGAAATCCTCTATGGCGACAATGGCGAGGTCGTCGGCGTCGCGACCGGCGACATGGGGGTGGGCCGCGACGGCGAGCCGAAGGACAGTTTCGCCCGCGGCATGGAGCTGAAGGGCAAATATACGCTCCTCGCCGAGGGCGCCCGCGGCTCGCTGACGAAGCAGATTCTCGCCCGCTATGATCTTGCCAGGGACTGCGAGCCGCAGAAATTCGGCATCGGCTTCAAGGAGCTGTGGCGCATTCCAAAGGAGAATCACAGGGAAGGGCTCGTCCAGCATTCCTTCGGCTGGCCCTTGACCTCGGACACCGGCGGCGGCTCCTTCCTCTATCACTTCGAGGAAGATCTGGTCTCGATCGGCTTCGTCGTGCATTTGAACTACTCCAATCCGACGCTGTCGCCCTTCGACGAGTTCCAGAGGTTCAAGACGCATCCGATGATCGCCAGGCAGCTCGAAGGCGGCGAGCGTCTGTCGTACGGGGCCCGCGCGCTGACCGAGGGCGGCTGGCAGAGCGTGCCGAAACTCGTCTTCCCGGGCGGCGCCATCCTCGGCTGCGCAGCCGGTTTCATGAACGTCCCGCGCATAAAGGGCTCGCATAATGCGATCCTTTCGGGGATTCAGGCGGCGGATCATGTCGCCGCGGCGATTGCGGCGGGCCGCGCCCATGACGAAGTCACGGCCTATGACGCCGGCTGGCGCGATTCCGAGATCGGCCGCGATCTGAAGCCGGTGCGCAACGTCAAGCCGCTGTGGTCGCACTATGGCACCTATCTCGGCGCGCCGCTGTTTGGCCTCGACATGTGGACCAATGCGCTGTTCGGCTTCTCCTTTTTCGGCACGCTGAAGCACGGCAAGCCGGATTACGCCTGCCTGAAGCCGCTTTCGGAAGTGACGCCGATCGTCTATCCGAAGCTCAACAGCCCGCTCGTCTTCGACAAATTGTCCTCGGTCTTCTTGTCGAACACCAATCACGAGGAAGACCAGCCGGTGCATTTGCGGCTCGCCGATCCGGACATTCCGATCCGCGAGAATCTGCCCGTCTATGGCGAGCCGGCGCGGCTCTATTGTCCGGCGGGCGTCTATGAGGTCGTCTATGCGGATGAGGAGACGAAGAGCGATCCGCGCTTCGTGATCAATGCGCAGAATTGCGTGCATTGCAAAACCTGCGACGTCAAGGACCCGGCGCAGAACATCACCTGGGTGCCGCCAGAGGGCGGCGGCGGTCCGAACTATCCGAACATGTGAGCGGGGGACCGCGCGCCTTCGGGCGCGCAATCCCAGCAACCCGCTGGCGGCGCGCCTAAAGGCGCGCGGTCCAGTCCGGCCCCTCCCGAGGGACGCGGATGTTTGTCGTCTCCAAAATTCTCCAATTCTTCCTCGCGCCCTCGCATCTCGCGCTGCTCTTCGCCGTCGTCGGCGTGTCGCTGATCAATACGCGCTTTTGGAAATGGGGCGGGCGGCTCGCCGTCGCGGGCGTCGCGCTGCTGGCTCTGATCGCGCTCGGCCTCGGCGATCTCCTCGCCGTGCCGCTGGAGACGCGTTTTCCGGCGCCGGGCGAGAAACTCGCCGCGCCGGACGGCGTCATCGTGCTCGGCGGCGCGGTGGATCTACCGCTCGCCGCCGAACTCGACCGCGTGGTTCTGAACGAGGCGGCGGAAAGATTGGTGGCGCCGATTGCGCTGATGCGGCGTTTTCCCAAGGCGCGGCTCGTCTTCACCGGCGGCCCGGGCGCGCTCGGCGGCGCGCGTGTCGCCGAGGCGGCGATGGTCAAGCGCCTGTGGCGGCAGATCGGCCTCGATCAGGGCGAGGCGATCTACGAAGACCGCTCCCGCGACACCTATGAGAACGCGATTTTTACGCGCGACCGGCTCAAGCCGAAGACCGGGGAGCGCTGGCTGCTCGTCACTTCGGCGATGCACATGCCGCGCGCCGTCGGCGCCTTTCGGCGGGCGGGTTTTGCGGTGGTTCCCTATCCGGTCGATTATCGCACGCGCGGCAAGCTCTGGCCGCTCGACTGGCCGCGCAGCGCGGCGCGGGCCTTCGGCGTCATGGATGCGGCGGCGCATGAATGGGTGGGCCTCTTGGGATATTGGGCCACCGGAAAGAGCGACGCGCTGTTTCCGGGACCGTGACGCCGGCAAGCCGTCGCGCGGCTTGCCGGTCTATTTACTCCGGCCGCCCCTGCGAGCGCCGTCCGCGCGTAGAACCCGATTCGGCGCGGCCCGAGGCGGTCAGACCGGGCCATGAGCCGTGTTTCATTTCCAGAAACAGCGCGATCGCCTGGGCGCGGTTGCGCACTTCGAGCTTCTCGAACAAATTTCTCAGGTGGAATTTGATCGTATTGATCGAGACGCCGAAATCCTTGGCGAGCTGGCTGTTGGTGTGGCCGGAGCCCAGCGCCGACAACAGGCTGCGTTCCCGCAAGGTGAGATTCTCCAGCGGGTCGGCGCGCATCTTGCGGATGTCGACGAAGGGAAACACCATGTCGCCGGCGGCCACGGCGGCGAGCACGTCGAGCAGCCGCTCCGGCGGGGCGCGCTTGCTGACAAAGCCGGCGCCGCCCAATTGCAGGGTTTCCGCCGGCGCGGCCGGGTCATTGGTGCCGCTGTAGACGACGATCTTCGGCGCCGGCGCCTGCCGCGACAAAGCGCGCAGCACTTCCCGCGCATGCATCATCGGCAATTGCCAGCCGATCACCGCAATGTCGAATTGCTGCTGTCGCGCCGCCTCGAGAAATTCTTCGCCGTCCGTCACCTTCAGGACGAGGTTGAAGCGATCGTCGTCGGAGAGCAGCTTTTCGAGCCCGGCGAGAATCAGCGGGCTCTTGTCGGCGATGGCGACGTCGATGAGCCGCGCGCCTTTCGTGGAGGGCTGTGCGAGAGGGGCCGGCGATGTCGCGGCGCCTGACGTTTTCGCGCCGCCCTGATCTTCCCCGGATGCGTCGGTCCGCTCCCTGTTCGAAGAGGTAGGCGGCATTTACGTCTCCATCCCCGGCCGTCGCGGCGACGGCCCGCACAAAATTCTGTTTGTTATAGGATATTGCGCTATCGGGGCGGCGCAGCCCGCCCGATAGAAGAGGAGCATATATCCGCGCGGCCCCGAAGAAAAGCCCCGCACGCGATTTTCCAATGCGAAGGGAGAAGCGTTGCGGGCCCGACAGGCGTCGCGCCGCCGGAGCCTTTCACTATGCGATCGGGGAGGGCCGGTCCCGCCATGAGCGGAGGATCCGGCGGGCGGGCAAAAAAGAAGCGCGGCGGATCGGCTCGACGCCAACCCACCGCGCTTACTATAAACGCTATGCGTTTCGCTTAGTCGGAGAAGACCCAGCGAGCGGCGAAATAGGCGGCCGCGCCGATGACGATGATGCCGATCATGCCCATCGGGGTGGCGGCGTAGCTGGTGAGTTCGAGAATAGCGCCCATTATTTTCCTCCTGGTTTTACAGTCAGTTACACTGTCCGTGCTCGCCATTCGGCCATAGGTCGCGCGTATCGCCCAACGCGTGTGAGCGACATCTCCGGTAGACCCGTGGTCAAATGGAAGGCGTTTGCCTGCGTGTTCCGGCGCATCAGCGCATTATGCAAACCTGGCGCGAAGCGGCGGAACGACGCTCACATTTCTATTCCGGCTCAACTCCTCAACGGAATAAGCCGATTTACTTCGGCTCCCGGCCGCGGATTTTCATATCCGTTAGGCAATTCGATTATTGTAGCCCCCGCGGCTTGTCAAGCGAGGGCGCGCTGCCGAACGCCTTCGGAAAGCCGCAGAATGGCCGAGTTTGCGCTTGCGGCGCGGCGCCGGTCGAGACTATCTTCCGCGCCACGCATGGAAAAACGCAGCGTCCCGCGTCAAAACATCGCAGGGCGCGAAACAGGAAGCAGTCGAGAAAGATGAGCCGCGTTCCGAGCAAAGCCTTCATCGCGGTCGCGGCGGTCGTCGCGATCGGCATCGGGTCCTTCTTCGCCTTGCGCCGCACGCCGGCCTGCGAGGGCGAGGGCAAGTTCATGTCGACGGAAACCGAGTGCAAGGCTTGGGGCGTCGGCGCCGACGTCTGCAAGACCGCCGTCGCCAAGGCGCGCGAGGCCGCCGCCCGCGCCGCCCCGCGCAGCGAGAACATGTTCGCCTGCGAGACGAGCTTCACCGACTGTTTTGAAGCGCCGGGCGGCGGCTTCTATCCGCGGCCGTCCTTCTGCCTGCGTCCGGATGCGGGCGCGGCGCCGAGCGAAATCCGCTATTTGCGCTATGAATCCGACCGGATGAACCGCAAGAAGACGCGCGAAGTCCGCATCGACGAGAAATAGCCGCAGGCGTCCCTGCAAAGGCCGGAGAACGCCTCCGGCCTCACGCCCTATTGATCCGACGCCGCCTGACGGTGGCCGACTTGAAATTCGGCCGCTTCGATCGTCAGCATGCCGGCCGCGGTTTTGATGTCGATGTGATAGGGCACGACGACGCGGGCGTTGGGCAAAGGCGCAAGCCACACCGCCATCTCGCTGTTCTCAGCCATATATTTCGTGGAGCTGCTGTCCGGCCTGTGGCCGGCGATCGGCGTGTATCGCGCCGTGCACACCGCCACCTGTCCCGAATAACCCTTGGTGTGCGCCTCGCGCGTCCCGGCGTAGCTCAAGCGCACGTCGAAACGGGTCACGCCGTCGAACACCGGTATGGTGCGGTTGCAGGCGGCCGGGCCGACCAGCGACTCGCCCTCCGGCACCTGCATGATCAGCGCGCTCACCGGGTCCATGATGTGCCGCTTGGCGCTCTCCTCGACCGGCACCCGCGCCGCCGCGTCCCAGGGCTCCGGCTTCACCTCCAGCGCCCGCACCGCATTGCCGGCGAGCGCCATGCGCACGGTGCGCGACTCGTTGTTGTTGGCGGTGGTGTTGGCGTAGGCGGCCGGGGAGGGGCCGTTCGGCGCGATCTTGCCCGAGGCGGTCGCCGCCCCGCGCGTATTGTTGACGAGATTGGCGAGGCCGGTCGTCTTCATCGAGATGTCGATGTGATATTTCTCGGGCTCGATCACGCCATTGGCGGAGGCGGCGCCGATCGACAGGCCGATGAGGCTCAGCGCATAGCGCGCCTTGAGCGTTTCGGCGCTGGCCTGCGTCGCGGCGAAGGCGATGAGCGCCGCGGCGACAGGCCGCGCCCAGCGCGCTGCGGAAGAATCGATCTCGCGGTTGGTCATATGCGCCCGAATCTCTCGTGAGGTCGCGGCGCGGGGCCGCGGCGTGGAATGACGAGGGCGTTTTCCGCCGAAGCGGGAACCGGTTCGGCGAAAAGAAACCGCCCTAAACAAAGGCGCTTTCCGCCGAAGTGGGAACCGGTTCGGCGAAAAGAAACCGCCCTGAACAAAAGAGTCAGAGCCCCTGGTCCGCTGCGATCGGACCGCAAAAGGCTCTCATGCGCCGCCGCCGACGCGCCCCTCGGCGCGACCGCAGCGGAAAGCTTACGCCCATTCCTGCCAATGGCCGTCCGAAAAAATGCGCCAGGCGCGCAACCCCGCCTTCGCCACGACGACGCGACCCGCCTTCGCCTCCGCGACGAGATGCTTGAATACGAGCGGATTGCGCCAGGAAAACGGCTTCGCCGGGTCGCAGACGGCTTGATATTCTTCGGTGTCCGGGTCTTCCATCAGCAGCGCGCCGACCTTGTCGGGCCGCAGCTGCGGCGACAGGCCGCGGTCCTCTTTCCAGATGCAGTGGTAGTCGCGACAGACCTGCGGGCGCGTCGCATAGATTGCGCAGCCGCCTCCGGCCGCGCAATGCGCGCAGGCAATTCCTGCCCTCTTGTCGAATTCTTCGATTTCGAGAACCTTGCAGCAGAAGGAGCAGGGGCCGCAGGCTTTGCCGGGGATGTCGAGCATGAAGGTCCATAGGCGACAGATGGAATCGAATCTGCTTATTTTCGCCAGATAGCCACAAGCTGCAACAAGGGCAAGGAGGCGCCATGTCATCGGCTCCGCAAAACAGAGAGACGCCGTTCGTTTCGACGCAATGGCTGGCCGACCACCTCGAGGCCCCGGATCTGATGATCTTCGACGCCTCCTGGCACATGCCGGCGGCAGGGCGCGACGCGCGCGCCGAATATGCCGCGGAGCACATTCCCGGCGCCGTCTTCTTCGACATAGACGCCATCGCCGACCACAAAACCGATCTGCCGCATATGCTGCCGGACCCGGTCGCCTTCTCCTCGGCGATGCGGGCGCTCGGCTTCGGCGACGGCATGCGGGCCGTGGTCTACGACAGTCTCGGCCTGTTCTCGGCGCCGCGCCTGTGGTGGACGCTGCGCACCTTCGGCGTCGGCGAGGTTTCGATCCTCGCCGGCGGCCTGCCGCAATGGAAGGCCGAAGGGCGCCCGTTGGAGGAGGGGGAGGTCCGCCGCCAGCCGCGTCATTTCACCGCCCGTCTCGATCATGGCCTCGTCGCCGCCGCCGAGGACGTGCTGCGCGCGCTCGCCGACAAATCGGCGCAGGTCGTCGACGTGCGCGCCGCCGAGCGCTTTCGCGGCGAGGCGCCGGAGCCGCGCCCCGGACTGCGCTCCGGCCACATGCCGGGGGCGCTGAATCTGCCCTTCGGCCGGTTGATCGACAATGGCCGGCTGAAGGACGCCGCGGCGCTGGAGGCGGAATTCGCGGCGGCGGGACTCGACGCGCGCCGTCCGGTGATCGCGAGCTGCGGGTCGGGCCTCACCGCGTCCATCCTCAGTCTCGCGCTCTATGCGGCGGGACATCGGCCGGCCACCGTCTATGACGGTTCCTGGTCGGAATGGGGGGCGCGGTCCGAGCTGCCGGTCGTGACCGGCCCGGCGTGACGGGCGCCGTTGACAAGGGCGCCCTGATCAAAAAATAGTCAGAGCGCTGAAAGATGCGGCGCCGCTTACGTCTTGGGCTTTTTGGACGTGGCGGTTCTTACGGACAAATGCTAAGAGCGCGACGGTTCCTTGGCGCCAGGGGCGTTGGGGGGCTCGAGCGAATGCGCGGGGGCGTGAATGAAAAAAGTTGAGGCGATCATCAAGCCGTTCAAGCTCGACGAAGTGAAGGAGGCTCTGCAAGCCGCCGGGTTGCAAGGCATCACGGTCACAGAGGCGAAAGGCTTCGGCCGCCAGAAGGGGCACACCGAGCTCTATCGCGGCGCCGAATATGTGGTCGACTTCCTGCCCAAGGTGAAAATCGAGATCGTGCTGCCCGACGAGGCGGTCGAGCGCGCGGTCGAAGCCATCCGCAAGGCCGCCCAGACCGGCCGCATCGGCGATGGCAAGATTTTTGTTTCCAACATCGAAGGCGCGATCAGGATCCGCACCGGCGAAACCGGCGCGGACGCCATTTGACGCGTCTCTTCGGGCATTATTCGGGACCAGAACCGACGAAGACCCCGCGCTCGTCGAACAATCGTTTGTGCAACCAGAGGCTCCAGCAAAATGACCACGGCCAAGGACGTCATCAAGCATCTCAAGGATAATGACATCAAATACGTCGATTTCCGCTTCACCGATCCGCGCGGCAAGTGGCAGCACGTCACTTTCGACGTGTCGATCGTCGATGAAGAGGCCTTGAGCGAAGGCATTATGTTCGACGGCTCCTCCATCGCCGGCTGGAAGGCGATCAATGAGTCGGACATGCAGCTGGTGCCGGATCTCTCCACCCTGACGCAAGACCCGTTCTTCGCCGCCTCCACGGTGTCGCTCACCTGCGACATCGTCGAGCCGACCACCGGCGCGCCCTACAACCGCGACCCGCGCGGCATCGCCAAGAAGGCCGAGGCCTATCTGAAGTCGACGGGCGTCGGCGACACCGCCTTTTTCGGCCCCGAGGCTGAATTCTTCGTCTTCGACGACGTGCGTTTCTCGGCCGACCCCTACAACACCGGCTTCACGCTCGACTCCTCGGAGCTGCCGTCGAACTCCGACACGGCTTACGAGGGCGGCAACCTCGGCCACCGCGTGCGCACCAAGGGCGGCTATTTCCCGGTTCCGCCGGTCGACTCGGCCCAGGACATGCGCGGCGAAATGCTCGCGGCGATGGCGGCGATGGGCGTCGCGGTCGAGAAGCACCATCACGAAGTCGCCTCCGCCCAGCACGAACTCGGTCTGAAGTTCCAGACGCTGGTGACGGTCGCCGACCACATGCAGATCTATAAATATGCGATCCACCAGGTCGCCCATTCCTACGGCAAGACGGCGACCTTCATGCCGAAGCCGGTTTATGGCGACAACGGCTCGGGCATGCATGTCCATCAGTCGATCTGGAAGGACGGCAAGCCGGTCTTCGCCGGCGACAAATACGCCGGCCTGTCGCAGGAGTGCCTGTGGTACATCGGCGGCGTCATCAAGCACGCCAAGGCGCTGAACGCCTTCACCAACCCGTCGACCAACTCTTACAAGCGTCTGGTCCCGGGCTTCGAGGCGCCGGTGCTGCTCGCTTACTCCTCGCGCAACCGTTCGGCCTCCTGCCGCATCCCCTTCGTGACGAGCCCGAAGGCGAAGCGCGTCGAGGTCCGCTTCCCCGATCCGACGGCGAACCCCTATCTCGCCTTCGCCGCCATGCTGATGGCCGGTCTCGACGGCATCGCCAACAAGATCGATCCGGGCGCGGCCGCCGACAAGGACCTCTACGACCTGCCGCCGGAGGAGCTGAAGGCGATCCCGACCGTCTGCGGCTCGCTGCGCGAAGCGCTCGACAGCCTCAAGGCGGACCACGCCTTCCTCACGGCCGGCGGCGTCTTCAGCCCGGACTTCATCGCGTCCTATATCGAGCTGAAGTATCAGGACGTCTATCGCTTCGAGATGACGCCCCACCCGGTCGAATTCGACATGTATTATTCCTACTAAGGCGTTTTCCGCCGAAGCGGGAACCGGTTCGGCGAAAAGAGAACGCTCGAGACAGGATCGGACGCGGCTGCGGCCGCGTCGTTACGACACCATCCGGAAGGGGCCTGCCCCTTCCGGATTTTTTTTGCCTCTCGCAAACAAACGCGACCTTTGCGGTTTTGCGCAATAGGCGGGCCGCCCGGCGCTCCCCTAAGCTCCGCTCGGGCGATTCTCGCCCCGGCGGAGGGGGGCTTGGCAAGATCTCATGCGGACCCGCGTCTGCTCGCCCTCGCCGCGCTCTGCGCCGCGCCCGGCGCGCTTTGCGCCGAGGGGGGCGGCAAGATCCATGTTTTCGACGACGTCCCCGGATGCGTGGCGAGCCACCGCTTCACGCTCGCGCAATGCGCCGCCGCCGCGGCCGCCGCATCAGCGGAGTTTTCGCAGAAAGTCCCGCATTTTCCGAGCCGTGAAGCCTGTGAGAGCCTCTTCCCGCAAGCCGGGTGCAGCATTGCTTTCCTGAGCGGCGACAGCGCGGCGGGCGGGAAAGCCGCGCTTTATTTCACGCCCCGGCGCACCGGCTTTCGCATCTTCGTCGCCTCTGCGCAGGACATTCGCGTCCTGCCGCAGGCGGTTGGCGAGGGGATTCGCTTTCAAGCGCATGCGATTCCCGGGAGCGCGCGCGTCGATCCAAAGCCCGCTCATGCGGCGGCGCCCGCCGCCCCCGACGATCCGGGCCTGGAGGCGCCGCCGCCCCGCGTCGGCAGCCTGCCGCCGCCGCCCCGTTTCGACCCGAATTTCGATTGCGCCGCGGTGCTCGAGCCGAGCGCGCGCGCCAGCGCCGACACGGCCTGCTATCCGGCGCCGTCGCGGCGGCGGTGACCCGCCCAGACCCGGAAGCGTTCCATGTAAAGATAAGTCACCGGCGTCGTGAACAGCGTCACCGCCTGCGACACCAAAAGGCCGCCGACCACGGCGACGCCGAGCGGCTGGCGCAGATCGGCGCCGGCGCCGAGACCGATCGCGATCGGCAGCGTGACGAAGACCGCGGCGAAAGTCGTCATCATGATCGGCCGAAAACGCAACAGCGCCGCCTCGTGAATCGCCTCTTCGGCCGGGTGGCCGGCGCGCACCCGCTCTATGGCGAAATCGACCATCATGATGCCGTTCTTCTTCACGATGCCGATCAGCATCAACAGGCCGATGATCGCCATCATCGTCAGCTCGAAGCCGAACAGATTGAGAAACAGCAACGCGCCCGCGCTCGCAGACGGAAGCGTCAGAAGAATCGTGATCGGGTGGACGAAGCTTTCATAAAGCACGCCGAGCACGACATAGACGGCAAAGAGCGCTGCGGCGATCAGCAGCGGCTGCGTCGATAGCGATTTTTGAAATTCCCGCGCCGTTCCCTGAAAGGCGGCGCGCACGCTCTCCGGCTTGTTGATGCGCGCCATCGCCGCGTCGATTTCGGCGATCGCCTGCGACAGCGCGACGCCGGGCGCGAGATTGAAAGAGATCGTCGCCGATGGGAACTGCGCCTGATGATTGACGGCGAGAACCGCGGGCCGGCGTGACATTTTCGTGAATTGGCTGAGCGGAACGAGCTGGCCGCCCGACGCGCGCACATAAATGCGGGACAGCGCCGAAACGTCGCGCTGGTAGCGCGCTTCGACTTCCAGCACGACGCGATATGTGTCGACCGGCCCGTAAAGTTGCGCGATGAAGGGCTGGCCGAAGGCGTCATAGAGCGTTTGTTGAATAGAGGTGACATTGACGCCGAGCCGCGCCGCGCTGTCCCGGTCTATGTCGAGAAAGAGCTGCAAGCCGCCGAGCTGCTGATCGCTGGCGACGTCGCGCAGCGACGGCAGACCGCGCAGCGCGTTGAGAATCTTCGGGGCCCATTGGTTCAGCTCGTCGAGACTTATGTCGGTCAGCGCATATTGAAATTGCGTCGCGGTAAATTGCGCCTCGATGCGGATGCTTTGAATGCTCTGCAGAAAGGTCTGCACGCCGGGCACTTTATAGAGCTGCGGCCGCAGACGCCGGATGATTTCGTCGGCGCGCGCCGTGCGCTCGCCATAAGGCTTTAGTTGAACGAAGACGCGGCCGGTGTTCATGCCGGAGCTGGACGCGCCGCCGATCGAGGCGCCGACGCTTTCGACGGCCGGGTCCTGCATGACGATGCGCACCACCTCGGATTGGCGCCGCTCCATTCCCTCGAAAGAAATATCCTGATCCGCCTGCGTGAAACCAAAGAGCTGGCCCGTGTCCTCCTGCGGCAGAAAGCCTTTCGGCATGGCGTAGAACATCGCCGCCGACGCGGCGATCAATGCGATGTTGATCGCCATCATCAGCGGTTGGTGACGCAGGGAAAATTTAAGGCCGCGGTCGTAGCCCGACAGCAGATGCTCGAAGACGCGCTCGCTCCAATTATAAATGCGCCCGTGATGCACACGCTTCGGCTCGACGAGCATGATCGACGCCATCATCGGCGAGAGCGTCAGCGCAATCACGGCCGAAGCGGCGACCGCGACGCTGACGACGACGCCGAATTCGCGGAAGAGCCGCCCGACAATGCCGCTCATGAACAGAATGGGGATGAAGACGGCGATCAGCGATACGGTGATCGAGATGATGGTGAAGCCGATCTCCTCGGAGCCCTTCAGCGCCGCTGTGACCCTGTCGTCGCCTTGTTCGAGATAGCGGAAAATATTTTCAAGCATCACTATGGCGTCGTCGACGACGAGGCCCACGGCGAGCGTCAGCGCCATCAGCGATAGATTGTCGAGCGTGTAACCCATCAGATACATGGCGCCGAAGGTCGCAACGAGCGACAGCGGCACCGTCACCGTCGGGATCGACGAGGCGCGCACATTTCTGAGGAAGAGAAAAATAACGATCACGACGAGGATGATCGCCGCGAGCAGCGTCAGCTCCACGTCGCGGAAACTCTCACGAATGGCCGTCGTGCGATCGACGATGATCGAGACGTCGACCGAAGGAGGCATGCTCTTCTCGAGCTCAGGCAGAGCCGCGCGGACGCGATCGACAAGCTCGATGGTGTTGACGCCCGGCTGACGCCAAATGCCGATGATGATGCCGTGCTGCTCGCTGATCCAGGCGGCCTGCAAGGGGCTTTCGGAGCCGGAGACGACGCGCGCGACATCGGCGAGCCGCACCGGCGCGCCATTGCGATAGGCGATGACGACCTGGCCGATCGACTTTGCGTCGAAAAGCTGACCATTGGCGCCGATCTGAAAGGCCTGCTGCGGTCCTTGCAAGGTGCCGACCGGCAATATCGCCGTGCTGCCCGACACGGCGCTCGCAATCTGATCGAGACCGAGTCCGCGCGCCGCGAGCGCAGCCGGGTTTACTTGAATCGTCGGGGCATATTTCTGCTCGCCGAAAATCAGCACCTGGCCGACGCCGGTCATGGTCGAAATGCGACGGGCGATGTTGAGATCGGCGTATTCGTCCAGTCTCGTCAGCGGCAGCAGCCTCGAGGTAAGCCCGAGCACGAGCACCGGGCGATCGGCCGGATTTACTTTTCTGTACGTGGGCGGCGTCGGCAAATTGCGCGGCAGCGTGCCTTGCGCGGCGTTGATCGCCGCCTGCACGTCGCTCGCGGCGCCGTCGATGTTGCGCGAGAGGTCGAATTGCAGCGTCACCGCGGTATAGCCGAGCACGCTCGTCGAGGTGATCTGATTGACGCCGGGAATGGCGACGAACTGCCGCTCGAGCGATTGCGCGACCGAAGCGGCCATGGTTTCCGGATCGGCGCCGGGCAGGTTGGCGGTCACGGTGATCGTCGGGAATTCGACCTCCGGCATCGCCGCGACAGGCAAAAGATAATAGCCTACGCAACCGCCGACGAAGAGCGCCAGCATCAGCAGGAAAGTCGCGATCGGCCTTGCGATGAAGGGCGCGGAAATATTCATTCCAACGTGGCCCCTGCCGGCTCGGGCGAAGGCTGCTCGCTTTTGGCGATCGCCACCTTTGCACCGGCGGTGAGGCGCGATTGGCCGGCGGTGACGACGCGCTCGCCGGCGGCGACGCCCGATTCCAGCAAGGAAACATCATGTTCCGATTGCAGCACGCGCACGGCGCGCGGCTCGACCGTGTCGTCCTGCTTCACGACGAAGACGAAGGAGCCTTCCGGCCCTGCCTGCACGGCGGCGTTGGGCACGGTGACGCCGTTCTTCACCACTTCGGGAACGAGATGGGCGTTGACGAATTGGCCCGGCCACAGCGCGCCGTCGGCGTTCTGGAACTGCGCCTTCAGCTTCACCGTGCCGGTCGCCTGATCGACCTGATTGTCGATGAGATTGAGCACGCCGGTCGAGAGGCGCTTTTCATCGGCCGCGTCATAGGCGTCGACCGTGAGCCGCTTCTTCGACATGGCGCCGCGAATGCGCGGGATCGTCTCCTCGGGCAGCGAGAAGATCACATAGATCGGCTTGATCTGCGTGACGATCAGCAGCGTTTGCGTGTTCGCCTGCACCAGATCGCCGATGTCGACCTGGCGAATGCCGGTGACGCCGTCGATCGGCGAGGCGATCTTCGCGTATTCGAGGTTGAGCTTGGCGGACTGGATCGCCGCCTGATCGACGGCGACGGTGGCTTCGTCGGCGTGAACGGTCGCGGCCTGATTGGTGTATTGCTGTTGCGAGATATAATTTTTATGCACGAGCCCGGCGTAGCGGGCGAGATCGGAGCGGGCGCCGGCGAGATTGGCCTGGTCGCGCGCAAGCGCCGCCGTCGCCTGATCGAGCGCCGCTTCGAAAGGGCGCGGATCGAGCTCGATCAGAAGATCGCCGGTCTTGACCTCCTGGCCTTCGACGAAGTTCACCTTGACGATATTGCCGACCACCCGGCTGCGCACGTCGACGGTGTTGAACGCGGTCACCGAGCCGAGGCCGCGCAGAATGAGCGGCACGTCTTCGGCCTTGGCCGTTGCGACGCTGACCATGACCGGCGGGGGCGCGGCGGGCTTGCCCGTCTCGCCGCCAGCCTGGCGCCAGCGCGCCAGCTCCACCGCGCCGAAGGCGACCGCGGCGGCGAGCGCGCAGGACAATAGGAGTGTGAGCAAGCCGCGCATCGCCGTCCTTGAGCGCGAGGGCACTCTCCTCGACTTAGGGCCAGCGAAAGCCGCTTCAATTCCCGCCTTTTGCGGACGAAGCCTGCGCCGGGGCCGTCAGGCGGGTTTCGACGCCTTCACCAGCGTGTCGACGCCGTCGCGGAACAGAATCTCGACCGGAGCGAAGCCGATCTCGTCCATTTCCGTGAGCGCCGGAGAGAGCGGCATGATGTGATCGACCGATTCGTCGCTCGCGAGATGCGCCACCCAGTCTTCCAGGAGATCGTAGCGCTGCATCTCGCCGAAAATCTTGAACCAATGGCGCAGCGTCGCCTGGGTGAGCGCGAGATGTTGGGCCGCGTCGTCGATGGCGTAGCGGTCGCCGTTGACGAACAGCCCGCCGGGCTTCAGCACGCGGAAGAGTTCTTCGAGGACGCGACGCCGGTAGGCTTGCGTGAAATTGTGAATGGCGTAGTTCGAGGCGATGACGTCGAAGCTCGCCGCGGGCCGCGCTTCCAGAAACGCCAGCGCGTCGCTCTCGATGAAGGTCACGCGCTTCGCCGTCACGAAAGCCGCGAGATTTTCGCGCGCCTGGCCGATCATCGTCGCGGCGCTGTCGACGGCGACGAGCCGAAGCTGTTCGTAGGAGTCGAGCAGAGCGAGCGTGCTGATGCCGGTGCCGCAGCCGATCTCGAGGCCGATGAGCGGCGCGCCCGCGCCCCATGCGGCCACCTCGCGCCCGAGCTTTTCCGCAAGCAGCGCGGCGTTCGGGCAGAGAATGCGCAGCAGCTCATACTCTTCGCCGATGCGGCCGGTGAAAAGATTTTCCTTCTGGCGTGACGACATGCCTTCCCCCCGCCGGCCGCGGCCCAAAACGCGCCGCGCGCCGAGCGGTAAGAGCTTTACGACGGGACGAGCCGCGCGGTCCAGCCCTGCGTGGGGCGCCTCACACGCCGAGCGCCGTCGAAATTTCCCGCAGCGTCGCTTTTTCGAGATCGCTGACGTTGACGCCGCCGAAGCCGAGAAAACCGCCTTCCTTCCCGGCCTCCGCGACCGTCTGCGCAATCGAGGCGAGCCAGGATTTGACCGCCCGCGCGTCGGCGGGGGCCTTGGCGTCGAGAAGGACGGCCGTATCCTTGAGCGCCGAAATCGCGCGCTCCTTCATCTGCTCGCGCGTCGCGCCCTGCGCCACGGTGCGGACGCCCTCGCGGGCGTCGGCGCGGCCGCTCGTGGTCAAGAGATCGTCGGCGATGGCTTTGATCAGAGGATCGCCGCCTTGCTCGGACTCGGCGCGCGCCAGGGCGCGGGCGCTGGCGAAGGCCTCCTGCAGAATGCCGATGAAGCTGCTCGGGTCGGCGGCGCTGATCGCAAAGCCCGCGAGCAGCGGGGCCTGCACCAATCTCTTCCACTCCGCCGGCGCGAAATCCGTCTTGCTCGCCATGCTGTCCTCCCTCGCGGCGCCTTCTGGTAGAAGCGCAAACGCGGGAGGCTGGCCGAGGTTCCGCGAGGCTCAGCCCTTGCGCGTCGCGAGCCGCGCCACGGCGAGGCTTGCGGCGAGCAGCGCCCCGGCGATGAAATAGCCGGCGCCGGCGAAGCTCTCTGCGGCGATCGAGGCTGCGAGAATCTGGCTGAAGAACAGCGGCCCGATCATGCCGGAGACGCCGCGCAGGCTGGCGAGCGCGCCTTGCAGCCGGCCCTGTTCCGACGCCCCGGCAAGGCGCGTGGCGAGCGCCTGGAAGGAGGGATTGGCCATGGCCCACAGCGCGATCAGCGGCGGCGCCGCCATGAACAGGCCGCCGGTCGGCGCGAAAGCGTAGACGAGAAAGCCCAGAGCCCCGCAGCCGAGCGCGATGGTCAGCGCGCCGCGCTCGCCGAGCCGCGCCACCGCCGGCCGCACCACCGCGCCGGAGACGATCGTCTGCGCCACGCCGACGAGTGCGAGCGCCCAGCCGGTCGTCGCCGTATCCCAGTGGTAGCGATAATCGGTGTAGAGGACGAAGAGGCTCGGCAGCGATTCATGCGCGAGATAGGAGAGAAAAACCGCCACGGCGAGCAGGGCGAGCGCCGGCTCGCGCCGCAGGAAGGCGAGCGCGCCGAACACATTGGCGCTGCGCCAGACGATTTTCTTCGTGCGCTTATCGGCGGGCAGCGATTCGGGCAGAATGAAATAGCCGTAGAGGGCATTGGCGAGGCTCAAGCCGGCGGCGGCCCAGAAGGGCAGGCGCAGATCGTAGCCGCCGAGCAGGCCGCCGAGCGCCGGGCCGAGAATGAAGCCGAGCCCGAAGGCCGCGCCCATCATGCCGAAGCGGCCGGCGCGTTTTTCCGGCGGCGTGACGTCGGAAATATAGGCGCTCGCGGTCGAGAAGCTCGCCGCGGCGGCGCCGCTGACGAGGCGACCGACATAAAGCAGCGTCAGCGACGGCGCCAGCGCCATGAAGATATAGTCGAGCCCGACGCCGAGATTGGACAAGAGCACCACCGGCCGCCGGCCGTAACGGTCCGACAGCGCGCCGAGCGCCGGCTGAAACAGAAATTGCATCAAGGCCCAGGAAAAGCCGAAGAGGCCGGTGATCGCGGTCGCGTCGTGCAGATCGCCGCCCTCGAACTGCGTCACCAGCCGCGGCAGCACCGGAATCATCACCCCGAGCGCCAGCATATCGAGCGCAACCGTCACGAGAATGAATGCAAAACCCGCCGCGCGGGGCTGCGAAAGCGCGCGAAACATCTCTCCGCCTTTGGCTTTTTGAGGATCTCACGCCCGGTTAAAGGCAAAGGCCGCGCGAGGCAAGCGGCCGCGCCTCTGTGGCGCCATTGCAACAAAGTGTTGGAAAGTAACGTATAAAACGGGCCTTCCTCGGCTTATGCGTGAGATTGTCACACATGTGTCATCTCGGCCGATTTTTTTCTCCCCAGCTCGAAGGGGGAGACTTTTCAATGTTGAAATCGCTTCGCAAGCGCGCTCTCGCGGCGACGGCGCTCGGTTTGATTGTAACCGCGCCCGGCGCAAAGGCCGACACGGCCGATGAAATTCGCGCCATCCGGGCGCAGATGGCGGCGCAGCAGAAGCGCTTGAAGCAATTGGAGGCGCAGGTCTCCAGGGACAAGGAGGCCAAAAAGGCGGCCGAGCAAAAACCCGCCTCCGGCGGCGCGCCGGTCGCCGTCGCCTCCGCCTCGGCCTCTGCGCCGGCGCCGAAACATTGGTATGAGCGCATCAACGTCCGCGGCTACACGCAGATGCGTTACAATGCGATCATGGACGGCGGGCCCTATTTCAATGACATTTCCAGCCCGAACGACCGCTCGGTCGGCCCGCGCCAGAACTTCCTGATCCGCCGCGCCCGCCTGATCTTCAGCGGCGATGTCACCGACCACCTCTATCTCTATCTGCAGCCCGATCTCGCGAGCATCCCTTCCGGATCTTTCTCGAATTCACCGAGCATGGCTTCCGTGCCATGGTTGAACAACACCGTCTGGGGCCGGTTCAACCAATATGGAACCTATTCCTCGGCCGCGGGCTATTTTGCGCAATTGCGCGACGCTTACGCCGACATTTATATCGACGACAAGAAAGAGTTCCGCTTCCGCGCCGGCCAGTCGAAGATTCCATACGGCTTCGAAAACATGCAGTCGAGCCAGAACCGCCTGGCGCTCGATCGCGCCGATGCGATCAACAGCTGCTGCAAGGACGAGCGCGACCTCGGCGTCTTCTTCTACTATACGCCTGAGAACATTCGTCACGTCTTCCGCGATCTCGTGAAGAACAACCTGAAGGGCTCCGGCGATTACGGCGTCTTCGCCGTCGGCGTCTACAACGGCCAGGGCGCCAATCGCATCGATCTGAACAAGAACGCCCATGTCGTCGCGCGCGTGACCTATCCCTATACGCTGCCGAATGGCCAGATCATCGAGGGCAGCGTCCAGGCTTACACGGGCCGATTCGTCCCCTATACCACGGCGATCACGCCGTCGCTGTTCGGCGCGACGAATTTCGCCGGATTCCGCCCCTCTTGGCTCGCCAATCTCGCGCCGGCGGGCGTCCCCTTTGTTGACGCTCCGGGCTATTTCAACCTCGGCAATTACACTCTCGGAACCTACCCGAACACATCGGCCTGGGTTCCGGTCGTCGCCAATGGCGGCGCCGGCATCCGCGACGAGCGCCTCGCCGTCACCGGCGTGATCTATCCGCAGCCCTTCGGCCTCAAGGCGGAATGGAACTGGGGCCGCGGCCCCGCGCTCAACGAGACGCAGACGGCGATCACCGGGCGCAGCCTCAATGGCGGCTATGTCGAAGCGACCTATAAATATGACGACAAGGACTTCGGCACCGGCACCTGGTTCCCCTTCGTCAAATACCAGTATTACCGGGGCGGCCAGAAGTTCGAGAACAATGCGCCTATGGCCCGGCTGA
This sequence comes from Beijerinckiaceae bacterium, assembly GCA_033853615.1. Taxonomy (GTDB): domain Bacteria; phylum Pseudomonadota; class Alphaproteobacteria; order Rhizobiales; family Beijerinckiaceae; genus Methylosinus. The sequence continues at coordinate 11,276 of JAWOLK010000168.1, read as the reverse complement.
ACGAATGGGACTTCGGCGTCGAATGGCAGCCGTTGCCCGAGGTCGAGCTGACGGCCGTCTATTCGAAGATGGATCGCACCAATACGCTCGCGCCGCCCTATCGGCAGTTCCAGGCCAATCTGATGCGCATGCAATTGCAATGGAATTACTAAAAGCGTCTGCGCCAGCGCCGCAAAAGCCCGCCGCCTCCGTCGCGGCGGGTTTTTTTAAGCCGGCGCGGGGACATGGCCGGCGGATTCCGCTGGCGTCCTTACGCTATTCGGCTATTGAATTTTCGCTATGACCTCGCTTATTCCATTGCTACGGGGTTTCGCCCGGCGCGCGCATAACAGGCTTCGCATGAACCGTTTCGAAAGACATCCGCATCCGGCCGTCGAGGCCGAGCTCGAGTTTCGCGACGGGGATTACCGCATCCGCAAGCCTGGCGCCTTTGTGCGCTGCGCCGTAACCGGCCAGCCGATCCCGCTCGAGGAATTGCACTACTGGAACGTCGACCTCCAGGAGGCCTACAGCAGCCCCGAGGCCAAGCTGAAACGCCTCGGCGTCAAGCCTCGCGGCTGACCCTGGCGCGGCACAGCGCCGCGACGCGGCGGGCGTCGGCGGAAAGGTCCAGTTCGACCGGCAGAATTTCCGTCGTAAATGACGCCCCGAGCCGGGCGGCGTCCTTTTCCGTCGTCACGAGACGCGCGCCGAGTCGGCCCGCCTCGTAGGCCAGCGCAGCAAGCTCCCGCGCGCGATAGGCGTGATGATCGTCGAACCAGCGCTGCCCGACGACCCTTGCCCCGACCTCCTGCAAGCTCGACAAGAATTTCCGCGGCCGGGCGAGCCCGGCGAAAGCGAAGACGCGCACGCCGCAAAGCCGCGCCGCCGCCTGCGGGCAGGGGACAAGGCGGCCGCGCAGCAGCGTTTTTCCAAGCCCCGCGGCGGCAGCGGCGATTGCATCCGCCGCCGCGCCTTCGCCGATCAGAACGACCGCGTCCGCGGCCGCGAGCTGGGCGGCGAGCGGCGCCCGCAGCGGTCCGGCCGGCGGGCAGAACCCGTTGCCGGCGCCATAAGCCGCGTCCACGGCCAGCAAGGCGAGATCCGGCGCGAGCCTGCGGCTGTGCAGCCCGTCGTCGAGAATGAGAACAGTCGCGCCGAGCGCTTGGGCGAGCTTCGCTCCGGCCGCCCGGTCGGCGCAGACGATCGTCGGCGCGAGTCTCGCGAGAAGGCGCGGCTCGTCGCCCGTTTCGGCGGCCTCGTGCTGGTCGAGATCGACGCGAAAGGGCGCGCCGGCGCCGCGCCGGCCGTAGCCGCGCGTCAGAAAGGCGGGGCGCTCGCCCATGAGGATCAGCAGCCGGGCGATGGCCAGAGCAAGCGGCGTTTTGCCGTCGCCGCCGAGCGTCGCGCCGCCGATGACGATGACGGGGAGGGCGGCCCGCGGCGCCGGCCGGGCGAGCCGCGCCCCGGCGACGGCGCCATAGGCCGCGCCGAGCGGCGCAAGCAGCCGCGCGCCCCAGCCCGGCGCGCGCCGCCCCCAGAACTCAGGCGCGCGCAGACTGTCGCTCCTGTTCGAGCGCAAGCTGCGCGAGATAGGGCTCGACCGCGTTGACGATGGAGCGCGAGGCGCCGCCGAGCCTTTCCACGACGGCCCCGCCGGCCCGGCCCATTTTGCGCATGCGCGCCGGCTGCGAGAGAAGATACTGCGCCGCCCGCGCGAGCGAAGCGGCGTCGGTCACGCGCGCTGCCGCCTTGGCGGCGTTCAGCTCGCTGTAGACGAAGGCGAAATTCTCGACATGCGGCCCATGCAACACGGCGCAGCCGAGCTGCGCCGCCTCGATCGGGTTCTGGCCGCCGCCAGTGACGAGCGACTTGCCCATGAAGGCGACGCCGACCGTGCGAAACAGCAGCCCCAATTCGCCGAATGTGTCCATCACATAGACGGCGCAGGACGGCGTCGGCGCCTCGCCGGCGGCGCGCCTTGCGACAGCCAGGCCCTTTTGCCGCGCGAGGGCTGCGATCGCCTCTCCCCGCGCGGGATGGCGCGGCGCGATCACCGTCAACAGATTCGGGAACTCCCGCGCCAGCGCGAGATGGGCCTCGAGCGCGATCTCCTCCTCGCCCTCATGCGTCGAGACGGCGGCCCAGACCGGGCGCGCGCCCACCGCGCCATTGAAGGCGGCGAGGCGACCGGCGTCGACCGGCAGCGGCGCGGCGTCGAATTTCAGATTGCCGGCGACGCGCACCCGCTCGGCGCCGAGCCCGAGAAAGCGCGCCGCATTTTCGGCGTCCTGGGCGAGGCAGAGGTCGATCATGCTGAAGAGCCGCCGCGCCGTCCCCGGCAGCCGCGCCCAGCGGTCGCTCGATTCGCGCGAGATCCGGGCGTTGACCAGCACCAGCGGAACGCCGCGGGCGCGCAGCTCGACCACCATGTTCGGCCAAATCTCCGACTCGGCGAAGAGCGCGACATTCGGCCGCCAATGGTCGAGAAAGCGTTTGACGAAAGAGGGCGCGTCGAGCGGCGCATATTGATGGATCGCCCCCGGCGGCAGCCGCGTCGCGAGCTGGCGGGCCGAGGAGACTGTGCCGCTTGTGACGAGAACCTCGACGCCGCGCTGCACGAAGCGCTCGACGAGCGGCAGCAGCGACAGGCTCTCGCCGAGGCTCGCCCCATGCAGCCAGACGAGCCGGCCGCGCGGACGCGCCGCGGCGGCGCGCCCAAGGCGCTCGTCGAGGCGAAGAACATCCTCCTTGCCGCTTTTTGCGCGCCAGGCGAGCGCCGGAGCGGCGAGGGGCGTCAGCGCCAGTGTGGCCAGACGATAGAGCGTGAGAATGGGCATCGACCCTCCCACCAAATGCGGCCGCGCCGGCCGCTCCCGCCCTTCGCCGGCCATTTCGGCCAGGGCGAAGATCGTTCGCATATGTCTACGGCAAAGCAGGCAAATTTGGGAAGGCGCGGCCGTTTGGCGGGGAATGGCCGCGCGAGCGCCGCGGCGGCTCATAAATCGCCGCGGGCGCCTCACAAGGAGCGTCAGGCCGATTCGGTCTCGGGCTCGAGAAGCCGGTGAAGATGCACGATGAAATAGCGCATATGGGCGTTGTCGACCGTCGACTGCGCCTTGGCTTTCCAGGCCGCCAGCGCGCTGTCGTTGTCCGGGAAGACGCCAACGATATCGAGCTTCGTCGGATCGCGGAAGCGCACGTCGTGCAAATCCTCCAGCTCGCCGCCGAAGACGAGATGCAAATGCTGCGTAGATTTCTTGGCGTGAATCGTCATGATGCTCCTTTCGAAACCGCTCTGGCGAGCGCAAGGCTGCCTTCGAACAGCGCCTGCGGCGCGGCGATCAGCATGTCGCGGCGCGCCTCGCGGCGATTATAGGTGAGGGCCTCGCCCTCGAGCTCGGTGAGCCGGCCGCCGGCCTCGGTGAGGATGATGTCGGCGGCGGCTATGTCCCAGTCGCGCGAATCGCGCGCCGCAATGGCGAGGTCGTGCTTGCCGGTGGCGACGTCGGCGATGCGCAACGCCAGCGACGGGGTGCGCGGCGCGAGGCGGAAGTTGTAATGCGACGTCTCGAACACGTCCGACAGGCCTCGCGGAGCGACGATCTCCGCGCCTTCCAGAGTTGCGCGCGTCGAGACGGAAATGCGCGCCCCGTTCAAAAAGGCGCCGCGGCCGTGGGCGGCGATATAGGTTTCGCCGAGCGCCGGGGCGTGGATGATCCCGATGACCGGCCGCCCCGCGTCGACGAGCGCGATCGAGACCGCCCAGCGGTCGTCGCCGCGCGCGTAAGCGAGCGTCCCGTCGATCGGATCGACGACGATCAGCCGTTTCTGGGCGAGGCGGTCCATGGAGTCGGCGGTTTCCTCGGAAAGCCAGCCGGCGTCGGGCAAGAGGCGCGGCAGCTCCTGAAGCAAGAAGCGGTCCACCGCGAGATCGGCCTCGGTGACAGGCGAGCCGCCGCCCTTGTAGGAGACATCCGCGGTCGTCCGTTTGCCGGAGCGGAAATAGCTCATGGCGATGTCGCCGGCCGCGCGGGCCAGCGTTTCGATCTGCGGCTGAATGGCGTCGATGTCGGTCGTCATCTGCATGGGTCTAGGTGGTAGGCGAGGCGGCTTTCCGCCGCAAGGCGTCTTGTTGCGACGAATTGCCGTGCTTTTGAGCTATCCCGTTTGCGCAAAGTTCACCCTGGCGCCGCGAACAGGGGCAAAAAGGCCCCGTTTACAGTGCATTCACCAGGCTTGTTAGCACAATCGGCTCTCCCTCCGGACAAAATGGCGCAAACGAAACGAGATTTCACGCATCTGGAGGTCGTCATGTTGGAGCGCAAGATTTCAACGCCCCGCGCCGGGAAATTCCTTCAGCGCGATCGCCGCGCCGACGAAGGCAAGCGGCAGGTTCAGCTCACCGGCGACGACATCATGATCTCCCGCCGCTTCGCCGGCATTGCGATGATGATCTCGGTGCCCGTCTCCTCCTATCGCGGCGTCGCCCTCGACGTCGACGCCTGTGAGCAGGGCGGAGCCTCCTACCGCCTGTCGCTCGCCCACGCCGACCCGGATCTCGAGGTGATCCTCGCCGAGACCCGCGACAGCGGCGCGATCGCCGCCGATTGGCGCTATTGGGCGACGACTCTCGGCCTGCCGCGGCTCGCAAGCCGCGACGACGCCGCCGACGCGCCGCGCGCTACGTTGGAACAGAAAACCGCGCCGCGCCGGCGTAGCGCCAGCGTCAGCCGCCGCCGCCCGAATTTCCTCGCCCGCCGCAAACAGGGCGACCCCGCCCGCGCCGGGGCGGTCTTTTCCGGCGAGCGCGAGATCATCTGCTATGAGTGAGCGGCGCTTGCGCTACAGCAGACGCCCGGCGACGCTCGCCGCCAGCAAGCCGGCGAACAGCAACAGGCCGGCGTCCCGGTTGGAGCGAAACAGCATCAGCGCGGTCTGCGGCGCGATGGTCTCGCCGGTCTTTGCGACCTGCCAGAAGAGATGCGCGGCGAAAGCCAGCACGCCGAGCTGCGCCAAGGCGCCGCCGCCGACCATGAGAACCGCCAGCTCTGCGCAAAGGACCGCGCCGGCATAGAGCAGGCCGACGGCGAGCCGCACCTTCTCACCGAAGAGCCGCGCCGTCGAGCGCACCCCGGCGATGGCGTCGTCGCGCAGGTCCTGCAGGGCGTAGATCGTATCGTAGCCGATCGTCCACAGAATCGCCGAGGCGTAGAGCAGGACGGCGGGAAGCGCGAAGGCGCCGGCCGCCGCGGTCCAGCCGAGCAGCGCGCCATAGGCGAAGGCGCAGCCGAGAATCGCCTGCGGCCATGAGGTGAAGCGCTTGGCGAAGGGATAGACGAGCACGATCAAGGGCGAGGCGAGGCCGGCGGCGATGGTCAGCCCGTTGAAGCTCAGCAGCACGCCGAGCCCGACCAGACATTGCGCGACGAGAAAGATCGTCGCCGCCTTGACGCTCACCCGCCCGCTCGCCAGCGGGCGGAAGCGGGTGCGCTCCACCTTGGCGTCGATCTCGCGGTCGACGAGGTCATTATAGGTCGAGCCGGCGCCGCGCATCGCCACCGCGCCGACGAGGAACAGCAGCAAATGCCAAAAGCTCGGCAACTCATGTCGGGAGACGGCGGCGAGCGCGCTCCCCTCCCAGCAGGGCAGGAGCAGCAGCCACCAGCCGATCGGCCGGTCGAGACGGGCGAGCTGGATATAGGGTTTCAGCCCTGCCGGGGCGTAGCGCCAGAGCGGGTGGTCGAGCTGGGCGTCCGGCAACGCCCCTTCCGGCAGGGTCACAGCGGGCCGGCCGGGAGTTTCGGCGGCGCCATCATGCCGCCGCCGGAGGCCGCCTGTTCGCGCGCCTGCTCCTGCGCCTTTTTCGCCTTGGCGGCGAAGGCGCAGGCCTGCGCGGCGAAACCCTGGTTCTTGGCGTGGCCCTGTTTGAACTGGTCGATCATCTGATCCGGGATCGAGCACCAATCCTTGTTCTTGGCCATATAGGCGCCCATCTCGTTTTCGACGGCGACGAGCTTGCGGGCGAGCGGGCAGGCCGCAATCGGGTCCATCTTGCCCTTGCCCGCCTTCACGAGATTTTGCAGCGCGCCCATCGCCGCATTGCGGCGGCCGGACATTTTCTGAAAATCCTCGTTGCAAGACTGAGCTTGCGCCTGCCATGCCGCGCCGAAGGCCAGGGCGAGGCCCAGGAGCCCGGCCCGGACGAATTTCGAACGACGTGCGGCGATCATGGCTTCCAATCCATTAATGATGCTATCAGTTAGCAGGAGCTTCGCCCGGGACGCAAGCTTTGCCCCCTTTGGCGGGCCAAAGCGGCGGTCTGATGGCGCCTTACCCCCAAGCTGACGGAAACGCCGATTCGTGTCACGCTATGATTTTTCCGCGCAACGGCTGTTTATCGACGCGCCGCTCGCCGCGGGCGCCGCGCTCGCCCCGCCGCCCGAATCGCTGAACTATCTCCTCAACGTGCTGCGGATGCGCGAGGGCGAGGCCATTTTGCTGTTCAACGGCCGCGACGGCGAGTGGCGGGCGCGGCTCGAAAAAGTCGCGCGCCGCTCGGCCACATTGCGGATCGAGGAGCGGCTGCGGCCGCAGGAGGCGGCCGGCGATCTCGAATACGCCTTCGCGCCGCTCAAACAGGCGCGGCTCGACTATATGGCGCAAAAGGCGGTGGAAATGGGCGCCTCGCGGCTTGCGCCGGTCATCACCCGGCGCACCCAGGCCCGCCGCGTCAATGCCGAAAGACTGCGCGCCAATGCGATCGAGGCGGCCGAGCAATGCGGGATTTTGACCATCTGCGACGTGGCCGAGGCGGTCGATTTGCCGGAGTTTCTGGAACATTTCCCCGCCGGGCGGCTGCTCGTCTTCTGTGACGAGGACGCCGAAGTCGCCGATCCGATCGCCGCGCTGCGGGCGGCGCCGGCGCATGACGGGGTAACGCTTCTCGTGGGCCCCGAGGGCGGCTTCGACGCGCGGGAGCGCGAGGATATTCTGCAACGGCCCAAAATCCTTCGGCTTTCGCTCGGTCCGCGGATCCTGCGGGCCGACACCGCCGCGGTCGCCGCGCTGGCGCTCGTGCAGGCGGCGCTGCCTGAATGAGCGGCGAAGGCGGTTTGGAGACACGATGCTGCCACGATGTTCCCGTCTACTGACGGTCACGCTCGAAACGCGCAGGCGTTAATAGATTCTAACGAATTTGACGGCATGATTCGGGAGTTCCCTTCCTGCCGATCGGAAAGCAAGGCTGATCCAGGCATGAATTTCACCTCCACCGCTCTCAAGCGCCAATGGTTCGCTCTGCCGGCCGGCCTTCTCGCCGCGCTCGCCTGCGCGACGGCGCCCGCCTCGGCCGAGACGGTCGGGCGCGGCAATTGCGCGCGGCTCGGCGAAAATTTCGCGGCGGTGGCGGGGTCGGACAGCTGCGTGCGCATCGGCGGCCATGTGCGCGTCAATAATTTCGCCGGCGAGCGCCTGCCGCCCGTCGGCTACGCCGCGATTCCCGACGGCGTGCAGCGCGCCTCCGAACGCTCCACCCATGTCCGCGCCGGCGCGCCGCTCGGCATCGCCGATATTTTCCCGCGCTAAAGCCGCGCCCGCATCCAGCGGCGAGTTTCAGCCCGACATGAGCTCTTAAAGGCCCGCCTTCGCTTAAGGCCTCGGCGCGCTTGCCGGGGCAGGGGCGCGCCAGAGGCGCGCGGTCCATCCGCTTCAGCGGAACAGCCAGGCCGCCAGAAGAATCAGCAATGTCGCCCCGAGCAGCAGGACGCGGTCGGAGCGGCGCCGGGTGTGCGCCAGCAGCTCGATCGAGCGCGGGGACAGCTCTATCCCATCCGCCGTGGATTTTGCGAAATTCGCAATCGCCACTTCGGCGTCATACATCACCTTCGGCAAATGCGTGGCGAGCTTCGCAAGCTCGGCGACGCTCTTGCCGGCGTCCTCGATCTTCGCCTTCGCGCCGAGATTGCTCTCGATCCAGTCGCGCACCACGGGGTCGGAGGTCTTCCATATGTCGAGCTTCGGATCGAGCGTGCGCGCGACGCCCTCGGCGACGACCATGGTCTTTTGCAGCAGCACCAGCTCGGTGCGGGTGCGCATGTCGAAGAGCGCCGTGACCTCGAAGAGCAGCGTCAGGAGCCGCGCCATCGAAATATCGGCGGCGTTGATCGTGTGCAGCGGCTCGCCGATGGCGCGCAGCGCCTGCGAAAATTCCTCGACCGAGTGAATGGGCGGGACATAGCCGGCCTCGAAATGCACTTCCGCCACGCGGCGATAGTCGCGGGTGATGAAGCCGTAGAGGATCTCCGCGAGGAAACGCCGCTCCTTGAGCCCGAGGCGGCCCATGATGCCGAAGTCGATGGCGACGATGCGGCCCAATTTGTCGACGAACAGATTGCCCTGATGCATGTCGGCATGGAAAAAGCCGTCGCGCATCGCATGGCGCAGAAAGGATTGCAGCACGCAGCGGCCGAGATCCTTGAGATTATGCCCTTCGGCCGCGACGCGGGGCAGATCCGAGAGCGGAATGCCCTCGATCCATTCGAGCGTCAGCACCTCGCGCGCGGTGCGGTCCCAATCGACCCGCGGCGCCTGAAAATCGGGGTCGTTCTCGACATTGTCGCGAAATTCCGACGCCGCCGCCGCCTCCAGGCGAAAATCCGTTTCCAGCTTGACCGTGCGGGCGAGCGTGTCGACGACCTCGACCGCGCGCAGGCGCCGGCCCTCGGCCGAGAAACGCTCGGCGAGACGGGCGATGACATACATGTCGGCGAGGTCGCGGCGGAACTGTCGCTCGACGCCGGGCCGCAGCACTTTCACCGCGACCTTGCGTTCGCCGTCGGGGTAGCGCGCATGGGCGATATGCACCTGCGCGACGGACGCCGCGGCGACCGGCTCGCCGAAGAAGGTGAAAATCTCGTCGATCTTCTTGCCGAGCGCGCTTTCGACGATGGCGACGGCCGCCTCGCGGCCGAAGGGCTCCATGCGGTCCTGCAAGGCGGTCAGCGCATCGGCGATCTCGCCGCCGACGACGTCGGGCCGCGTCGCGAGAAACTGGCCGAGCTTCACATAAGAGGGGCCGATCTGCGCGAAGGCGCGCACCAGGGCCTTCGGCGCGCCGCCCGACTCGCGCTTGGCGAAGAGATTGGCGAGCCGCACGACGACCGCCAGCGGCGGCGGCATCAAGGCGGGGTCGAGCCCGATGAAGACGCCTTCGCGCGCGAGGATCAAGCCGGCGCGGGCCAGTCTGAGAATATGTCCGAAACCGAGAAGCAAGACGCACCGCCGTTGTGATCGACGCCAAGGCGCAAGGCCGTCAAATGGCGGCGCTGGCGCTCCTTTCCCTCCGCCGGGACGTTTTAGGGTTTCCAGCCCGAATGGATCGCGACGACGCCGCCGGTGAGACGCTCATAGCCGGTGCGGCGGAAGCCAGCCTGGCGGATCATCGCCTCGAAATCATCGGCGCGCGGGAAGCGCTGGATGGACTCGACCAGATATTGATAGGGCTCGGCGTCGCCCGCGACGAGCTGGCCGATCTTCGGAATGACGTTGAAGGAATAAGCCTCGTAGAGCTTGTCGAGCCCCGGCACGGCGACGTGCGAAAACTCCAGGCACAGGAAGCGCCCGCCCGGCCGCAGCACGCGGAAGGCTTCCCCCAGCGCGACGTCGATGCGCGGCACGTTGCGAATGCCGAAGGCGATCGTATAGGCGTCGAAATGCGCGTCAGGGAAGGGGAGCGCCTCGGCGTTGGCCTGCACGAATTCGAGCTGGTCGGAGAGGCCGCGCTCTATGGCTCGGTCGCGCCCGACTTCCAGCATGTCGCCGTTGATGTCGAGCACGACGATCTCGGCGTCGCTCGCAGCGCTCTTGGCGACGCGAAAGGCGATGTCGCCGGTGCCGCCGGCGACGTCGAGGTGGCGGAAGCCGCGGCGGCCGCGGGCGTTGACCTTGGCGGCGAAAGTGTCCTTCCACAGCCGGTGCATGCCCGCGGACATGAGGTCGTTCATAATGTCGTAGCGGCGCGCGACCTTGTGGAACACGTCGTCCACGAGGTCCTGTTTCTCGGACAGCCGCACCTCCGAAAATCCGAAATGCGTCGAGGACTCGTTATCCGAACGGGAGGAGGTCATTTGGCGCTCGCGTCTTTAAATGGGACGGGGCGGTATAGCCTGTGCCGGGGCCGATGGCTAGGGCGGGGCGTCGCGCCGCAACAGGGCGCCGGAAAAGTCGGTGAGGGCGTCGAGGCGGTTCGTGATGATTCCGGCGACGAGGGGCGCGGGCGGCGGCTCGGCGCGCCCCGCCTCTTCGTAAAATTCGGAGACCGGCCGAAGCGCCTCGGCTTGTTCCTGCAGGATGCGATCGGCCTCCGCGAGCAGGCCGAAGACATCGGAGGCGCGCGGTGGCGAGCCGAGCCGGTCGCGCGCCATGACGCGCTCGCCCATGCGCATCGCCGCGGCGAAGGCGCGCTCGATGTTCAGGACGGCCGCATCCTGGCGGGTGAAATCCTGCGCGAAACTCTCCGGCCCCTTGGCGTATTCCTCGCGGGCGCGGGCGATGTAGCGCTCGATGGTCGCGGCTTTGTTGATCAAGACGTCATCGGCCATAGACGCGCCCCTCTCGCAAAATATCAGCGATCAGCCCCTTACGCGAAGCCTTCAGGGCGTCCTTTTCGCTCAGGATGAAGGCTTCGTAGACATCCGCCCGTCCATCGCGCGCGAAGAGCCGCGCGCCTTTGGTGACGATCTGGTGCTGCAACACGGTCGAGGCTTTGCGCAAATCGACGAGATCGACCGGGCAGCCGGCGGCGTCGGCAAGCTCCGAGGACAAATCCCAGAGCGCCACCGGATCGAGCGGCCCCTCGTTGAGCACGGCGAGGTCGAGATCGCTTGCGGGTCCGGCTTCGCCGCTGGCGCGACTGCCGAAGACATAGATGGCGAGCGCGTCGGGCAAGGCGGCGCGCAGGCGCTCCAGCGCCTTACTTATCCTTTCCTCTCGCATTCGGCTCGCGTCCTCCTTCAGAGAAGGTTATAGCGTCGACGCCGTCCGTGCGAAAATCGCGCGGCGCGCGAGCGAAAACCCATGCCCGAGCTTCCCGAAGTCGAAACCGTCCGCCGCGGCCTCGCGCCCGTCTTCGAGGGCGCCGCGCTCGCGCGCGTCGAAGTGCGCCGGGCCGATCTGCGCTTTCCCTTTCCGCAACAATTCGCCGAGCGGCTCGCGGGGCGGCGCGTGCTGCGGCTCGGCCGGCGGGCCAAATATCTGGTCGCGCAGCTCGACGACGGCGCGGCGCTCGTCATGCATCT
>JAWOLK010000167.1:0-4724 GCA_033853615.1 Beijerinckiaceae bacterium | reverse complement strand
GGGCGCCGCGGGGACTGGGGCGACGTGCTGCACCGGCTCCGGACGGACGGGCCGCGGCGGCTGCATCAGACCGGCGCCGGAGCCGCGCCCTCCCGGACCGAGCTGCGGCGGGAGACCCTCGCGCGGCCAATCCGGCCGGGGCCGCATCGGCCGCGGCTGCGCCGCAGGCGGCGGCCCGTCGATCGCAGCCTCCGGCCGCGGTTGCCCCATGCCCGGCGGGCGATGCGGCCGCATTCCGGGCGTAGGCCCTGGCGGGAGATTTTCCGCAGCTCCCGGCGGCGGGCCGCCAGGAAGATGCGCGCCAGGAAGACGCGCGTCCGGGAGATGCGCGCCTGGATGCCGCCCATGCGGACCCGCCTCGCCCGGCGCTGGGTGACCGGCGGCGGGCGCAGCCCCCGGCGCCGGCAATCCGCCGGGCAAAAGCGGCGCGCCCGGATGCGGCGCGCCCGGCAGCGCATGATTTGCAGGCGGCGCAGCGCCCCCGGCCGCCGGCGCAGCGACCGGCGCCAGCGCGCCCGGATGCGGCGCGCCCAGATGCGGGCCGCCGGCCCCGTGCTGGCCGGGAAAAACTTGATTAGCCGGCGGCAGAGCGGCGCCCACCGGCGGCATGCCGCCCGGCAAGGCCGGCGCGCCCGAGTGCGGCCCGCCCGGAGCGACGCCCGGCTGAGCGGGCGGCGGCGCGGCGGGCGCAATTGCCGGAGCGGCCTTTTTGGCGACGAAGGACGGCAGCGCCGCGCCGATCGCAAGCCCTGCCGCGCCGGCGCCGATCGCCGTCAGCGCGCCGGTCGAGAGCACCTGCCCCGACGGATTGCGGATCGTCATGGCGTTGGCGGCGCGGTCGACGATCACCGTGTTGTGAATGTTTTCGAAAATCACATTCTGCGGCGGCGGCTCGACATAGACCGGAGGGCTCTCCCACACTGGCAGCGGCGTGAACACCGGCGCCGGCAGGACATAAGGGTCGGCGACGACGATCGGCGGCTCCGGCGCCAGGAAAATCGGCGCCGGCGGCGGCAGCACATAGACCGGCGGCGGCGGCGGCGGCGGCAGATCAAACGCCGGATCGTCGAAGATCAGAACGGGGCGGTCGACATAGACGATCTCTTCCGGCGGCGGCGGCGCAAGCCCCATGTCGATGACCTCGAACTCGGGCGGCGGCTCCAGCGCCGCGTCGATCTGCGCCAGGCGCCGGCGGGCGTCGGCCGCATGCGGCCCGCGCGGATAGCGGCGCAGATAGGTCCAATAGCCGTTCATCGTGTCGACGGAGCGGGCGCGGCGCCAGCTGATCGCCTCACGCCGGGCCGCGAGATAGGCGCGCACGCGCTTCGCCGACGGCTCCTGCGGATAAAGCGCGAGATAATCCTGGTAATCCTGCACCGTGTCGCGTTGGACGGCGGCGATATAGCCGTCGCGGGGCCCGAGCTCCCGGATGCTCTTTGCCGAAAGCGCCGCTTCATCGGTCGGCGGCGGCGGCGCGTCGGCGGCGCGCTCGAAGAACAGGAAGGGCGTCGCGAGCTTCGTCGAATTCCACGGCAGTTGCGCGCCCTTCGTCGCGTCGGCGACGCGCAGGCGCGCTTTCTCGAACACTTCGTTCAGCGGCGTTCCGCCGACGCGCATCATTTCCGCGAGCGCGCGCGCGTAAACGCCATAGGTCTCCGTCTCGGCCGGCGCGATCGTGCCCGGCGCGGCGTTGTAGGCGAGCAGCATATTGGCGCCCGGCTCATAGAGCGCGAGGCCGCTCGCGATCGGCGGCCCGGCCAGCGTGAAAGGATTGGCGCGGGCGATGTCGAGCACGACGATGCTGGTCTTGAGATTGAGCGCCGCGAGCGGCTTCAGATAATCGGAGAGGCGCGCCGCCTTGATCGCAATATCCGAGTCCCGCGCAATCGCGGCGTCGACGGGCGCGAGATAATTCTCGCCCTCCAACTGCAAACCGTAGCCGGAAAGATAGATGAAGGCGACCGTGTCCGGCCCGGCGGCCGACGCCTTGTCCAAAAAATCGCGGAACGCGTGGCGCAGCGCCTCTTCATCCAGATCGCGGGCGCCGGCGACGTCGAATCCGGCCGCTTGCAGCGTCTGGGCGACGAGGCCGGCGTCATTGGCCGCCGTCGCGAGCGGCTTGTCGCGATAGGCCGCCTCGCCGATGACGAGCGCAATGCGCTTTTCGGCCGCGCCCGCCGCGGTGATGAACAAAAATGCGACAACGCCCGCAAGGAGAAGTCGCAGCCCCAAACCCAGCCTCATTTACGCGCCCTTCGATCAGTCCCGTCGGATTAAGCGGGCCGCGGGCCTGAACGAAGACTGAATGATCGTCTCGCAAATCCCTGCGCGCCTCGTTTTCACGCATTACGCACAAAATGCGTCCCGTTTATGCCCATGAGTTGCGCAGAAGCCAGCCAAAGGATTGGCCGGCGAGCCGCGCAGGCGGGCGAGGCGCCGCAATGTTGCTCAGGCCCTTGCCGCAACACTGCGCAGACTGGCATGCCGATTGCACATGAAGCGCCCATACTGCTGGCTCCACGGGCATGCGCATGAAGATCGTTACGGCCGCCATCGAGATTTTTCCGCCCGTCGGCCCGCCCCTGCGCCTCCCCGCCGAAACCGACGCCGGCGCGCCTTGATCCCAACATAGAGAGTGACGATATGCCGAAACTGATCGCGGCGCCGCTCGCGCTGCTGTTCGCCTGCGCCTCCTTTCCCGCTCATGCGCAGGATGCGATGAAAATCGACGCCGCCGACACCGGCTTCATGATCGTCGCCACGGCGCTGGTGCTGATGATGACGCTGCCGGGCCTGGCGCTGTTCTACAGCGGCATGGTCCGCAAGAAGAACGTGCTCGCCACCATGGCGCAGAGCCTCATCGCCACGGCGCTCGTCTCGCTGCTATGGGGCGCGATCGGCTACAGCCTGGCCTTCACCGGCGACAATCCCTACATCGGCTCGCTGTCGCGGGTCATGCTGTCCGGCCTTGGCATGGACACGGTGAGCCCCTTCGCCAAAACCATCCCCGAAGTCTTGTTCATGGCCTATCAGATGACTTTCGCGGTCATTACGTGCGCGCTGGTCGGCGGCTCGGTGGCCGAGCGCATGCGCTTTTCGGCCTTCATCCTGTTTTGCGTGCTCTGGCTCTTCATCGTCTATGCGCCGTCGGCGCATTGGGTGTGGGGCGGCGGCTTCCTGCAGAGCATGGGCCTGCTCGATTTCGCCGGCGGCACGGTGGTCCATATCAACGCCGGCGTCGCGGGACTCGTGGCGGCGATCGTGGTCGGCAAGCGCCAGGGGTTCGGGCGCGAGAATCTCTCGCCTTTCGATCTCTCGCTCGCAGTGATCGGCACAGGGCTGTTGTGGGTCGGCTGGTTCGGCTTCAATGGCGGCTCGGCGCTCGGCGCCAATTCGCGGGCCGTTTTTGCGATTCTTGCGACCCATCTCGCCGCTTGCGGCGGGGCGCTCGTATGGAGCGGGCTCGAGTGGATCGAGCGCGGCAAGCCCTCGGTTCTCGGCGTCATCTCGGGAGCCGTCGCGGGCCTCGGCACGATCACCCCGGCCTCCGGCTATGTCGCGCCCTGGGCCGGGGCGGTCATCGGCCTTCTGGCCGGCGGCATTTGTTACTGGTTCTGCACCGTGGCGAAACATCGCTTCCGTTACGATGATTCGCTCGACGTCTTCGGCGTCCATGGCGTCGGCGGCATCTTCGGCACGCTGTTCGCCGGCGTCTTCGCGACGCGGGCGATCACCGCTTCCGCGAGCGATCCGGGCGTCGCCGGCCTGCTGGAGGGCGATCTGCATCAGTTCCTCGTCCAGGCGGTCGGCGTCCTCGCCACGACGGCCTGGTGCGTCATCGGCACCCTGATCGTGCTGAAGCTCGTCTCGCTCGTAACTCCGCTGCGGGTCGAATATGACGAGGAGCGCGAAGGGCTCGACATCGCGCTGCACGGCGAGGCGCTGCATCAGTGACGGCCGCGAGCGCCGCCGGCATCTTCGTCTTGGCGCTTGCGCGGCTCCGCCGGAACGATAAATCATTGCCCCAAAAGGCGGCGCGGGACGACCGCGCCGGCAATGATCCGGGAGGAGCACATGAAGATTCGACACGCCTTTTGCGGCGCCCTCATCGGCATGAGCGCGGCGCTCGCCGCCCCCGCGACGCCTGCCCTGGCGCGCGGGGCGCTGATTCTCGATCAGGACGTCTGCGCGCTGAAGGTCGGCCCCGATGTGATGTATTTCTCCGGCTACCAGCCGGCGGCGCCGCAGCGCAAACGCTTCTGCGAGGACGTGCCGGCGACCGGCCAGACGATTTTTGCGATGGATTTCGCGCAGGACGAAATGCGCGAGATGAAGACCGACTTCCGCATCGTCAAGGATGTCGGCGAGGAGAATGAGCAGACCCAACTCGACCAAATCACGGTCGCCTATCTGCCGCCGCAGACCTATCCCAAGGGCACGGTCAGCCTCGCCCATGATTTCAGCGAGGCGGGCAATTTCGCCGGCATCGTCACCGTGGACGGCCCGCGCGGCCAGCATTGGGTGGCGCGCTTTCCCTTCGCGGTCGGCCGCCCCTACCCCTTCCGCCTGCCCTATTATTTGCTGACCGCCGCCGCCCTGCTGGCGCTGTTCGTTTATTTCTGGGGCCGCGAAGATAAGGGGAAGACGAAGGCCGGGCCGAAAGCGAGGGCGTAAGGCTTTCCGCGCCCCGCCATTGCGAGCGAAGCGAAGCACTCCATCAGCCG
>JAWOLK010000166.1:0-9501 GCA_033853615.1 Beijerinckiaceae bacterium | reverse complement strand
CGAAACGCTGCGCCGGAGCTGACGCCCCCGCCCTCTGGCGCGCCGTGTCCTCTTCACGCGGAAACCTCCCCCGCGTGAAGATCCCCGTGAACTTGCCCGCTCGTCCCCGTGCGAGCGGGTCTTTTTGCGTGATGCGGAGAGCGCCCGCGGCGCAGCGCGCCCTTTGCCTTGCGCCGGCAATTTGCTAAAGGGCGCTCGACCCTTCGACAAAGCGCCAAGGCGACAGAGATGGAAAAATTCACCACATTGACCGGCGTCGCCGCGCCGCTCGAGATCATGAACGTCGACACGGACATGATCATCCCCAAGCAATATCTGAAAACCATCGCCCGCACCGGCCTCGGCAAGGGCCTGTTCTCGGAGATGCGCTTCCGCGAGGACGGCTCGGAAAATCCCGAGTTCGTGCTGAACCAGCCGGCCTATCGCAAGGCGGCGATTCTCGTCGCCGGCGATAATTTCGGCTGCGGCTCCTCGCGCGAACATGCGCCCTGGGCGCTGCTCGACTACGGCATTCGCTGCGTCATATCGACGAGCTTCGCCGATATTTTCTACAACAACTGCTTCAAGAACGGCATTCTGCCGATCAAGGTCTCGCAGGCGGAGCTGGACAAGCTCATGGACGACGCCAAGCGCGGCGCCAACGCGACCATGACGATCGACCTCGCCGCGCAGGAAATCCGCGGGCCGGACGGCGGCGTGATCAAATTCGAGATCGACCCGTTCCGCAAACACTGCCTGCTGAACGGTCTCGACGACATCGGCCTCACCTTGCAAAAAGCCGCCAAGATCGACGCCTATGAGACGCGCGCGGCGGCGGATCGCCCCTGGGCCTGACGCAGCGGAAGCCCCGCTCGGGCGCACAAACATCCGGGGCGCCGTCGGGGCCCCGAAACTCTTCGGCCCTTCCATCGGACCGAAGGCTCCACGTCTCTTTTTTTCGAGCCTTTTCATCGCCGAACCCGTTCCCATGTCGGCGGAGAAGGCTCCAGCGATCGGACCCTCGGTTCTTGCGACTTCTGAGCGCCCTCATCCAGCATCTCGGCGGGGCCCGCGCCGGTCTCGCCGGCGCCGTCGCGCGGCTGCGGCAAGCCCGCAATCGCAAGGTCGACGAGCAGCGCGAGGAGAACTGGCTCCAGTCCGACGAGGCCGCGCCGAAAGACCCCGCGCCCGACGACGCCGGCGCGGCTGACGCGGCGGCGGCGGGCGAGATCGAGGCGGGCGACATCGAAACTCCCTGGGCCGCCCATATCGACGAGGGGCGGCAGTTCGACCGCGAGGGCGTGCTCGCGATCCATAATCTCGCGAAGAGCTACAAGGCGCGCCGGGTCGTCGAGGATGTGAGCCTGCATGTCGCGCGCGGCGAGGCGGTGGGGCTGCTCGGGCCCAATGGCGCCGGCAAGACGACGGTTTTTTACATGATCACCGGCCTCGTCAAGCCGGACAAGGGGATCATCGCGCTCGACGGCTATGACGTGACGCCGCTGCCGATGTATCGGCGCGCCCGGCTCGGCATCGGCTATCTGCCGCAGGAGGCTTCGGTGTTCCGCGGTCTCACCGTGGAGGACAATATCCGCGCCGTGCTGGAGATCACCCAGCCCGACCGGAAGAAGCGCGAGGAGGAGCTGGACGAGCTGCTCAACGAGTTTCGCCTCACGCGCCTGCGCAAGACGCCGGCCATCGCGCTCTCCGGCGGCGAGCGGCGCCGCTGCGAGATCGCCCGCGCGCTGGCCGGGCACCCGTCCTTCATGTTGCTGGACGAACCCTTCGCCGGCATCGACCCGATCGCCGTCGGCGACATTCAGGACCTGGTGCGCCATCTCAAGGCGCGCGGCATCGGCGTGCTGATCACCGACCACAGCGTGCGCGAGACGCTCGGCCTCACCGACCGCGCCTACATCATCTACAACGGCCATGTGCTGACCGAGGGCCCGCCGGAGGCGATCGTCGCCAATCCGGACGTGCGCCGCATCTATCTCGGCGAAGATTTCCGCATGTGACGCAGCGGGGCTCCAGCCCTGCGCAATGGCCATACCGAAAATTCGAGGGTTCGGGTTAGCGGTTTCGGCCACGCCTTGCGCCTATGCTCACCGCAGCGGCCGAGCCGGCCGGTCGAAACGGAGAGACGGAACATGGCGCAGGACAACAGAGCGGATATCGCCCATCTGGAGCGGGTGGTGATCGACGCCTATTACCTCGGCCATGCGCTGGCGGCGCTCGGCGGCCGCGGCGATTTTCTTCTCGCGGGCCCGACGCGGCTCGTCGCCCATGCGCTGCTCACCTTTGCGGAAATGGCCTCGCGCAGTCTGGAGGGCGGCGGCGGCGTTTTCGTCGCCGAGGCGGAAAATAAGCAAAAAAGCGCGCCGCCGCAGGAGTTGGCGCCGCGGACGCTGGCCGGTTGAGCCGGCCCGCCAAGCTCACGCCGCTTCCCCCTTCAAGAACAGCGCCGTTCACGCCATGCCTGCGCGCCGGGTGCGTCCATGCGACGCCGCCCGTGCGGCGCTATGACTATTGCGAAAGAAAGGCGCCCTCTCTAGCCTAAGCGCGAATTTTTTATTACGGCATTCACCCGAAGGATGACGCTCCGGCGACAGTCGCGCGCATCCTTTAAGGAAGAGTGGAGCCAAAGAGGGGAAAGCAGCGCACATGGCGAACAACAAGGTCACTACACTGGAGCAGGCGATCGCCCTCATCAGGGACAATGACGTCGTGACCACCACGGGGTTCGTCCAGAGCTGCATTCCGGAGGCGCTGCACGCCGGCCTGGAAAAACGCTTCGTCGAAACGGGTTCGCCACGCAATCTGACGCTGATCATGACCGCCGGCGCCGGCGACAGCAAAGGGCTCGGCACCGGGCGCCTGCATCACGAAGGGCTGCTCGGCCGCGTCATCGCCGCCAATTTCGGCCGCATGCCGAAAGTCGCCCAGGCGGCGCAGGAGAACAAGATCCTCGGCTACAACCTGCCGCAGGGCGTCATCTCGCAGCTTTACCGCGCCTGCGCCTCGGGCCAGCCCGGCCTCTTCTCGAAGGTCGGCCTGTATACTTACGTCGATCCGCGCTTCGGCGGCGGCCGCGTCAATGACGTGACGACCGAAGACATCGTCAAATACCATAACATCCAGGGCGAGGAGTGGCTGTTCTACATCGCCACCAAGATCGACGTCGCCTTCATCCGCGGCACGTCGGCGGACCCCTCCGGCAATATCAGCATGGAGAAGGAGGCCCTCGTCCTCGACAATCTCGCCCAGGCGATGGCCGCGCATAATAATGGCGGCCTCGTCATCGCGCAGGTCGAGCGCATCGTCGAGCAGGGCTCGATCAAGCCGAAGGACGTGCATGTCCCGGGCATTCTGGTGGACTGCGTCGTCGTCGCCGATTCGCCGGAACTGCACCGCATGAATTACGGCGTGATCCACAATCCGGCGCTCGCCGGCGAGATCCGCGTGCCGGTCGAGGGCATGGCGAAAATGCCGCTCGACGAACGCAAGATCATCGCCCGTCGCGCGGCCTTCGAACTGCCGCCGAACGGCGTCGTCAACCTCGGCGTCGGCGCGCCGGAGGGCATCGCCGCGGTGGCCAATGAAGAAAAATTCACGCCCTATATCACGCTGACGACGGAAGCCGGCGCGATCGGCGGCGTGCTGGCGAGCGGGTCGAGCTTCGGCGCAGCGACCAACGCCGACAGCATCATCCAGCAGAACCAGCAGTTCGACTTCTATGACGGCGGCGGTCTCGACATGACCTGCCTCGGCATGGCCGAATGCGACGTGCAGGGCAATGTCAACACCTCGAAGTTCGGCGGGCGCCTCAATGGCTGCGGCGGCTTCATCAACATCAGCCAGAACGCCCGCGCCGTGGTCTTCGCCGGCACTTTCACCGTCGGCGGGCTCGAGACGACGATCGAGGACGGCAAGCTCAAGATCATCAAGGAAGGCCGCAACAAGAAGTTCCTGAACTTCGTCGAGCAGATCACCTTCTCCGGCCGCTATGCGCAAAAGCGCAAACAGCCGGTGATTTACGTCACCGAGCGCTGCGTCTTCGCGCTGCGCGAGAAGGGGCTGGAGCTGATCGAAGTGGCGCCCGGCGTCGATATAGAGCGGGACATCCTGGCGCATATGGCCTTCAAGCCGATCATCGACGAGCCGGAATTGATGGACCGCCGCATCTTCCTCGACGAGCCGATGGGGCTGCTTGCGGAGCTGCTCAACCTCAACATGGCGCAGCGCGTTACTTACGACACCCAGCGCAATATTCTCTTCGTCAATCTGGAAGGCTGGCACGCGCGCACGAAGAAGGACATCGACGAGCTGCGCAAGACGCTGGTCGAGGCCTGCCAGAAGGTCGGCAAGCGCGTGAATTCGGTCGTCAACCACGACGGCTCGAAGATCGCCGAGGCGCTCTATGACGACTACGCCGAGATGATCCAGTATATGCTGGAGCATTATTACGCGACGACGGCCCGCTATACGACCAGCGCCTTCGCCCGGTTGAAGATGAAGGAGGCGCTGAGCAAGCGCGGCATCCAGCCGCATGTGTTCGAGCGCCGCGAGGCCGCCGAGACCTTCCTGGAAGTGGTCGGCGAGTAAACGCCGTCTAGAGCCTTTTCCGGTCCGATTGCATCGGCCCGGGGGCTCTAGCTCTTTTCTTTTGAGCGTTTTCTTATCGCCGAACCGGTTCCCACTTCGGCGGAAAACGCTCTAGACGCAGAATAAAGAGCCCCCTCGCCCCGGCGTGGGGGCTTTTTTTTTGCCGCCGGACGCAAACCCGCCCGCCGCATGGCTGGGGGCGCGCGGGCGCGGCGCCTCGGCTTGCGCAAGCTGAAGCCCGCCTTTAATCTGCGCCTATGAATCAACATATTGGCCGCCAAGCCATTGACATTTATCTTGCGGGTCAGGACGCGGCGGAGCTTGCCGAGATCGCCCGCGCCGAGTCGGGCCGCGTCAACCGCACAAAGTCTTTCCTCTCGCTGAAATTCCGCGAGCTGGGCTGGACGATGCGGCGTCTTGTGCGAAATTTTCTCGCTGCGATTGGCGCGCCGCAAAAGCCGCCCGGCCCGCCGCCGGCGCGCCGCCCGCTCTGGTCCGGGCCGGCTCCGAGGCCGCCTTCCGCTGCGCGCGTTCTGGTCGAGATCACCGAGACGGCCCGCTACGGCTATGGCGCCGGCATACAGCGCGTGACGCTGGCGCTCGCCGAGGCCGTGCTGGCGCTTGGCGAGGGCCTGCCCGTCGTCGTGGAGGACGGGCGTCTCAAGAGCTATTTCCGCCATGCTGCGCTCCCCGACGAGGTCGAGCTAGACGCAGGCGACATTTTGCTGATGCCCGACGCCGGCTGGAATTATCTCGCCGAAATCACGCCGATCATGGCGGAGGCGGAGCGGCGGGGCGCAAAAACCGTCACCCTCGTCCATGACGTGATCCCGATGCGCTATCCGCGGGCCTTTCCGCCGCCGTTGGCGCGCGGCTTCGCCGAATGGTTCGAGCGCGTTCTGCTGCAGAGTCACGCCGCCATCGCCGTCTCGAAGAGCACGGCGCGCGACGCGCAGGCGCTTTTCGCCGCGCGCCGGGGGCCGGCCCCGCAAATCGACTGGTTCCGCCTCGGCGGCGATTTTCGCCCCCTTTCGGCCGGGCCCGCCTCGCGGCGCGTCGCGAGGATCTCGGCAGAGCCTTTCTTCCTCTCGGTCGGCACGTTGGAGCCGCGCAAGGGTTACGCGGTGGCGCTCGACGCCTTCGAGCGGCTTTGGGCCGCGGGCGTCGAGGCGCGCTATGTCATCGTCGGCCGAACGGGGTGGAAATCGCGGGCGCTGCGCCGGCGGATTCTCACCCACCCGGAACATGGCCGCCGCCTGATCTGGCTCGCCGACGCCGACGACGCCGAGTTGGAGGCGCTTTATTGCAAGGCCCGCGCGGTTGTCGCCGCCTCTTTCGCGGAGGGTTTCGGCCTGCCGCTGATTGAAGCCTTGCAGCGCGGCGCGGCGGTGGTGGCGAGCGACATTCCGGTTTTTCGTGAAGTCGCCGGCGACGCGGCGATCGATTTCCGGCTGCTCGACGCCGCCGATCTCGCTCGGGCGCTGCGCGCCGTGCTGGGCGGCGCAACCGCGCCCGGCCAGCCGCCCGCCGCCCTGTCCTGGCGGCAATCGGCCCGCGAGCTGTTTGCGGCGGTCCGGGCCGAGGCCCCGCGGGCGCAACAAAGCGCTTTGGCCTGAGCGCGGTCGCGCCGCGCCATCTCGTCCGAGCGGTCCCTGCCTCAGATTTATGCAGAACCGACCCGCCTGATTAAAACTTGTGCTGCTTTGCCCCCCTGGCGCCAAATCTTTCCGCCTCGGACGCGAGCTTTGGCATGATAAAAGCAATTTCCAGGCCGAGATGCGCGGCTGCTTGTTTTCTCGGGGAGCGCCATATGCCGATCTCCACCAAGCTCATGATGCGGCAGAGCCAGTCGCTGGTGATGACGCCGCAACTCTTGCAGGCGATCAAGCTGCTGCAATTCTCCAATCTCGAATTGTCCGCCTTTCTCCAGGAGGAGTTGGAGCGCAACCCGCTGCTCGACGCGCAAGGAGAGGAGGCCGCGCCCGGCGAGGCGGAGCCCGCCGCCGCGGTCGAGCCGCAGGCCGGCGATTGGGCGCGGGACTCCCTCCCCGTCGACGCCGAGACGCTCGCGGGCGAGTTGGGGACAGAGGTTGACAACGCCTTTGCGCCAGACGGCCCGGCGATCGCCCCGCAGGCGCCGCAGCCGGGGTTGGACGGGCTCTCGGCCACGAGCTGGACCGGCGCGGGCGGCGGCGACGGCGAAGCGCCGAACCTCGAGGCCTATGTCGCGGCGCAGGCGAGCCTGCACGACCATCTCGCCGAGCAATTGGCGCTCGCCGTCGCCGACCCGAAGCGGCGGCTAATCGGCCGGGCGATCATCGACGGCGTCGACGACAACGGCTATTTTCGTGAAGATCTGACCGAAATCGCCGCGAGGCTCCACGCCGATCCGGCCGAGGCGGAAGCCGTCCTGGCCATTGTCCAGACCTTCGACCCCGCCGGCGTCGGCGCCCGCGACCTCGGCGAATGTCTGGCGATTCAGCTGCGCGAGCGCGACCGTTTCGACCCCGCGATGCAAATCTGCGTCGCGAACTTGCCCTTGCTCGCGAAGCGCGACTTCGTCGCTCTGGCGCGGCTCTGCGGCGTCGATGAGGAGGACGTCGCCGACATGGCGGCGGAGCTGCGCCGCCTGGAGCCAAAGCCCGGCCGCGCCTTTGGCGGCGCGCCCATCCAGCCGCTCGTCGCCGATGTCATCGTCCGCCCGGCCGCCGACGGCTCCTGGCTTGTGGAGCTGAATTCCGACGCGCTTCCGCGCCTCCTTATTAACCACTGCTATGCGACGCAGGTGGGCGCCGACGCGAAGGGCGAGGACAAGAGCTTTATTTCCAATTGCCTGCAAAGCGCCAATTGGCTGATGAAGAGCCTGGAACAGCGGCAGCGCACCATTCTGAAGGTCGCCTCGGAGATCGTCCGGCTCCAGGGCGCGTTCCTCACCGAGGGCGTCGAGAGCTTGCGGCCGCTGAACCTGCGCACCGTGGCCGACGCGATCGGCATGCATGAATCGACCGTGTCGCGCGTGACCTCGAACAAATATATGCTGACCCCGCGCGGCGTCTTCGAACTGAAATATTTCTTCTCGGTCTCCATTGCGGCCAAGAGCGGGGCCGCCGCCCATTCGGCCGAGGCCGTGCGCTTCAAGATCAAGCAGATGATCGACCGCGAGACGCCCGACGACATTCTCTCCGACGACGCCATCGTCGCGAGGCTGAAGGCGGCGGACATAGACATTGCGCGGCGCACTGTCGCAAAATATCGGGATAGCTTGAGGATTCCCTCCTCGGTCGATCGCCGGCGGCAGAAATTGGCGCAAATTCGAGAGGTTGCGCTTTACTAAACGCTGGCGCGCAGCAGCCATTGACTTCGTCGGCGAAGGCTTTTAACGCTGTGCCCCGATGCGGCGCGCGGGGGCGCAAAGGCTGCACGCGACCTCGAGGCGGGACAGACCTCGAGGCGGGGAACACGCAGTCTTGCGAGTGACAGCTGCCGAACGATAGCCACAAAAAAGGATCAGCTCATAAGAGCGGGCGCAGCGCCCGCGCATGGCTCGGCGCGAATATCCGGCCGAAACCGGAAAAACGGGCCGCGGCGCGGCGAGGGGCGGAAACACACCATGTCTTTGCGGGCTTCTGGCGAGAACATCAACACCGACTGGTCTTTGCGCGGCCCCGCGGCGATCGCCCGGTCGGCTATGACCTTGCCGCGTCTTGCGGCGGCGCGATCGGTCCCCCATCTAGTCGCCACCGGCGCGCCGGTGGCCATGTTTCGCCACGGCGCCACGGGGGGCGGCGGGACCGACTCGATCGCCACGCCCGAGGCGGGTTGAGACATCCTTCCACGCCGCGCGGCCTTGAACCGGCGCGGGTCATAATGCCGGCGCAGGCGGCACGTATTTTGCGATTCTCGAATCGCGACGCAGGCGGGATTACTTGGCGTCATTGAGCTTTTGGCTTTGCGCGGCGGGCTTTCGCGCGGGCGCAAGGCGAGTGGCGCGATGACCCGGTCGCAAATGGGGTTGACGGCACATGCGGCTAACGGATTTGCTCACGCCGGAGGCGGTGATCCCTTCGCTCAAGGCGAGCACCAAGAAGCAGGTTCTCCAGGAGCTGAGCCAGAAAGCGGCGGATCTTTCCGGCTGCGACGCGCGCGAAATCTTCGACGCGCTGCTCCACCGCGAGCGGCTGGGCTCCACCGGCATCGGCGAGGGCGTCGCCATACCGCACGGAAAGCTGCAGAGGATCAAGAATATCTTCGGGATCTTCGCCCGGCTGGAGCGCCCGGTCGATTTCGAGGCGCTCGACGGCGCGCCGGTCGATCTGATCTTCCTCATCATGACGCCGGAGAGCTCCGGCGCCGATCATCTCAAGGCGCTGGCCTGTGCGGCGCGCTTCCTGCGCGACCCCGCGATGGTGGCGATGATCCGGGCCACCCGCGACCCGCATGCGCTCTATTCGCTGATGGCGCAGGCCTCCAAGCCCCATGCCGCGTGACGGAACCGTCTGCGCCGCGGCTTATGCGCGCGGCGCCCGGCTCCGCCGGATGCGCCGTCGCGCTTTTTTCTCGTTCATTCTGCTCCGTCAGCCCGCCGCGGGCCGCTGCTTCGCCCCGGTATGCGAGGCGTGGCCGCCCTTGCGGCCGGCTTCCGACGCCAGCGCATGATCGCGCGAGAAGCTGCGCTTGTCCGGATTGACGCTCTGCCCGCCCTTGCGCCCAGCTTTGGCGGCGAGTTCCGGATTCTGCGAGAAGCTGCGCTTCTCATCGGGCACGCTCTGTCCACCCTTGCGAGCGATCATCCTTTGCTTTTCAGGATCCATCGAAGCAAAGCCCCGATTTGATTTCTTCTGTTCTTGCATGTTCGCGACTCTCTACTGGCCCCGCGCCCGCAGTTGGGTAACGCTTACGCCAAGATAAAGTTGCGAC
>JAWOLK010000165.1:0-4177 GCA_033853615.1 Beijerinckiaceae bacterium | reverse complement strand
CGCCTCCCCCGTGCGTTGTTCCAGCCCATCTGGGCCCGGCTTATTCAGGGCCTGATGCGCGCGGGCGCGCGCAGGATCGCTTTCGATCTGGTTTTCCCTTACGCCGGCTCGGATTTCAGGGTGGGCGATTTTGCTTTGCCGGACTATGACCGAACTTTCGTCGAAGCGCTCAGACAGGCAGGGGACCGCGTTATTCTCGGCGCCTTCCCGGACCTGCCGCCCGCGCCGATTTTTCGTGAAACCGTCGGCCCGTCGCGGGTCGGGGTGCTTGATCTGCAAGCCGAATCCGACGGAATAATCCGCAGCGTCGGCGCGATGGCGCGTCTTGCAGACGGTCGGATCGCCTTTGGCTTTGCGGCGCTTTCGGCCGATTGGAGCGTTTCGCGCGCGGCGTCGGACGCGCGGCTGCTCATCGCGCCTTCGACATCGCTTCATGAAACGCCGACTTACAGTCTCGGGGTCTTGCTTGATTGCTTAGGATCGCCGCAGGGGCTCGCTCATGTCAGGCGCGCGGTTGAAGGCCGCGTTGCGGTCGTCGGCACATCCGTGCTGGGCGAAGACGAGCATTCGAGTCCGACGCGTTTCTTTTGGCGCAGCGGGACCCCGCCCGCCGAAGCGCGTCAATGCGAGCCCGGA
Organism: Beijerinckiaceae bacterium; assembly: GCA_033853615.1. Taxonomy (GTDB): domain Bacteria; phylum Pseudomonadota; class Alphaproteobacteria; order Rhizobiales; family Beijerinckiaceae; genus Methylosinus. The sequence continues at coordinate 3,541 of JAWOLK010000165.1, read as the reverse complement.
ACGGCAGCGGATGCGCGCGCCGACGACAAGATCGCTCCGGGCGCTTTGCTCCAGGTCGCCGCGATCCAGTCTGCCGCAAGCGCGCAAGGCGTGTCATTGGCTCCGCTCTGGCTCAGGGCGGCGGCAAGCGCTGCGCTGGCGCTGGTCTTTGCGGCGGCGGCTCTGCGCGAGGACGGCGGATTTGTCGCGACCGGGCGGGGCGTCTCGCCTGCGCCGGCGATGCTGCTGCAATTGCTCCGCTCGACACTGGCCGGCCTCCTTGGGCCTATCCTCATCGGCGGGGCGCTCAGCCTCGTCACCATCGTCGCCGCGGCGCGCTGGTTGCCGATGGGCTATCCGATCGTGACGACGAGCTTAATATTCTGGACGATCGTCGGCTTGCGCTGGGGTCGCGACCGGGCGCTGTTCCAACGCTTGTTGAGATCCTTCGGCCGCTATCTGCCGCCGGCGCGTGTTGCGGCGCTGGCGCGCAGCGGCTTTACGGAACTTCCCAAAGGACAGGAACGGGAAGTCACGATTCTTTTGGCCGACCTCGTCGGCTTTACATCGTTTACGAACGCGCCGGGCGTTTCGGCTTCAGAGGTGGTCGCGGTCGCCGGCCAATATTTTACCGTCATTCAGCGCGCCATCGATCGGCACGGCGGTTGCTGCGATAAATTCCTCGGCGACGCGGTGCTCGCATTCTGGAACGGAATTTCCGACGAGCCCGATCATGCCGCAAAGGGTCTGGGAGCCGCGCGCGATATTTTGAACGACGTGAATCATGCGCGCGTCCCGGCCGACACGCAGCTTGAAGCGCGGGTCATCGTCAATTCCGGGCGCGTCTATGTCGGAGACATAGGCACGGAAGAAAGAAGCGACTTTACGATTATGGGTCCGGCCGTCAATGAACTCTTCCGCATGGAGAAGCTGCCGGATATTTATGGCGTGCGCGTCCTGATAGGTGGTTCGACCGTAAGGCTGGCGAAGTCGGCGTCGCCTGGCGGAGCCTTCGGCGAGGGCGATTTTTTACGGCGTCTCGATGATATTATGCTTAAAGGCTTCAACGAACCGCGATCGATTTATACTTTCGCATCGGGCGGCGCCGCGCCGCGCCCATCATCGCAAGAGTAGATGCGCGGGGCTCGCGCCGTCGGCGCTTTCGGGGAATGGAAGGGGGGCTTCCCCGCGAGGAAGGCGACAGCGATTGTCAGCCTCGCCCGGTGGCCGGGAAGAAGCCTCCCCCCGCGTGGCGCGCCGCCACATCCCCTAAAAGGTCGCGCCACATGCGCTCGCGATCGCCGAAGACCGCCTGCCCGAGTTCGAGATCCGCGACGGCCGCCGCCAGAACCTTGAGGCCCTCCGGGATCGAGCAGGCATTTTCGAAATACAGCAGCCTGGTTCCGACGGCGTCGCGCCCCATGACCGACATGGCGGCGGCGATCTCGACATTGTCGCGCCGGCCGAAACCCACGCCGCAGACGCCGACGAGACATTGCGCCCATTGCGCGGGGTCGCTCTCGCCGGCGAAGGCCAGCAATCCCCGCCGCACGGAGGCGTAGACCGCCTCGCCGACGATGTTCAGCACCTCGTCGAGTTCTGGTTGGACGCGCTGCAGCGCGGCGGGAAAGTCGCCTGCCGTCGCTCGCCCCTCATCCGCCCAGGCTTGCGATAGTTGCAGCAACTGGGCCAGGACGGCCGCCGCAAAGGGGGCGACTTCGCCCGGCAGCCCGGCGGGGATTCGCTGCGTCGCCTCCCGCACCGCGGCGTTCAACTCGATCGCTGCGCGCTGCGCCGCGGCGACGTCCTTGCCGCGCGTCAACCGCGCCCAACTGGCCTGCGTCCCGATCACCGCATGCATGAGCCCCTTGATTTCCGCGAGCCAGGCGGGCGCCGGATAAGATTTGGTCGGGCGGCCGAATTCGATCCGCCAAATTTCCCCCGTGCCGATCAGCGTGAGGGCGGCGAGCGGCGTCACGGCGAGCAGCTCCTCACGATTTGCGCCATACAATCGGCGAAAGGTCGAATTGAGGGCTTCGGTCGTGTCACCGTGCAAATCTGTCGGGGCCTTCGGCCAGTCTGAAGAAATCCTGCCGTTCATCGCGCACCCCCTCCTCATAAGAAATCCCACCGGATTGGAGTTTAGAGCCGGGAGGGCAAGCCGCCACCCTGGCGGCGCCCGCCCCGCCAAAGCGCCTTGCAAATTGCGGCGCAAGGGCCTCTGATGAGCCGCCAGGCTATGTCCTGCGCGCGCGTCTCTCGACGCCGGCCGGCAAGGAGATCTTGCATGACGACCGATTACGACCCGATCGCCGAGCAATATCAGCGCGCCAAGCAACAGCCGTGGCGCGCCTATATCGAAGCCTATACCTTGCTTGGCCTTGTCGGCGACCTCTCGGGCCGCGCGGTCGTCGATCTCGCCTGCGGCGAGGGGTTTTACAGCCGGCTGCTGCGGCGCAAGGGCGCGGACCGGGTCGTGGGCGTCGATCTCTCCCCCCGCATGATCGCATTGGCGCGCGGGCAGGAGGCGCAGGCGCCGCTCGGCGTCGAATATGCCGTCGGGGACGCGCGGCGTCTGGCTTTCAGCGGGGAGTTCGATCTCGCCGTCGCAGCCTATCTGCTCAATTACGCCGCGAGCTTTGAAGAGCTTCAGACCATGTGCGACGGCGTCGCCCGCTGTCTGAAGCCGGGCGGGCGTTTCGTCACTGTGAATTGCAGCCCGCTGCTCGATTTCAGAACGGCGCCCTCCTATCGCAAATATGGTTTCGAGGCGCTGCTCGCCGGTCGGTGGCGTGAGGGCGCGCCGATCACCTGGCGGTTCCATCTCGACGACGCCGCCTTTGAGATCGAGAATTATTTTATCGACGCCGACCGACATGAGCAGGCCTTCCGGGCCGCGGGCTTTTCCACATGCCGCTGGCATGAGCCGCGTCTCGCGCAGGCGGGCGAGGGCGCCGAGCGCCCCGGCTTCTGGACGACATTCCTGGATCATTCGCCGATCGCCTTCATCGAATGCGTGAAATGAGCGGTCGCGGCCGGACCCGCGAGCGGCGGCGGGCGGGGGCGTCACCCCGCCCTTTTCTGGTCGCGCGGTTTCGCCATTTTGCTGCGAAGCAGCGCCATCAGCATCGGGCCGGCTGAGAATTCGCCCGCCGCCGCCTTGGCGGTGAGGCTGCGCAAATAGCCGCCGGCGCTTTTGATTTCGACGCCCTTTTGCAGGATGGCGGCGATGACGATGGCGGCCGTTTGTTAGCCCATGGCGATCAGCGCCTTCTCCCAGGCGTCGGGTGAGACGCCGAGCGCGGCGCGCGCGGTCGCCGCGGCGGCGGCGAGCTCCCGCCAGTTGGCAATGCTCCGGCCCCTGGCGAAATCGATGATGCCGGGACAGACGTCGAGCACCATGGCGAGCGGATAGGCGCGCGGGGATGCTGGTTTCGGCCGGAGGTCTGGCGGCGTTTCGGCCAAGGTTTGGGGTTCTGCTTCGCCGCCCCCGCGCAACTGCTGGGGGCTTTCAGCGGACGCGGCTGTCCCGCCTTCTCGAAGGCTGGGTTCAAGATCAAAA
>JAWOLK010000164.1:0-15355 GCA_033853615.1 Beijerinckiaceae bacterium | reverse complement strand
CGCGCTCCGTGTGCGGCTTTGGACCGCGCGCCTTCAGGCGCGCTGCGAGCGAAAGCAGCGCCGCACGCACGGAGCGGCGCAGGCGTGTTTCCAGCGCTCACGCCGGCCGCGTTTCGCCGTTGATCCGACCGCGCAGCCCGTTCGGCAGGCGCGGCGTCGACAGCATATAGCGGCCGCGGTCTCGCACCATGCGGGTGACGGCGGCGAGATCGAGCTTGCCGGAGCCGAGCAGCGGCAGCGCGTCGACGACCAGGATCTCGGCCGGGACCATCAGATCGGCGGCGCCGCGGCTCTTGGCGAAGGCGGCGAAATCGGCCCGCATCGCGTTTTTCTCATTGGTCACGAGCACGATGCGCTCGCCCTTGCGCGGATCGATCTCGGTGGCGGCCGCCGACAGCGCTCTCGGCCAAAGCGACGAGGCGAGCGCCTCGACCGCGGCGAGCGACACCATCTCGCCGCCGACCTTGGCGAAACGCTTGGCGCGGCCCTTGATCGTCACGAACCCCTCGGCGTCGATGCTGACGATGTCGCCGGTGTCGTGCCAGCCCTGGCTCGGCGGCTGAATCTCGCCGGGCCTGTCGGCCTTCAGATAGCCGAGCATGACATTGGGCCCGCGCACCAGCAGCCGGCCGCCCTCCAAGACCCCCGTGATCGGCTCGAGCCGCGCTTCGACGCCCGGCATCAGCCGACCCACCGTGCCGAATTTGTTGAACATCGGCGTATTGAGGGCCAGAACCGGCGAGGTCTCGGTGACGCCATAGCCCTCGAGAATGCGTATGCCGAATTTCTCGCACCACATCTGCCGCGTCGTCTCCTTCACCGGCTCGGCGCCGGCGACGACATAGCGGATCGAGCGAAAATCATAGGCGTTGGCGGAGCGCCCATAGCCCGAGAGAAACGTATCCGTGCCGAAGAGAATGGTGGCGTTCGCGCCGTAAACCAATTCCGGCACGGTGCGATAATGCAGCGGCGACGGGTAGAGATAGATCGGGACGCCGGAAATCAGCGGCAGGACGAAGCCGACGGTGAGGCCGAACGAGTGAAACAGCGGCAGCACGTCGAAGACTTTGTCGGCGCGGCCGAAGTCGATGCGCGCCGCCGCCTGCGCCGCATTGGCGAGAATATTGCGATGCGAGAGCACGACGCCCTTGGGCGCGCCTTCCGTGCCCGAGGTGAAGAGAATGGCGACCGGATCATCCGGCTTGCGCGCCGCGACCGGGCGATTGCGCAAGAGAAAGGCGCGCAGGCGGTCCGGCGCGGAGATGGTTTCGCGCAGGTCTTCGAGATAGACGATGGCGATTTTTTCCTGCAACGCGGCGATGAGCTTGTCGAGCCGGGCCTTTTCGATAAAGGCGCGCGAGGTGACGATGCGCTCCACCTTCGCGGCGGCGCAACCCGCGAGAATATTACTTGCGCCAGCCGTGAAATTGATCATCGCCGCAACCCGTCCGGCGGAGACGAGCGCCAGAAGGGCGACGGCGGCGGCGTTGGCGTTGGGCAGCATCAGCCCAACCGCTTCGCCCGGCGCGCCCTCTTGCGCGAATTTCTCGCCAAGCGCCCGGGCGCCGATCAGCAGCTTGCGATAGGTGAGCTTGCCGCCGATCGGATCTTGCAGCGCCACGCGGCCCGCCCCGTGCTCGCGCGCCGCCTCGCAGACCGCCTGAAACAGCGTGCGGTTCACATCGGTCGTGCGAAAGACGAGATCGGACATGATCTGATAGAGCGCCGAGCCGAGCGCATGGCGGCGCGCCTTGCCCTTCAGCTTTTCATCGACCTGAAGGCGCACGGGCTCCAGCACGGTGAGGCGGAACTTCGGCAGAAAACGGCGGCGCACCTGCGCGCGCGACAGACGCGAAAAGATCGTCGCCTCCGGCCCCTCGATGCGAATCGGGACGATCAGCGCGCCGGATTTGTCGGCGATGAGCCCCGCGCCGTCATAGACCTTCATCAGACTGCCGGTGACGGTGAGCCGCCCTTCCGGGAAAATCACCAGCGGATCGCCCGCCTTCACCGAATTGACCAAGGCGCGCACGCCCATCGGCCGGGTCGGATCGAGCGGAATGGCCCGCACGAAATGCAGGAAGGGCCGCACCCACCAGACCTGGGCGATCGTCTGATCGATGGCGAAGACCGGGTCTTTCGGCAAAATGGCGAGCGCCAGCGCCGCGTCGAGAAAGCTCACGTGATTGAGCGCAATGATCGGATTCGGGCCGGCTTTGTCGAGATTCTCCAGGCCCCGCATCTCGAGCCGGTAGAAACTGCGAAAGAAGATCGCGAGAAAGTCGCGCAAGGGCGACGCGACCACGGCCTTGACGATCCAGACGGCCGAGAGCAGCCCCAGCGCGCCGAGCCCGAGAAACAGCTCCGGCGCGCCGACGCCATAGGATTGGAACAGCGCGACCAGCGCGCCGCCGCCGACCATGAAGGCGGCGTTGAGCACATTCACCGCCGCGACGAGGCGGGCGCGCTCGGCCGGATTGGAGAAGGCCTGCACCGCCGCAAAAGAGGGAACGATCATCAACCCGCCGGCGACCGCGATCAGGCCGAGATCGACGGCGATGCGGATCGCGCCCGGCTGCTCGAAATAGGCGGCAGGCTCCAGCGCCGCCGCCGCCTGCGGCGCATGGGCGAGCAGGAAGATCCCGACGTCGCCCGACGTCGCCGCGACGATCAGCGCGCCGACGGCTGTGGGCAACAGCACGATCTTGCCGTGCAGCAACATGGCGGCGAGGCCCGAGCCGACGCCGATGGCCACGGCGAAAATGGCGAGATGCACGGTGACGACCGCCTCCGAGCCGTTCAGCGCGTCCTTGATCAGCGTCGGAGCGAGCGACATCACGACCGCGCCGATGAGCCAGAAAATGCTGGTGACGACGCCCGCGCGCCACAGCGGCCGCTCGCGCCACAATTCCCGCAGCAGCAGCAAGGTCGAGCGCAGCAGATTGGGATCGACCGGCAGGTCGGGCGCGGCGCGCGCGATCGGGGGGATGAACCAGGCCGCGGCGTAGCTTGCGACAGCCACCGCCAACATGCCGGCCGACAAGAGCGCGAGATCGCCCCGCTGCGCCGCAAGGCCCCCGACGATCGAACCCGTCAGAATGGCGAGAAAGGTCGCGCCTTCGACGAGCGCATTGCCGGCGACGAGATCTTCGCGCGCCAGGAGATCGGGCAGGACGCCATATTTCACGGGCGCGAACAGCGCGCCGATGAGGCCGAAGAGAAACAGGCCGAGCATCAGGATCGGGATCGAGGCGAGCCAGAAGCCGGCGAGCGCGACGCCCGCCGCGCCGATCTCGATCAGGCTCAGACGTCGCGCGATCATCGCCTTGTCGTATTTGTCGGCAAGCTCGCCGCCGAGCGCCGAGAACACGAAATAAGGCGCGATGAACACCACGCCGGCGATGGTGACGAGGGACGCGCCCGCCTCTCCGCCGATCTTGAACAGGATGGTCAGCACCACCGCGTTCTTGAGATAATTGTCGTTGAAGGCGGCGAAAAACTGCCGCCAGAAGAGCGGCGCAAAACGCCTGGACAGCAGAAGCGGGTTAGACATGGCGCGCACCGGAATTGGGCGGTTAAACAAACGCCGGGCGACTTTCACGAATTAACATTAAGTTTGTGTTGCCCCGCCGGCCGGGCGAGCGAGACTAGGGCGTTTTCGGCCGAAGCGGGAATCATTCAGATCGAAAAAATCGCTTGAGAGAACCGGACCGGAGGAGGCGGGGCGTAGACGAGGCAAAGACAGCGCCGTTCAAGCCTCGCTTGAACGGCGTTCGGAGAGCGGCTCATTGCCTTGGCGCGCGCTGGCGCGGGCGCGGCTCGGCCGCCCGGCTTTGCTCCTCGGCGATCGCCAGCGCCCGGGCGACCAGCAGATCGGTGAGGTCGGCGAGCGCCGCGTCCTTCGGGGGAATCGGCGCCGGTTTTTCGTCCTCGGCGCGATGGGACCCCGCCTTTGCGGCAGGCGCCGCGGCGACGCCCTTTCGGTCATCCTCCCGCGTCGCCTCACTCGCCGCCGTACTCGCCGCCGTCCGGGTCGGCGACGCGCTCATCGAGCGACGGCGCTCTTCGAGCGCGGTGACGCGCCAATATTGCTGGACGATCCGCGTCTGAAGCGCGCTGATCTCGGCGACCGCCTGCGATTTATCCTTCGACGCGGCCTCCATATTGGCGTTCAGCGCAGCCACCGCCTGAGCGGCGATCTGTTGCACGACGCCGGTTGTCGCGGCGACCTCCGGATTCATCCAGCGCATGTCGGCGATGCGGCGGCGCACGACGGCGACGAGCTCCTCCTGGCGCCCTTGATTCGCCATTGCGGCGGCCAGTTCGCGCTTTGCGCGCTCCAAGGCGCGCGCAGCTTCGTCGATCTGGCTGTCGAGCGTCATGGAGGCGAACATTGTGGCGGGACGCCCGCCGCCCGCGGCGTCCGCCCTTTCGATGGCTGGCAGCGGCCTCAACATGATGAACCTCGCTTACAACTGACCTGACGCGAGAAGAATAATCGCGCAGGCCGCGCCTCACAACGCTCGGCGCAGAGGAAGGTAAAGCGGCAATTGCCTGAAAACCAATATGTTTCGGCCGGGAGCCGGCATCGCGGCGCGCCTCATGGGACGCAACGGCGAGCGCTTGCGCCTGCCGCCTTCGCGCGACGGTGGAGCAAATCCGGCGCCGGCGGCGCAGGCGCGGCCGCGACATAGTGTAGCGGCGAGAGGCCCGGCGGGCTCTATCGCTGCATTTAAATCGCCGCCCGCGCGCCTTTGCCGGAAGCGCGCATTCTCCGACAAGGCGTTGAAACGAAACCGCCGGCCGCCGGCCGCCGCCGCAGCCCTTGGCTGAACAGCTGAGACGAGCCGGCGCAGCGCCGCTCCAAGCGCCCGAAATAGATCGTTGTGCGCGCCTTTGTAAACATGAGACAAAAGCTGCGACGCCGCCCGACGGCGCGCGGACAAGAGCGTGCGCGGCGGCGGGAGCCGGTCCTGAAACGGGACGCAGGAGCCCTGCTCCGCCAATAATAAAAAGAATTTATCCATGAGCGAAGAGAACGAAAAGAACATCCGCTCGCAACTCCAGCAACGCCGGGAAGAAGCCGTGCGCGCTTTGCTCTCCCGCGTCGATGGACGACTTTCCCAGACGGCCATAGAGGAGCTGAAACGCGATCTCGGGGTCAGCCGGGCCACCGCCTACCGGATGATCAAAACCTTTCGCAGTTGCGGCGCCGTGACCTCGCCGCTGACCCGCCCGGTCGGCCGGCCGAAAGGCGCGCGCGTGCTCGATCCCATGCGCGAGGCGTTGATCCAGGACGCGATCGAGACTTTCTATCTCCAGCCGACCCGACCGAAATTCAGTGAATTGGCGCAGGAGATCGCAAGACGCTGCGCCGAGAAGCGCCTGCCTCCGCCGAACTGGCGGACGATTCGCGCGAGGGTGCAAGACATCGACGTGGACACCCGCTTGCGCCGCCGCCGCGAGATCGACTAGCGCCTTTTCGGCCCGATTGCATCGGACCGGGGGCCGCTTGGCGTCCCTGCGCGATGATTTGGCAACTCTTTTTGTGTTTTGCCAAGCTTAAAACGGCGCCGCCTCCAGACAAGCGCAGGCTTTTTCAAGTCATTCCGCGCAAGCTACCCGAATTTGCCATGGACAGGCCCGGCGGCTCGAGCCTAGACTTTTCTTGAATTCGTCTTGCAAACGTCACGCTGTTTTCAGGAGATCCTCATGAAATACCTTGCGCTGCCGATCCTGGGGCTCGTCGCCCTCACCGCCGCCGCGCTCACGCCCGATGCCGCCGAGGCCGTGGTCTGCGCCCGTGGCTTTCGCGGCGCCGGATGCGCCGGCCCGCGCGGCGCAGTCGTCGCGCCCCGCCCCGTCGTCGCGCCGCGCGCCGTGGTCGTCCGGCCGCGTCCTGTCATGGCGCCGCGGGTCCGCGTGATTCGCTAGAGCCTTGTGCGGTCCGATGGCGCCGGACCGGCGGCTCTGACTCTTTGCTTTTGAGCGTGTTCTTGTCGCCGAACCGGTTCCCACTTCGGCGGAAGACGCGCTTAGCGCGCGAGCCGCTGGCGAAGGCGCCATGCGCATATTAGGATGGCCTGAAAGCGGGGGGCCATCGGAGCAAGATCATGCCGAGCGACAGGCTGCGCCGGTTTAGGCGAAAAGCCGCCCACACCATGCTGCGGGTGGGCGCGATTGCGCTCTATCTCTGGGTTCTGCTCAGTCTCTTTGCTTTGCACAAGGCGCTGCTGCTTCGGGAAGACGACGTTCTCTACCACATCGGCTTCTCCTTCGTGAACGCGCTGGCGCTCGCGAAAGTGATCTACATCGGCCAGGAATTGCGCATCGGCGACGGGCTGCGGACGAGGCCGCTCGTCTATCCGATCGTGGTCAAATCGGCGGTTTTCGCCGCACTGCTGTTCCTCTTCCGGCTGCTGGAGGAGACGGTGATCGGCTGGCGGCACGGCAGAAGCTTCTTTGAGGTCGTCTCGCTCTATCCCTCGCTCGGGCATGGCGCTTTGCCGGGCATAGCGGCCGTCTGCGTGATCGTGTTCGTCGCCCTCTTGCCCTTCTTCGCCTATCTCGAGATTCAGCAGGCGATCGGCGCCGATGTGATGCGCGCCATGCTGTTTGGCGCCCCGCCGCAGACGCGCGGCCCCGCCGGGCAGGAGGGCGCGCCGCAGGGCGCCGACGTCTGGTATTTCGCGCGCTCGGAGACTGTGCTCGGCCCCTTTACGCCGCGCGAAATTCTGGAGATGCGCCGCAAGGAGGAAATCGACGCGCAAACGCTGCTCTACAACGCCGAACGGGGCATCGAGTGGCAGGCGCTGGCGGACATTCCCGCCAAGGCTCTACACGGCTGAGCCGCCGAACCGGGGCGGGCGACTCAACGCGCCGCGCGCCGGACCGTCGCATTGTGGGCGTCCTCGGCGCCCGCCAGCCCCCGCAGCCGCGCCGTCGCGCGCGCGCAGGTCATGGCCTTTTCCGCGTCGTTCATCGCCATCCAGCCGCCGATTTCGGCGCGCGTGCGGCCGCAGCCGACGCATATGTCCTTCCGGTCGAGTTGGCAGATGTGCTTGCAGGGGCTCGGCGTCATGGTCCTGTCTTTGAAAAATCCGTTGGTTGCGGAAAAGGCGCTTCGCGGCTCGCCGCCTTTTAACCGCTCGGCGCGGCGATGGCGAGAGCCTTGAGCGCGCCGCACAAGCAAAAGCCAGGCTCATCGGACGATAGTCGACAGAAAAAAAAGGGCCGCCGGACATGCCAGCGGCCCAAGTCAAGGGAGGAAACGCCCAAGGAGGGATTTCGGGGCGGGCAATTGCCTGCCGTCAATCCGTTATTAGTGCCAAATTCACTGAGATCAACGGCCAATTTTGCATGGCTCTATCGAGATATTCGATAAAGGACGCATTTGAGCCAACGCGCCCGACCGCCGCGACCGCGCTAGAACGGATTTACATCCCCTCGAGACGACGCTATAGGGACTGCGCCTGTATGGGATGAGACTGCGGAATAACCGAAGCGGCCCAAGTCAGGGGAGGATGAAGCGGATGCGTCACGGCGCATCCGCTTTTTCCTTTTCGGGCCTGCAAAAAAAAAAGCCGCCGGACGAACCAGCGGCCAAGTCTTAGGGAGGAAACGCCCAAGGAGGGCGGCGCAGCGAAGCTCTTCGCTACACGGCCAAGTTATTGTGCAGCGCACAAAAGCGCAAGCGTAAAATATGGGCTCCGCTTGCGCTGCGGCGTCAACGCATTGAAAAGCCGCCCCTGCGCAAAAAATGCTGTAACGTAGCCGCATGGATCACATCGGAGCAAAGCCGGAGGCGCGCGGGGCGCTCGACCCGGTCCGCAAATTCTTCTCGGCGGTGCTGAACGGGGCGCCGCCCGGCGAGGACGTCGGCAAATATACGTTTCAGGCGACGTCGGCGATCGGGCTCTATATCTGCGCCATGCTCGTCTTCGTCTCGATCGCCCTCGCCTTGCGCCTGCGCCGCAGCCCGACGACGCCGCCGGAGCGCCGCAGATTGCTGCTCTGGCTCTCCTATGCTTTCGCCGGCTCCTCCAGCCTCGCCGGGGCTTATATTCTGGTTCATCTGCTCGCGGCCTGAGAGGGCTACATGGCCGTCTCGGCCCGGCGGGCGGAGTTGAGCGAGGCTTCGAGCGCCAGCTTCACGATCCAGAGCGCAATCCCCTGTCGGACCGAGGCCGCCCAGGCCTCCGATCCTTCGGGCGCCTCCAGGGCCCGCGTCACCGCAAGCTGACGATCGACGATGGCGAGCAGCGCCTCCGCATCGGCGCGTTCAAGACTAAGCGTGAGTTCGAGCTCGGCGATCATCCTTCCCCCTCCGACATGCTTATTGCTTCGTAAAATTACGTAGGGCGCATGAGGCGGGCGGAAAGCTCGGAAAGACAGGATCTTCGCCACAAGGAAAGAGCGCGCCGGCGCTAGAGCCCGTTCCGGTCCGATTGTATCGGACCAGGGGCTCTTTTGTTCTGGGCGTTTTCTCATCGCCGAACCGGTTCCCACTTCGGCGGAAAACGCCCTGACGCCTTTGTTTTGGGCGTTTTCTTGTCGCCGAACCGGTTCCCACTTCGGCGGAAAACGCCCTGGGGACCGCGCGCAAAAAGCCGGTCCAAAAAAAAGCCCGGTCCCCTGTCCGGGGATCGGGCCTCGAGTCGAGGAGGATTGCTCATATGCTACTTTTGGCCGGCGACCTCCTGCATCAATTCGCGTCTTTTACGAAGGCGGGCGCAGAATCGGAGCGCAGAGCCGCGCGAAAAGCTTTTCGTAATAGGGCGGCGTCGCCGCAAAGTCGCGCCCTGCCTCGTAGCGCTTGGCGATTTCGCCGCGCCCCATATGCTCCCTAAACCAGGCGCCGCCAGCCGAGCGATAGAGATTGCGCCGGCAATCGAGCTCCACCGATTCGACCTCGGACAAGCCCTTTTGCGCGAGCCCGAAGTCCGCCGCGGCGGGAGCGGCGGGGTCGTAGTCGGTCAGCGCCTCGACCCTGACGCGTCCGTCCGGCGTAGTTTTCTGCGAGCCTGGGTCGATGAAGATGGTCGAGAAGCCGTCAGTCGAGACATAGGACCATTCGCCGGCCGCGGCCGCCGCCGGGAGCAGGCAGAGGGCGACGGCCAGCGTTGTTTTTGAATTGAAGACCGCCGTCGCCATGAGGCTCTCTCCATCGTCGGCTGGCGCCCGTCCAGCCCGGGGCCTGATTTAATACATAATTTTATCCGGCTTCGCCTGCCACGCGCGCAGGGTGACGCGGGCCTCCTCCGCCAGCAGGCGGGCGGCGGGGATGCGCCGCCGCTCCGGGGCGAGCGCCATCTCCTCGTAGAAAACGGCGTCGTCGAAGCCCGCCGCGGCCGCCTCGGCGCGGCTGTTGGCGAAATAGATCCGGTCGAGCCGCGCCCAATAAATCGCGCCGAGACACATCGGACAGGGCTCGCAGCTCGTGTAGATTTCGCAGCCGTCGAGGCGGAAACTGCCGAGCCTGGCGCAGGCCGCGCGAATGGCGACGATTTCCGCATGGGCGGTGGGATCATTGCAGGACGTGACCCGGTTGCCGCCTTCGGCGAGGATCACGCCGTCGCGCGCGATGACCGCTCCGAAGGGTCCGCCGGCCGCGTTCATATTCTCCCGCGCAAGCTCGAGGGCGCGGCGCATCAGCGCCTTTTTGGACTCCTCCGCCTCGCCGACAGCGCGTCGCGCTTTGCCCGACATTGAGTTGCTCCTCGGAAGACGCTTCTTGCGCAAAAGATCAGGCGCGAGCCGCTCCTGGCGCTTTTTCCGCATCGGCGACAAGAACCACCAGTTTTTACACTGGTGGTTCAAGGTCACAGGGCCGAATGCGGTGAAACCAATAAAAAATCCGTCGTTCGGTCGAACGAACGACAAAAGGATTTTGCCGCGTTTTTGGCGCCAGGCAAAGAAAAACTTTTTAACGCCACATCAATGAACCATCGGCCCGCCCTCGGAATCGCAAGTGGCGCCGCAGCGCGTGCGAGGACAAAGCCGCTCGGCCTTGCCCTCGCTGCTCGCCAACGTCGTTTTCCTGTCACGAGCAATTCGACGTTGGAGACCCAAAAAACTCACGTCTTGTTTGTATTCGGCGCCGCCTGCGCAAGGCTCTTAAAGCGCCGCCCAAGTCAATTCAAGCCGGGCCTGCGAGCCGACCACAACCATGAACTGAAAAAGCCGCGCGAATACGCGCGGCGCGCTCGAGATGACGCGGCGATTACACAATCTGGCGGAAAAATTAGCGATATCCTCTCAGTCCTGTGCTTCACAACCGACTCAAAGCTGGCGATTCGCGTGAAGCTACCGGAAGAAATCGGCGAATTGGCGTCAAAGACGATGCGGCGGCGCCGCAACACGCTCATGCGAGCGAATCGCGATCCTGCCGCCGACGGCCGCCGGCGCGCATCGCCAGGAGGCTCTCACGGCTAAGGGTAATAGATGGCCAGGTCGCTATAAACCAGGCCGGTCGTATTGGTGACATGGATCCAGTAGCCGGCGGCTCCATGCTGGCAGGCGGCCCATAATTGATGCTGCGTCGCGTTCTCGGCGACGCTTGCGGCGTAGAAACCGCTGCCGTCGGTGTTGAGCGCGTAGACCACATGGTAGGGGCCGCTGATCAATGTTCGGCTCTGGTAGCAGATTCGGAAGTTCCAGCCGACGACAAAGGCGCTCGCCTTGGGGTCCTGGGACTTGAAGCCGGCGGCGGGCCGGGCGGCCGCATCGGTCTCGGACAATTTCTGAAAGGCGAGCGGCGTCGAAGGTCTCCCCGGCCAGTGCTGCTCTGTCGCGCCCGCCAAGGGCGGACTGCCGAGCACAGCCATCGCGACAAACGACACCACAAGCTTTCTCATAGCGGTCTCCGCGGCGCCGGCGCCGTGCCCTTGAGCGACCATCTAGCGCCCCAACGGCCGCTGTCGCCTGGCTCAGCCGCGGCGCGACGCCGCAGCCCGCTCAGTTACAATAATCCATCGCGAAGGTCCTGTTGGTGAAGGCGTCCGTATATTCGACCCATTTTTCATCAGAAGTCGTGGCCACCCGGATATGGGCGTTGCGGAAGCCGCCTTGCGCCGTGATCAGATAACCAGCGCTGTCCCGCTCGACCCGCTCGATCAAGTGATCGACGGACCTCTCGCCTCTATCGATTTGCAGACTGCGCTTTTGCAGGTCGACCTTAATGACATAGGGACTTGCGTATAAGTTACCGGAGTCGCGGCATGTCAGCAGGATCGTTTTTGCGTCGGCGGCGCCGGCGAGTGCGGCGGCGGCGGCGGCAGCCGCCAAAATCTTGCTCATCTTACGCCTCCGTCAAATAAACAGCGGACTTCGCCCAAGCGGCGCGAGCCCTTGCAAAAGCGGCCGAAGCGGTTCGGCGATAGAAAATCACGACAGGCCGAGCGCATGCGGCTGCGCGCTTGAATGAGCGCGTCGCTCTCGGCTTATCTATGGCGCACAAGAAATATCAGGGAGAGGCGGCGTTCCGCGAGGGCCGACAAGCGCCGGCCCTGAATGACGATTTTCTGGGCCGGCTTTCGCGGAAAACCATGCGTTGCGCCCCCGGATCGGCGCCTGTCTCGTCAGCCGGCCACGCCGTTCCGGGAGCTCGAGACGCTTATTTCTGCCAGCACTCGGCCGCGGCCTTCACGAAGGTCGGCGCGCCGGGCTTTGTTTCAACGAGGCAGCCCGGCTTGTCGCTCACCGGCTTATATCCCCTGCTCTTGAGACAGGCGTTGACGAGGTCGCCGAGCTTGGCCTCCCTGTTTGCGTCGTCCTGGGGGGTTCCGTCGATTTCATTATGGGCGGCCAATTGACATTCCGTCATGGCGGCGCCGAGCGGATTCTCCTTTGGCGCGCATCCCGCCAAAGCGGCGGCGAAGACCATCGCGCCCGCAGCATACAAACCTACAGCCCCAAACTTCATGAGCCCACTCCCTTTCGTTCCCCCGATGATAGCCGACAATGAGGGATCGACAAGCTGTTTCGCCCCCCATGCGCTCCGGGGCCGGGGCGCAACCGCTCGCAATCCAAAAGCTTAGAGTAAGATCGAAATGAAAAGACCGAGCGACTCGCTTCTTTCCAAATCGGGTGGATAATACAGGAGCCTTCTCACCCTGAATGGGAGGACTGTTTGACGACGAGCAAGACAGATTTGGTCCGTTCAGGAAACGTCGCAAAGAAGCCTTCGGGGGCCAAGTGGATCGGCGGCTTAGCGCTGGCGTCAGGAGCGGGCGCCCTCGCAGCGTCCTCCTGTTGCGTCGTCCCGCTGATGCTTGCGGCGACAGGAGCCTCGGCGGGCGTGCTCAGCGGTTTCGCGGCGTTCGCCGAATGGCGCCGAGAAATCGTGGCGGTAAGCGCCGTTTCGCTTGCTTGGGGCTGGGCCTCTTGGTGGCGCGGAAGATCAAGCGCGTGTTGCGTCGATACGGATTGCGCGAAGGCGCCACGCAACCGAGCGACGGCAGTCCTGCTCTCTCTTGCGTCTTTTGTTATGGCCGCCGTTCTGGTTTGGGCGCAAATCGAGCCCCTGCTCCTGAAAGCGGTCCGAGGCCGCCTGTGAACCTCGACTCGACGATCACCTGCCCGATCTGCGGCTTCAGATCGGTCGAACGTATGCCGACCAACGCTTGCGTTCACTTTTACGAATGCAAGGACTGCGGCGCCTTGATGCGGCCCGAAGCCGGGGATTGCTGTGTGTTCTGCTCCTATGGGGACCTTCCGTGCCCCCCACTTCAGATCGAGCGGGCCGAGAGCGATTGCTGCTCGTCGGGAAGACGCGATCCGGACGCGACATAGAGCCAATGCCACGGAGAACGGCCGCCTGACAGTTTCAAGAAGGGGAGTGGTAGCGGAGGAGGGACTCGAACCCCCGACACAAGGATTATGATTCCTCTGCTCTAGCCGACTGAGCTACTCCGCCCCGGCGCCGCTTGCGCGGACATCAGAAGCGAGGGGGATATAGGCGGCGGCGCGCCCTGCTGTCAAGGACCTCGCAATCACAAAGATGTTTCGGCCGGAAGACGCGGCCCCGCGGGTCGCAAGCCGGGCGGCAATCCCTTTGCATTCAGGCCGATGCTGTATAAGCTGCGCCAAATTGTCTCAGCCAGGTTTGCGCCCGATGACCAACCCTCTCTTCCCGACGGCGCTCGCGCTGGCGATCGCCTCTTCCTCCGCTCCCGCCCAGGCGGCCTGCTTCTTCTCTTGCCGGCCGGGCGAGGATCACGCCCGCGCCGTGGTGGCGAATCTCATCACCCAAAAATATCACGCGCCTTATCGACTGCTCGATTTCGAGACCATCCGCACCGCCGATTTCGACATGATCGCCGGCGAGATGCGCGGCTTCGAGATCTTCTTCAAGGCGACGGTCGAATTCCCGCAGGGCGTCAATCTGGACTGCGCCCCGGCGGCGCCTGCGCGCCCGAGCGATTGCTCGGACGATCCCTATTTCTCGCTGATTCGCGACACGCGCCCGCTGCCCGGCCGGCAATATGTCGAGCCCGGCGGGCGGCGCTCCTTTGACGAGGATCTCCGATTCGCCGAGCGCAAGGGCGGCTGGAAGGGGCCGGACGGCCAAATCTACCAGCCTTGAGAACGCGAGCGCCACATTGGCGCCATCGGCGCGCGGGTAAGACTTCGTTAACGACGCCCAAGGTTCGGCCGAATCCGACCGACCCGCGCAACTTGCGATCAAGGTTGATGGAACCTTCGCTTAACCTTACGCGGGCTAGGAGTTCCTCAGTCATCGAGTAACAGGAGTTGAAGATCATGCTGCTTGCGCAAAGCGTCCGCGCCGCGAAATTCATCGTCGCGCTGACTGCGGCCCTCGCCGTGACGGCCTGCGCCAAAAATCCGGCGGACGAGGCGGCGGCAGGCGCCGGCGGCGGACTGGCCGGCGGCGTGAATGGGCGCGGCGGCCGCGCCACGCCGGGCAGTCAGCAGGATTTCGTCGTCAACGTCGGCGACCGCGTCTTCTTCGAGACCGATTCGACCGATCTGACGCCGACCGCCCAGGCGACGCTCGACAAGCAGGCCGAGTGGCTGCAACGCTACGGGCGCCACAGCATCACCGTC
The DNA here is from genome assembly GCA_033853615.1 of Beijerinckiaceae bacterium. Lineage (GTDB taxonomy): Bacteria > Pseudomonadota > Alphaproteobacteria > Rhizobiales > Beijerinckiaceae > Methylosinus. The sequence continues at coordinate 1,288 of JAWOLK010000164.1, read as the reverse complement.
GAGGGCCACGCCGACGAGCGCGGCACGCGCGAATATAATTTCGCGCTCGGCGCCCGCCGCGCCGAGGTGACGAAGAATTATCTCGCCTCGCGCGGCGTGCCGGCGGCGCGCATTCGCACGATCAGCTACGGCAAGGAGCGCCCGGTCGCCGTCTGCGACGATATTTCCTGCTGGTCGCAGAACCGTCGCGCTGTGACGCTCCTCTCCGGCGGCGGCGCCTCCTGATTCGGGGCCGCCGCATGCGGGCCGGGGCGGCGACGTGACGCCTCCCTGGCTCTGGGCGCTGTTCACGCTGATCGCCGCCGGCGGCCAGTCGCTGCGCAATGCGCTGCAGCATGATCTCACGGCGCGCATCGGCGCGAGCGGCGCGACCTTCGTGCGCTTTCTCTTCGGCCTGCCCTTCGCGCTCGTTTTCCTCGCGCTCGCCTGCATCGCCGCCGGCGAGGAGCCGCCGGCCCCGACGCCCGCCGGCGTCGCGCTGACGCTGTTCGGCTGCGCGGCGCAGGTGCTCGGAACGGGGCTGATGCTGCTCGCCATGCGGCGACGCTCCTTCGTGGTGGCGACCGCGCTCAACAAGACCGAGGCGATCCAGATCACGCTGGTCGGTCTCGTCCTCGCGCCGACGCGCGCGAATTCGGCGCTGCTCTTCGGCGTCGCGCTGGCGACGGCCGGCGTGCTGCTGATTTCGGCGCCGGCGGCGGCGCGACTCGCGCACGGGGAGCCGAATCGCAGCGCGGCGCTGGAAGGGCTCGGCTCCGCAGCCGCCTTCGGCGTCGCCACGGTCTCCTATCGCGAAGGCATTCTCTGGCTCGGCGCCCAGTCGTTTCTCGTCGGGGCGGCGACGCAGCTCGCCTTGACGCTTGTCGCGCAGACGATTTTCATCCTGCTTTGGCTCATGGCGGTCGACCGCCCGACGCTGAGCGCCATCGCGCGCGCGTGGCGCGGCTCGCTGCTGGCGGGCGGCGTCGGCGCCTCGGCGACGCTCGTCTGGTTCTTCGCCCTCGCGCTGCAGGAGGCGGCGCTGGTGCGCACCTTGAGCCTGGTCGAGGTCGTTTTCGCGCAAGTGCTGACGCGCCATATGTTTCGCCAGAGCACGACCGGCGCCGAAAAGCTCGCAATGGCGATGATCGCGGCGGGCGTCGCGCTGGCGCTGAATTTTGCTTGAGCCCCCTTGCCCCGCCGCGCTCAGCGAGTTATAGAACCCGCAACGCTCCCTTCGTCTAGCGGCCTAGGACGTCGCCCTCTCACGGCGAAAACAGGGGTTCGATTCCCCTAGGGAGCGCCAATC
>JAWOLK010000163.1:0-27063 GCA_033853615.1 Beijerinckiaceae bacterium | reverse complement strand
TGGTGCCGCAAGAGGGATTCGAACCCCCGACCCCATCATTACGAATGATGTGCTCTACCAGCTGAGCTATTGCGGCGCTTCGGTCGTCGGCGACGCGAAGTGGCGTCTTCTTATCCGTGACCGGCGGCTTTTTCAAGCGATCGGCGCAGCTTTTTTTAGCGACGGGGGCGGTCGTCGACGTCGGGCAGGCTCGACAGCGCTTGTTGGCGCAGGCGTTCGACCTGACCGACCGCTTTTTGCGCCTCGGCGCGGGCCTCGCGCGCCGCGCGGCGCACCGGCCTGTGGCTCAGCCAGGAGGAGAGGCCGCCCGCCACGACGCCAATGGCGATCGATGCGAGCACGACCAGAAACAACGGCGCCTGGAAGGATGGGCCGCCAAGCTCGCCGCCCGGGAAAGGATCGAGTGAAATCTTCACCGGGCCGCGATTCGCCATCGCGAAGAAAAGAAACGCCAGCGCCAGCGGAATATAGACGATGACGCGCAGAAAAGACCTCATTGGGGACGCCCCTGTTGCACCGACGAGTTCGACAGCCTTCCGGCGCGCCGACGCCGCGCCGGGACGGCGCCAGCCGTCCCCGAAACAAAAGGCCGCCGTCCGCGATCCTAGCGCTTGTATCGGTTCCGCGGAACCGGAAAACAGCAAAAGGATCGCAGGAACGCGCGGCTTTTTTAAGGGGCTGCGAGCGGCGGGCGTCGATAGCCGCCGCCGTGGCGCCCGTCGCTTACTCAGGCAGCTTCTTGTTGAGGCGCTCGCGCATCTCCTTGCCCGTCTTGAAGAAGGGCACGCATTTCTCCTGCACCGCGACCTGGGCGCCGGTGCGCGGATTGCGGCCGGTGCGCGCGTCGCGCTTCTTGACCGAGAAGGCCCCAAAACCGCGCAGCTCGACCCGATCACCGCGCGCCAGAGCCGAGGTGATCTCGTCGAGAATCGTGCCGACGATGGTTTCGACATCGCGCTGGTAGAGGTGGCCGTTGCGGCTCGCGATCCGCTGAATGAGTTCTGACTTGATCATTGGAACTTTCCGCGTCGTTTTTGAGAAGCTCGGCCTTGGGATGCGAAAATCCTGCCCGCGGGCGAGTTTACGTTAGTTTGCATTGGAAGCCTGCCAAATAGCGAGCAGACCGTCAAGACCGCTACTTCGCCCAGCCAGAGTCGCTTGTTCGATCAGGCTCGCGAGACGGTCGAATCCGGCGAAGCGCGCCAGCGCCGCCGAATCCTCGAACAGGCCGAGTCGTTCCAGGCTGCGCTTTTTCTTCCATTCGCGGATCGGCAGGTTCTTGGCGATTCCCTTATTCGCCTCGAGCCAGGCGACCGCCTCCTGCTCGCCGCCGATCTGATCCACGAGCTTCAATTGCAGACCCTGGCGCCCGGTGAAGACGCGGCCGTCCGCGACCTTGGCCAGTTCGGCGTCGTCCAGGTGACGCCGTTGCTTGACCAGATCCTTGAACCAGCCGAACGAATCGCTGACGAGGCTCGCGATCGCCGCGCGGGCCGCGTCGCTGGTCGGCTCCAGGCCGTTCGGCGAGGCCTTCAGCGGCGACGATTTGATCTCCTCGACCTTCACGCCGATGGCCTCCAGCGCCTTGTAGACATTGGGATATTGGAACAGGACGCCGATCGAGCCGACGAGCGAGGTCGTATGCGCGACGATGTCGTCCGCCGCGAGGGCCGCGATATAGCCGCCGGAGGCCGCGAGCGTTCCCACCACCGCGACGACCGGCTTCTTCTCGGAAAGGCGCCGCACCGCGTCGTAGAGCCGTTCCGAGCCGGTCGTCGAGCCGCCGGGGCTCTCGATCGTCAAAAGCACGGCCTTCGCCCGGGATTTGCTCACGTCCTTGAGAAGGTCGAGCGTCTCCTTGTCGCCGGTGATCACGCCTTCGATCGCGACCCGGGCGATATGCGGGGTGAGTTTGTCGGGCGTGTTGGCGCCGCCGAGCCGCACCGCCAGGGCGAGGGCCGCCGCCAGCGCCGCCGCAATCGCGGCGAGACGCCAGAAACTCAATTTGCGCCGCAGCCGACGCCTGTCGATCATGTAATCGGTCGAAGACATGCGCTCCCGCCTTTTCGTCCCCGCAAGCGCCGCAGAATCAGCGGCCTGTGCGCAGCGGACGGACCGTAAACGAAATCGGAACATCACCCTAAATCGCTTGAGGCCCCGGACGCAAGGGCAAGGCCGCGCCAAAGCGCGCCCTATCTCTTCACGGCCGCGTCTATCCAGCCGAGATAGGCGGGGTCGCCCGCGGCGACGTCGAGCCGCAAGATCTCGGGAACCTCGTAGCCGTGCAGGCTGCGCGCCAGCGCGGCGAGGGCCTCGTAGTCTTCGCCGCGGAGCTTCATTTGCACCAAATATTCGTTGTCCGCCCGGGTCTCGCCCTGCCACACATAATGGCTCTCGATCGGGCAAATCTGGACGCAGGCGGCAAGGCGGGCCGCGAGCGCCGCCTTGGCGAGCGCGCGGGCGGCGTCGAGACTGTCTGTGGTGGTGACGAGAATGGCGTAGTCGCTCATACTGGCCTCTTTCGGCGCGGCGCTGGCGGCGCGCCTTGGAACGGGCGCGCCGCTCGCATAGAGTTGGCGCGCAATTTCGGTCGCAGACCCCTGAGCGGGTCGCCGGGGATCTTTGATGCAACCTTTCGCCGATCGCGAGGAGCCTGTCGATCCGTCGAGTCTCGACGGCCGCATCGCCTTCGTCACCGCCGCCTTTCTGCTGGCCTTCGGCTTCGTCGCGCTGCTCGACCGCGTCGGCGCGCCGGAGGCCTTCGTCAGCGTCGTCGGCCCCATCTTCACCGTCGCGGCGCTCACTCTGCTCGGCTTCCTGCTGCATTCGATGCGGGTGTCGCTCTATTACGCGGCCGGCCGCGCCGTGCCGGCGGCCTATGCGGGTTTCGCGGGCGCCGGACTCGTCGTCGCGCTCGGCCTGCCCTTCGCGGCGGAATTCGCCGGCCGCGGCTGGCTGTCCGGCGTCGCCGGCGGGTTCTTTCTCGGCATGTGCGCCATCGGCCTGTTTTTCGGGCCGCTGTTGCGCAAATCCGGGGTCTTCTCCTTTTCGGGCTTGCTCGCCGCGCGCTTTCCCGGCCTGCCGGCGCGCATCGGCCTGCTGGTCGCCGCGGGCGCGGCCTCGGTCTTTGCGGCGCTCGCCGGGCAGCAGGCGGCGGTGGACGCGCTGGTTGGCCTTACGGGCGGCGGGCGCGGCCTCGCCGCCTTCGCGGTCGCCGTCGCGGCCCTGCTGATCGCGGGCCCGGGCGGGCTGCTCGGGGTCGTGTGGTCGGCTGCGGCGGCCGCCGGGGTGGCGCTCGTGGGCTGGGGCTGGCCGGCGGCGGCGCTGGCTGTGCGCGGACAATGGCCGGGCCAGGGGGCCGGCTGGAGCGCCGCTGGAAAGATCGCGCAGGCCTTCGGCGCCGCGGCGCCGTCCTTCGGCGGTTTCGTCGATTATTGCGTCGCCCTCGCCATCGCGCTCGGACTCGCGACGCTGGCGCCGGCGCTGGCGCCCGCCGTCGCGACGCGCGACATGCGCGCCGCCCGCCGCGCCGGCTGGGCCGGATTGTTCTGGACCCTTGTCCTCGCCGGAATGGCTGCGGCGCTGGTCGGCGCCGCGACATTGGCGGTTTCGCGGCTCGCCGTCGGCGTTCCGCCGGCGCGGCTGCCGGAGACGGTCCTCTCTGCAAGCGCGCGCGGCGATCTTTCGATCTGCGGGGCTTTTCCGGTCTCGGGCGCGCAGGCCCGGATCGCCTGCGCCTCGCGTGGGGGCGGCGGCTCGGCGCCGCTGCGCCCCGGCGATATCAAGGCGACCGGCGCGGCGCTGCTCGCCGGCCTGCCAAGGCTCGCCGAACTCGGCGCCGCCGCCAACGGCCTCGTCGCCTCGGCGGCGATCGCGCTGGCGCTGGCGCTCGCCGCCGCCGGGCTGCAAGCCTGCGCCACGGCGCTCAGCCATGAAGCGCTTTACCGGATGCGCGGCGAAATGGATCTGACGAGCCGCCGTCTCGCCTCGACCCGCTTCGCGCTGGTCGCCGTCGCGGCGCTGGGCGCGGCCGCGAGCGCCGCCGATCTCTTCGAGGCGCGCGCGTTGGCGGCGCTGGCGCTCGGCGTGTCGGCGGCCGGGGTCGCGCCCGTCGCGGCGCTCGCCTTCTGGCCGCGGGCGCGCGACCGGGACGCGGGGGTCGCCGCCTATGCCGGTCTCTTCGGCATGGCTCTGGCGCTCACGGCGGCCGGCGGCGGCAGCGTCACGGCGCTGACGCTGGCCTCGCTCGTCGGCGCGATCATCGGGCTCGGCGGCGGCGTGATTTCGGCGCTCGCGGCGCCGGCGCAGCCGGGCGAGAGCCGCGCGTTTCTGCTGCGCCTGTTGCGCGGCGACGGCCAGATCGCGCGCCCCGACAAGGGCGCGTGACCTTTAGCTCAATAGCGGGGGCGCCGGTCGTTGCGCGGCATGAGATGCAGCACGCGGGCAAGCTTGTGCTCGGTAAGGAAGGCGAGGCTGAACAATTGCAGCAGATTGTCGGCCTCGACCAATTCCAGCCCGATCTTCTTCGGCGTCAGCTCCTTGCGCGTGCCGAAAATGAGATCCCACACGGCGAGAACGATGCCGTAATTGCTGTCGTGCTCAATGCGCCGCGCCGAATGGTGCACGCGGTGCAGGCTCGGCGTGATGATGAGATAAGACAACCATTTCTCGCCGGGGATGCGAATATTGGCGTGGTGGAAGAGCACGAAGAACATGCGCGTGACTTCACACACGACGACGACATGCGCCTCGACGCCGATGACCACCGCGCAGACGCATTTGACGACCACTTCCAGCAATTGATCGAACACATGGAAGCGCAGGCCCGTCGTGACATGCACGGTCTTGTCGCTGTGATGGATTTTATGGAACCGCCAGAGCTGTTCGCTTTTGTGGCCGAGCCAATGCCAGGCGTAAACGGCGAAGTCGAAGATGATGAAGCTCAGCGCCCATTTCGCGGGGCCGTCCGCGAGCCCGGCGAGCAGCCCGAAATGCGCGTAATTTTGCGCGACGAGCAGCAAGCTCGATACGGAAAGCGCATTCATGACAATATTGTTGAAGAGAAAGGCCGAGGTGTTGGTCGAGAAGGATTTTTTCAGGCAGGCGGAGGAGACGCGCCGGCCGGGCCTGAGCTTTTCGAGCACGAGCAGCAGCGCGAAGGCGCCGACCGCGCCGGCGAAAAGAACGTGTTCCGTGTGCAAGGAAGCGGTCATCTCGTTGCTCTTCTAAGGATCGAGACAAGGTTTTAGCTGGCGCGTCGCATTTTCCTTTCAACGCCCGCGCGGCCGCATCCTCGGCGCGGCGGGCGGATTTTTCCGAGCCCCGCCGCCCCCTATGCATTGCGGCTGATTCTGATATAAGCGTGACGCGCGTCCATCGAAAGGACGCCGCCGCGCCTCGACCTCGCTGGACGACATCCCGGCCTTGGCCGAGCGGCGCGGCTCACTCCCAAGCTGAAAGGATAGACCGATGTCGATTACGGCGGAGCGCAAGCAGGCGCTCATCAAGGAATATGCGACAGAGGCCAATGACACGGGCTCGCCCGAGGTGCAGGTCGCGATCCTCTCGGAGCGCATCGCCAATCTGACCGAGCATTTCAAGACGCATGTGAAGGACAATCACTCGCGTCGCGGCCTGCTGAAGCTGGTTTCCCAGCGCCGTCAGCTCCTCGACTACGTCAAGAAGCGGGACGAAGCGCGCTACCGTTCTCTCATCGAGCGTCTCGGCATCCGCCGCTGACCGCCCGATATTAGAGCGTGTCCCGCCGAAGTGGGAACCGGTTCGGCGACAAGGACACGCTCAAGAACCGCGGGCGTAAAAGCCCGCCTTCGGACCGCGACTTTCGGGCGACCCCGACTCTCGCGGTCTCGTCAGGACGCTGTGGCATGGGGCCGCGTCGTCCATGGGCCAGTGCCCGTCATGGCAGGATCGCCGGACGCTGCGTGGGCGCCCCCCGGCCGCAGCTTCTCGCCGTCTTGCCCATGACGACATCGCTTGGCCCGCGTCATGAAAGAAAGACGAAAATGTTTGAGATCCACCGCGAAGAACTCGACTGGGCCGGGCGCAAGCTCGTGCTCGAAACCGGCAAGGTCGCCCGCCAGGCCGACGGCGCCGTGATGGCGAGCTGGGGCGAGACCACCGTGCTCGCCACCGTCGTTTCCGCCAAGGCGCCGAAGCCGGGGCAGGACTTCTTCCCGCTCACCGTCAACTATCAGGAAAAAGCCTTCGCCGCCGGCCGCATTCCGGGCGGCTATTTCAAGCGCGAAGGCCGCCCGTCGGAGCGCGAGACGCTGGTCTCCCGCCTCATCGACCGGCCGATCCGGCCGCTCTTCCCCGACGGCTACCGCAATGACACGCAAGTGATCGTCACGGTGCTGTCGCACGACCTCGAGAACGATCCCGACATTCTCTCGATGGTCGCCTGCTCTGCCGCGCTCACCCTCTCCGGCGTGCCCTTCATGGGCCCCGTCGGCGCCGCCCGCGTCGGCCATATCAATGGCGCGCTGAAGCTCAATCCGACGATCGAGGAAATGAAGAATTCCTCGCTCGATCTCGTCGTCGCCGGCACCGCCGACGCCGTGCTGATGGTCGAGTCGGAAGCGAAGGAATTGTCCGAAGAGGCGATGCTCGAAGCGGTGATGACCGGCCATCGCGGCTTCCAGCCGGTGATCGACGCGATCATCCGTCTCGCCGAGCGCGCCGCCAAGGATCCGCGCGAGCTTGACCTGCCGGACACGTCCGAGGTTTCCAAGGCCGTCTCCGAGATCGCCGAGGCGGAGCTGCGCGAGGCCTACAAGCTCATCCAGAAGCAGGACCGCTACTCCGCCGTGGACGCGGTGAAGGCCAAGGTCATGGCGGCGCTCGCGCCCGAGGACGGCGAGGCGAAATTCCCCAAGGAGCGGGTCGCCGAGGTCTTCAAGGAGCTTCAGGCCAAGGTCGTGCGCTGGAACATCCTCGACACCGGCATCCGCATCGACGGCCGCGACGTGAAGACCGTGCGTCCGATCGTCGCCGAAGTCGGCGTCCTGCCGCGGGCGCATGGCTCGGCGCTGTTCACCCGCGGCGAGACGCAGGCGCTGGTCGTCGCGACGCTCGGCACCGGCGAGGACGAGCAGTTCATCGACTCGCTCGAGGGCACCTATAAGGAGCGCTTCCTGCTCCATTACAACTTCCCGCCCTATTCGGTCGGCGAAACAGGCCGCATGGGCTCGCCGGGCCGTCGCGAGATCGGCCACGGCAAGCTCGCCTGGCGCGCGCTGCATCCGATGCTGCCGGCGCCGGCGGAATTCCCCTATACGATCCGCGCGGTTTCCGAGATCACCGAATCGAACGGCTCGTCGTCCATGGCGACGGTCTGCGGCTCCTCGCTCGCGCTGATGGACGCGGGCGTCCCGCTGCGCGCGCCGACCGCCGGCATCGCCATGGGCCTCATTCTCGAAGGCGACCGCTATGCGGTGCTCTCCGACATTCTCGGCGACGAGGACCATCTCGGCGACATGGACTTCAAGGTGGCGGGCACGGCCAATGGCGTGACCTCGCTGCAGATGGACATCAAGATCGCCGGCATCACCGAGGAGATCATGCGCGTCGCGCTGGCCCAGGCCCGCGACGGGCGTCTGCATATCCTCGGCGAGATGGCGAAGGCGATCTCCGCCTCGCGCGCGGAGCTGGGCGAATTCGCGCCGCGCATCGAGACGATGAAGATCCCGACCGACAAGATTCGCGAGGTGATCGGTTCCGGCGGCAAGGTCATTCGCGAGATCGTCGAAAAAACCGGCGCCAAGGTCAGCATCGAGGACGACGGCACGGTGAAGGTCGCCTCCAGCGACGCCAATTCGATCAAGGCGGCGATCAACTGGATCAAGTCGATCGCCTCGGAGCCGGAAGTCGGCCAGATCTACGAGGGCACGGTGGTCAAGACCGCCGACTTCGGCGCCTTCGTCAATTTCTTCGGCTCGCGCGACGGCCTCGTTCACATTTCGCAGCTCGCCAAGCAGCGCGTGAACAAGACCACCGACGTGGTGAAGGAAGGCGACCGCGTGAAGGTGAAGCTGCTCGGCTTCGACGACCGCGGCAAGGTCCGCCTGTCGATGCGCGCCGTCGACCAGCAGACCGGCGAGGATCTGGAGGCCAAGGAAAAGGCCGAACGCGAGGCGCTCGGCGCCGCCGCCAGCGAGTAATTTTGAAGCCCGGCGCAAAACGCCGGGCTTTTTTTTCATTGCATAGGACTGACATGCGCGCAGGTCTTTGCGAGCGAAGCGAAGCGATCCAGAGCGACCGACGGCGCGCCGGCGCGCTTTTCCCCAAAGTCCTCGCCCTGCTGGCGCTCGCGACGCCGGCGGCGGCGGAAAATTACGACCGCGTGCTCTCCGCGGTCACGCTCAGCTTTCAAGCGGACGGCGGGACGGATCGCGCGGTGCTCGTCGCCAACGGCGACTCCGGCGCCGATCTCTATCTCTATCTCGACGTCGACGACGGCCGGCCGGACAGCGGGGGGAAACCGGCGCTCGTGAAGAAAAACGCCGCCTGGAACGGCGCCATGTGGGGCTCGCGCCCGACGCTCGACAGCAACGGCAAGGGCGCGCTGCTGATCAAATCCGGCAATGACGCGATGGGCCGCAGCCGCTGGAGCCAGACGCTCACCGTCCTTTATCGCAACAAGGAATTCATCGTCGCCGGCGTGACGCGCGAGGAGCGCGACACGCTCGACGAGAAACAGGGCGGCGCCTGCGATTTGAATCTCCTGACCGGCAAGGGCAAACGCAACGGCAAGCCGGTCGCGACGAAATTCGCCGCCGTGAAGCTTGCCGATTGGTTGGACGAGAAGCCGCCGAAGGAGTGCAGCTTCGGCGCCGATTAGAGCCTGTTCCGGTCCATCGCGCCACGGGCTCTAACTCCTTTGTTTCGGGCGTTTTCTTGATCCCGAACCGGCTCCTGCCTCCGCGCAAAACGCCCTAACCCTCCTCCGAGACGATCCGCGCCAGCGCCGCATCGAGCGCCGCGCTTTCGGCCTCTATCGCCGCGCCGCTCTCGGTCGCAATCAGCACGCAGCGCAGGCGTTTGGTCGGATAGAGCGGCGTGAGCGCGGCGCGGTAGAGCGCGAGTTGGCGCAAGTGGCGCTGCGCCGGCGGATCGGTGACGCGCGTTTTGAAATCGGCGATGAACACATCCGTCTCTGTCTCCGCCAGCCGGTCGATCCGGCCCGACACGGCGAGCGCGCCCTTCGCCGTCGCGACGCGGCCGACGATGTCGACCTCGGCCGCCGACGCCGCGCCAAACAGCGGCGCAAAGCGCGCATCCTCGATGACGGCCCGCGCGGCTTCCGCAATTTTTTCCCGCCGCGCCAGCGACAGCTGCGGCGCGCGCAGCTCCAGAAAGCGCGCCGCCGCCTCGGCGCGCAAACCGGCCGCGCAGCGCGGCAGATGTTGCAGCAGCGCATGGGTCAGGCGCCCGATCAGCAGCCGCTCGGCGTCGGCGGGCGAGGCGGCGCCGGCAAGCTCCAGCGCATCGGCGCCCATCAGCGCATTGGAGGGGCGCAGCGGCGGCGCCGGGGCGGCCTCAAACGGCGCCGGCGTGCGGGCGTAGGCGGGAATCTCGACCGCCCGCGGCGCAGCGGCAGGCGCCGCCGCCGGGCCGTCCCGCAAGGGCTCGCCGCGCCGCAGCACTGTCGCGCCCAGCGCGTCGGTCTCCTCCCGGCAGCTCGGCTCCAGCGCGTTGCGGATCGTGTCGTACCAGCAGCCGGCGGCCCGCCCCTTGGCGCCGCAGTAACCGGCGACATAGAGGCGCTCCTCGGCGCGCGTCAGCGCCACATAGAGCAGGCGCTGATATTCATCCGCCGCCGCCTGCCGCAGCGCCTCGCGCCGTTGCGCGACCGCCGGCGGGTCGGCCTTCATATTGGTGGACCAGACGATCGACGGCGCATCCTGCCCGAGATCGAAGAGTTTCGGGTCGTAGCGCCCGTTCGGCGCGCCGCAGGTGTCGGGCAGGAACACGATCTTCGCTTCGAGCCCCTTGGAGGCGTGCACCGTCATCACCCGCACCGCGGCGCCGGCGCTCTCCATGTCGCGCTTGATCGAGAGATCGAGCGTCTCGACGCTGGCGAGAAAGCCGGCGAGGCCGCGGGCGCTATCGCGCTCATAGGCGAGCGCGAGCTTAAGAAATTCGTCGATTGCGTCATTGGCCTCCGGCCCGAGCCGAGCCAGAAGCTTTTCGCGCCCGCGCTCGGGGCCGAGAATATGCGTGTAGAAATCGAAAGGGGCGAGCCTTTGCGCGGCGCGCGCCCAGCCTTCGATCTGCGCGGCGGCCGCTTTATGCGCGACATTCTCGGATTGAGCGAGCGCGGCCAACAGCGCGCCGGCGCGCCGCGGCGCAATCTCCAAAAGATCGTCGTCGGTGAGGCCGACGAGCGGCGATTTCAGCACTGTGGCGAGCGTGAGATCATCCTCGCCGAGCAGCGCGAGACGGCCCAGGGCGACGAGATCCATCACCGCAATATGGCCGGCGAGATCGAGTCGGTCGGCGCCGGCGACCGGCACGCCTTCCGTCTTCAAGGCGCGGATCACCGCCTCGAAGAAGCCGCCGCGCTTTCGCACGAGAATGAGAATATCGCCGGGCGCCACAGGGCGCAGCGCGCCCTTGTCCTCGACAAATTCGCCGGCGCCTGGCGCCAGAAGCGCCTTGATCTTGCGGGCGATCTTCTGCGCAAGCCGCGCGGCGGGGTCGCTCTCGCCGACATAATCGAGCGGCAGGCGCCAATCCTGCGGCGGCTCGCTCGGCTCCGCCTGCTCGACGTCCCAAATCTCGATGAGGCCCTTAACGTCGCTCTTCCACGCCTCGTGCCGGGGCGCCGGCTCGTTGAAATCGGCAGAGAGGCCGCGCCGGTTGTCGCCAGACGCAAACACATCGTCCACCGCCGCGAGAATATCGCCTGACGAACGAAAAGAGCGCGTCAGCCGCACGTCGCGAAACTTCTCGCCCGCCTCGGCGAAGCGGCGCGCGAATGCGCGGCGCATCTCGTCGAATTTCTCCGGCGCCGCCCCCTGGAAGGAGAAGATCGACTGTTTCTCGTCGCCGACCGCAAAGAAACTGCGCCGCGCGCGGCGCGCGCTTTCGCCGGCGCAGAACTCCCCGGCAATCGATTCGAGAATGCTCCATTGCGGCGCGCTCGTGTCTTGCGCCTCATCGAGCAGAATATGATCGATCTGCTGGTCCAGCTTGTAGAGCACCCAGGAGGGGCTCGAGCGCAGCAGAAGATTTTTCGTGCGCTCGATCAGATCGTCGAAATCGAAGAGGCCGCGATAGCGTTTCAGCCGCTCATATTCGGTAACGACCGCGCCGCCGAGCGTCAGGAGCGCCTGCGAGCGCGCGAGCGTCGCGGCCGCCGCGCGTTTGTCGAGCAGCGCCGGCAGGCGGTCGCGCTCGGCCTCCAGCGCTTCGAGCAGGCCGGGTTCTTGCTTCTGGAGCGCCGCGGAAATGATCTTCGTTTTGCCAAGGCCGCGCGGCTTGCCATCGGTGGTGAAGAAGACGGCGAGATACCGCTCCACCGCATCGGCGCATGCCGCGCCCGCCTTATCGAGCGCGTCGGCGAGCTTGCCATCATTGGTTCCGCCTTGCCGCAGCCGCGCCGCCAGGCTCGGCCAGGTCTCGCGGCCGAAGCCGCCGAGAATCTCTTCCTCGACGCTCGCCAGCGTCTCCCCTTTCGCCAAGCCAAGCCGTGCGCGCAACAGCGTGGCCGCCTCGGCGTCGAGAACCGCCTCATAGCGCCAGCGCAGCAATTCCTTCAGCAGGCCGTCGAAGCCCGCGCCGGAAGTCTCCTCGGCGACGCGGGCCAGCGCCTCGGCCAGCGCGCGATTCTCGCCCGCCTGCGCCAGCACATGATGCTTGGCGCGCTCCATCAGCTCGGCCTGGCGCATCTCGTCGACGACGCGAAACCCTGCCGGCACATTGGCCTCGAAGGGGAAGAGATGCAGCAGCCTTTCGCAAAAGGCGTGGATCGTCTGAATCTTCAGCCCGCCCGGCGTCTCCACGGTGCGGGCGAAGAGCCTGCGCGCGAAGACGAGATCATCCGCGCCCGGGCTTTCGACGCCCGCGGCCTGCAACGCCGCCGTCAAGGCCGCGTCGTCGAGCAGCGCCCATTTGGCGAGGAGATCGAAAACGCGCGTCGCCATATTGGCGGCGGCGGCCTTGGTGTAAGTGAGACACAAGATGCGCGAGGGCGCGACGCGCGACAGCAGCAGCCGCACCACGCGCTGCGTCAGCACATGCGTCTTGCCGGAGCCGGCATGGGCCGAGACCCAGGCGGAGACGCCAGGGTCGGACGCCTCGCGCTGCCGCGTGCGCGTGTCGGAGGGGATCGGGCGTCGCGCGCTCATTCGGTGTCCCCGCCCGTCTGCGACCATTCCTTGACGCGGGCGAGATGGTCGTAATCCCCGTAGCGCGACGCGAATTCGACGAAGGGCCGCGGCGGGTAGGGGGTCTTCGCCTCGCGGAACTGTTCGAGGAGCGCCCGCGCCTGCGCGGCATGGTCCGCGACCAGCTCGTCGAAACTCTTGTCCTTGCACTTCACCGGAATGGGCTTGCCGTCCTCGCCGCCGAGCAGCCGCACATAGGCGGCGCTTTCCGCTTTGCGCGCGCCGATGTCCTGGAAGGCGCCCGCAGCGATCATTGCGGCCTCCAGCGTCAGTTGCGGCGCAAAACCGCAGCACACTTGCTTTTGCGAGGGCGGCGTTCCGGTCTTGTAGTCGAAGACATGGGCGGCGCCGTCGGGCGCGACCTCGATGCGATCGGCCTGGGCGCTCAGCGTGAAGTCGGAGCCGTCGGCGAGCGTCAGGCGCCACGCGCCCTTGCGCTCCGCATGGATCGTCACGCCTTGCGCGCGTCGCGCCCGCTCGAAGGCGAGCGCATGGTCGAGCCCCGCCTCCACCCGCGCCCAGTCGAAGGCTCGGAAAGCGGGATCGCACAACAGGCTGTCGAGTTTTTCGCGCGCCAGCGCGAGCAGTCGCTCGCGGGCGTTCTCCGGCAGTTCGCCGCTTGGAAATTCATCGGCGAATTCGGCGAGCGCCGCATGCAGCGCCGTGCCGATTTCGCGCGCCCCTTCCTCGGGGCCGAGCGGCGGCAGCGGCTTTAGACCGAGGATCTGCTCGGCGTAGATCGCGTAAGGATCGCGCCGCAGCGTTTCGACGCGGGTGACGCTCAGGCGCTTCGGCCGCAGTTCGACCTTCGGCCGCGGCTCCGGCCGTTTGCAGGGAGCCGATGTTTCCGGCGCGTCGAGCGCCTGCGCAATGGCGAGCTTTTCCTCGCCGCGCGCCTTGCAGGCGGCGAAGGCGTCGCCGGCCAGCGCCTCGATCCGCGTCAGGAAACGCGAGGGCACGGTCGGCGAGCCGTCGCGCTTTTGCGCGCGGCTGAGCACGACGTTCCGCGCCCCGAGCGCCACGGCGAAGTCGTGCGCGCTCTGGCCGATGCGCCGCTCCGGCGGCGAGAGCTGGAGCTGCCGGCGCATCGAGCGGTTGAGAAAGGCGCCCGTATCCGCCTGCGGCGGCCATACCGTCTCGTCGAGCCCGGCGAGCAGCACGAGATCGGCGTCGAGCAGGCGCGCCTCCAGCGGGCCGAGAATTTTCAAGCGCGGATGGGCGCGGCGCGGGCCGCGCAGCATCGTCTCATAAAGGAGCGCATCGAGAAAAGCGGCATAGGCCGCAGCGTCGAAGGCAAGATCGACGTCAGCCGCGACGATGGTGTCGAAAATCGCCCAAAGCTCGGCGAGCCCGTCGCAAGGCGTCTCTTCCTCGCTTGCGAGAATCGCCGCGAGACTCTCGCGATGCGCCGTCGCCCGCGCGGCGAGTTTCGCGTCGCGCGGGAGCCTGCGCAGCGGCGCCATGGCGGCGTCCATGCGCGCGAGCAGCTCGCCGATTTCGGTCCAATCCTCCTCGCAGAGGCGCCGCGCGGCCGGATGGGCGTGAATGTCCCCGGCAAGCTCCCGCGCCGGCGCGACGCAATCGGCAAGGCGCGGCCCGGCCGGGACGGCCCGCAGCACGGCGATTTCCACTTTCGGCGCAAGGCGCGCCAGCGTCTCGCGGGCAAGTCCGAAGCGCGCCAGCGGATGCGCGAGCAGCGCGGCGGCGTCGACCGCGGACAGGCCCGTCTCGGCGCAATCGGCGGTGAGCCGCGCGAGCGCGCCGATGGGCGTTGCGCCGAGCGGCTCGCCGCCCGAATCGTCGATCCCTATCTCGAAACGCGCCAGTTCCGCGGCGACGCGGCGGGCGATATTGCGGTCCGGCGTCACCAGCGCCGCCGTGCGGCCGGGCGTTTCCAAAGCCTCGCGCATGGAAAGGGCGAGCGCCAGCGCCTCCAGCCGCTCGTCCGGCGCGTCGATGAAGCTCACGCCGTCGAGCGCCGCCGCGATCGAGGCGCCGGCTTCCGCGCGATAGGCGCGCCAGTCCTCGGTGCTGTCGGCGGGCCGCAACGCCTGCGAGACGAAGACGCGGCGGGCCTCGGCCGGGGCGTCGGGCCGGGCCAGCTCCTCTATGTCGTCGCGGGCGAGGCCCATGCGCTCGATCAGCCGCTTCAACATCGTCTGCGGATGGGTGAAGGCCGGTTCGTCATGGTCTTCGACCGCCTCGCCGATGCGCCGCCAGGCGGCGCCGTCGAGGTCGCGGTCGAGGCCCGGCAGCACCACGGCGCCGCGGTCGAGCCGCGAGATCGCGTCGAGCAGCCGCGCCGTCGTCGGCATCGCGCCGGTCGAGCCGAGCGCGATCACCGGCGCTTTCGCCGCCTCTGCGGCGAGCTTGGCGATGCGCGCCTCGGTCAGCGCCTTCTGCCGCTCGGCGGCGTCGATCAGCCCGCGCTCGGCGAGCGTCTTCGGCCAATGGTCGAAGGCGATTTGCAGAAAGCGCGTGGTGAGCGAATAGAAGCGATCGTAGGAATCCTCGACCAGCCTGCCGAGCGCCTGCGGGTCTATGTCCTCGATCAGAAATTCGTCGATCAGCGCGCCAAGCTCGCCGGCGAGCGCGAAAGCGTTGGCGGGCGAGGGCGAGACCAGGAACGCCTCGCGCGCGTCATGCTCCGGTTCGCCGTTTTCGTCGATGGCGACGAGGGCGTGCGGCAATTGCCGCGCCCAGGCCATGACCAGCGCCGAGAGAATGAGCCGCCGCTCCAAGGGATCAATCGCCTGCGCCGCCGCCGTGTCGAAAAGCTGCGAATCGCCCGGCTCCAGCAGCGCCGCATTTTCGTCCTCGACGCCGCCGAGCGGCAGGATGCGCGGCAGGATCAGCGCCGGCCTTTCGACGACGCGGGAAAATTCGGCGACGAGCGCGCGCTTGGCGCGCTGCGTCGGCACGTAAATGGTGGTTTGCGCAATCTCGAGCGGGCCGAGATCGGCGAAGCCGGGGATGATCTTTCCGGCGAACAGCGCCTCGACGAAGGTCGCGAGGAAGGGCGCGCCCGGCGCGATGGTGAAGACCCTGCGCGCCATGCTAGCCCCCCGTCATTGCGAGCGCAGCGAAGCAATCCAGGGGGAGCGCGTTTGCTCTGGATTGCTTCGGCGCATTCGCGCCTCGCAATGACGGCCGCCGCATCAACCCGCTCTCTCGGCGAGCGCGCGCTCGGCGTCGGCGATCGCGGCGATTGTTCCGACATGCAGCCACAGCCCCTCGGCCGCAACGCCGAAGAGGCGCCCTTGTTCGGCGGCGCGGAAGAAGAAGGGCGCGAGGCGAAACACATCTTCCGCAATGCCTTCGAAAAGCTGCGGCTTGATGACGCCGACGCCCGTATAGACATAGGGCTGTGGCCCTTCGCCCTTCACAATGCGGCCGTCGTCCGAAAGCCCGAAATCGCCGCCCCAATCGACGCCGACGCTCGCCTTTGTCGGCGCGAGCAGCAGCGCCGCGTCCATCCGCGCGGGATCGAAGGCCTCGGCGAGTCGTTGCAGATTTCGCGCGCCGCCCGTCGCCCAAAAGGCGTCGGTGTTGCAGATGAAGAAAGGCGCGTCGCTTAAGAGCGGCAAGGCTTTCTTTATGCCGCCGCCTTGATCGAGCAGCCGCGCGCGCTCGTCGGATAAGACAATGCGCGGCGCCCTGCGGCTTGCGAGATGCGCCTCGATCTGGTCGGCGAGGTGATGGATATTCACGATCGCGGTCGTAACGCCCGCCTGCGCGAAATCGTCGAGCGCCCGGTCGATCAGCGCCTTGCCGGCGACGTTCACCAGCGGCTTCGGCGTCGTATCGGTGAGCGGGCGCATGCGCGTTCCAAGCCCCGCCGCGAAAACAAAAGCCGTCGCCGGAATGGCGCGCGCGCGGTCACTCGGCGAAGACTGCGGGGAGATAAGATTCATACCAACCCTTGATGTCGGCGAGCGCCGGATGACGCAGGCTCTTGCGCAAATAACGTTGAACGCGCGGGATATGGGCGAGATATTGCGGCTTGCCGTCGCGCTGGTCGAGCCGCGCGAAAATCCCCAGAATCTTCGTGGCGCGCTGCGCGCCGAGAATGGCGTAGGCCCGCGCGAAGCCGGCCATGTCGAATTCGGGATCGGCGGCGCGCCGCAGCAGCGCATAATGCGCAAGCAGCTTCATTTCCAGATCATCCGGCACGTCGACGCGCGCGTCCTGCGCCAGCGACACGACGTCATAGGCCGCATGCCCCAGCACGCAGTCCTGAAAATCGATGAGGCCGACGCGCGCCAGCCCCTCGCGCCCCGCGAGCCACAGAAGATTGGGCGAATGATAGTCGCGCAGCGTCCAGGTCGGGGGCGCGGAGGCGACGGGCAGCAGCGCATGGCGCCAGAGATTGACGAAGGTCGCCCGCGGGCCGGAGGCGATCGAGGTCTTGGCGATTCGTCCCGCATACCATTCGAGCAGCAGATCGACCTCGATCAACAGCGCGTCGAGATCATAGGGCGGGATGCGATAGACGCCGTTCTCGTCGATCGTGATGGTCTCGGGCAAAACCTGCTTGTGCAGATGCGCGAGCACGCTCGCCGCTTCGAGATAGCGCTCCGGGATGGGGCCGTTTTCGTCGACGACGCCCTCGCGGCCGAGATCCTCGACGATCAACAGGCCGGCGTCGAGATCGCGCGCGAGGATGCGCGGGGCCGAGAGCCCTTCCGCACGCAGGCCCTGGTCGATCGCGACGAAGGCTCTCACATTCTCGGCGAGCTTCGCAATCTCGCTGTAGGATTTGCCGTAGCGGATCGGCGGACCGTCCGGCCGCGGCGGCGAGATCATCAGAATGGCGCGCTCGCCGCTCTGCTTTTCCAGCGTCTCATAGGCGCGGGTCGAGGCGTCGCCTTGCAGAAAGCTGCGCTTCGCCTCGTTCCAGCCGGCAGCGCGCAGCAATTCACGCAGCGCCTTGAAAGCCGCGAGGCGCTGGGCGAAGGCGCCGTAGCCGGAAATGGTGAGGCGGCGCGCCTCGGGCTGATCCGCGTCGGTGAAACTGAGACGAATATCGAGCCGGTCGCCGGAGAAATAATCGCGCGCCCGCTCGGCCCATTCGACCAGCACGATGGCGCCCTCGGTCGTGTCCTCCCAATCCAGTTCGGACAGCTCGGCCGCCGAGCCGATGCGGTAGAGATCGGCGTGCACGACGCGGCGCGTCTCATTCTCATAGACCTGCATCAGCGTGAAGGTCGGGCTCGGCGCCTCCAGCAGCGGGTCGTTCATCAGCTTGCGGATGAGGGCCCGCGCCAGCGTGGTTTTGCCGGCGCCGAGATCGCCGGCGAGCGTCACCACGTCGCCGTCCTTCAGCAGCGCGATCGCGAGATCGGCGGCGAGCGCGACGGTCGCCTCCTCATTCGGCGCGTCGAGCCGCCAGACGGTCTTGGTCTCCTCGCTCACGAGGCGCGCTCCTCGGTCGTCGCGCTGTTCTCCGCGCGGACGGGGAAAATGCAGGTGACCGTCGTCCCCTCGCCCGGCGCGGAGTCGATGAGAACCCTGCCGCCGTGCAGCTCCATGAAGGCGCGCACGATGGACAGGCCGAGGCCGACGCCGCGATGGCGCGTTCCAGCGGTGTGCGATTCGAAGCGCTCGAAGACGCGCTCCAGCACTTCGGGCGGAATGCCGCGGCCGCGGTCGATGACCTTGAACACGACCTCGCCCTCGCGACGCAACGCGGCGAGCGTCACCGTCTGGCCGGGGCGCGAGAAGCCGATGGCGTTGGAGAGGAGGTTGAACAAAATCTGCCGCACGCGCTTGGCGTCGCCGCGGAAGGTTCCGACCTCGCCGGTCACGACGATCTGAAGGTCGATCTTGTTTTCGACGAGCCGATCCTGCACCCCTTCCAGCGCCGCGCGCATCGCGCTCTCGGCGTCGACGTCCTCGACGTCGAGCGACATCGCGTCCTCGTCGATCGTCGCGAGATCGAGAATGTCGTCGATGATGGCGAGCAGCGCGTCCGAGGATTTGCGCACATAGCTCAGATATTCGCGCTGCTTGGCGTTGAGCGGGCCGGTCGACTCTTCGCCCAGAAGATGCACGAAGCCGTTGATATTGTTCAGTGGCGAGCGCAGCTCGTAGCTGACGTGATGGGTGAAGTCGTTACGTAGTTTTTCGGCGGCGAGCAGCGCGCTGTTGCGGTCGGTCAACGCGCGCTCGACATTCACGTCATTGGTGACGTCGACGAAGGTGAGCAGCGCCGCGCCCTCGGGCAGCGGCTGCGCGGTGACGTCGAGCACGACGCCGTCGCTGCGCTCGATGCGGTGCGTGAAGCCGGTGCGCATTTCCGGCAGGCCGGTGACGAAGCCGCGCAGCTCGTTCCAGGTCGAGGCGTCCGGATAGAGCGCGCTGCAAGATTTCGCAATGTCTTCGAAGCGCGGCTTTTCCGCGAGCGCCTGCGGATCGAGCCCCCACAGCGCGACGAAAGCCGGATTGCTGAAACGCAGTCGCCCGTCGGTGCCGAAAACGGCGACGCCTTCATGCAGCGTCTCCAGCGTCTCGTTCTGCATGCGATAGAGCGCATTGAAGCGCGACTCGAGATCGTAGCGCTCGGACATGTCGTCGTAGAGATAGGTCACGCCGCCCTGCGGATTGGGGCGCACGACGACCCGGAGCGCGCGCGCGTCCGGCAGGTGCCAGATGTGCTCGTGCTGCTCGGGCGAGCGATAGGCTTCGAGCAGGCGGGCCTTCCAGGCTTTGTAATCCGCCTCCACGGGGAGGCGCTGGGCGGCGCGCAGGCGGTCGAGAATCTCGGCGTCGCTCGGCTGCTGGTCGAGAAAGGCGGCGTCGAGCGGCCAGAGCTTGTTATAGGCCGCATTGCGGTAGACGAGCCGCTGGGCGCGGTCGAAAATCGCCACCGCCGTCGGCAGTTGATCGAGCGTGCGGGCGTGCGAATCCATCTGCCGCTCGAGATCGGCGCGCACTTTGTCGATCTCGTGGCGATCGAGCGCGATCGTCGCGCAGAAATTCTCGCCCGGCGTCTGCACCACGTCGAGCGTATGCCGCTCGCCGGCGACAATCGCCGTGACGCGCTCCCGCCACACGGTCGCCCCGGCGTAGGCGCCGCGCGCCGCCGCCCGGGCGGATTGGTCGAGCAGCTCGAGTTGCCGCGCAATGGCGTCGGCGGGGCTTTCCGCCTCCACCGCCTGCGCATAGGCGCTGTTGACGAAAACCAGCCGGCCGGCGCCGTCGCGGATCCAGGCGGGCGCCGGGGCGGCCTCGAGCAGGACGTGCAGCCCGTCGACCTCTGCTGTCTTGCGGTTCAAACGCTCGCGCAATTCGATCAGCTCGCGCTTGTCGCCGGAGACCTCGCGCAGCCGCAGCACCGCGCGGCCGCCGATGGCGCGGCCCTCGGCGTCGAAATGCCTGCCGTCGAGACCGGCGAGCGTCACGCGGAAGCCGGCGCCGCGCTGGCGCAGCTTTGCGAGCTTTGCTTCCAGCTCCTGCGCCGAGGCGGGCGGCAGCCAGGCGCCGAAGCCCAGCACCCGGCCGGAGGCCGCAAGGCCGCACACGGCGTTGGGCGAGCCCTCGATGTCGGCGTCGCCCGCCGGCCCGTCCCAGGCGATGAAGAGCTGGGGATCGCTCTCGAGGAAGATCTTGGCGCGGTCCAGCTCGGCGTGGGCGGCTTCGAGCTGCGCGGCCATCTCGGCCTCGCGCTGGCGCCAGCGTTTGCGCTCGGTCAGATGCGTCAACGCCACCAGCACCGAGAACAAGGCAAGCCCGCCGCCGAGGGCGACTCCGACCAGCTCCGAATCGAAGCCGATCTCGGCCGCCTGGGCCGCTTGCGCCTGCGCCGCGCCGGCCGAGGCGAGCAGCGCCGAAGCCGTCCGGGCCGCCGGGGCCACTGCGCCCATCAGCCGGCGGAGCCGCTCCGCCGGCGTCCCGCCGCTGTGCTCGTGCTTCGTCATCCGCGCGCGGCTCCGGCGACAAGGCATCTTCGCATCAATGTCATACGAACCGGTCTCCACGGTCGCTTTGCGGGGGGTCGTCTCGTCACACCAAACGCCGTAAGCCGTTCGCGCGCGCTGCCGCGCTTACGAATCGCCACAATCTAGAACGCGATCCCTAAAAGTTAAAACGGGATTTGTCGACGCGAAAAAAGAGCCCCGATTCCAATGCGGAACGGGGCTCATATAAAGCCGAGCTTGCGCCGGCCGGGTCACCGGACCGCGCGCCTGCTTCGCGGCGGGAGCCCCCGCGCCGGCGCCCGGCGCGGGAGATGCTTAGTAGCGGTAGTGCTCCGGCTTGAACGGCCCGTTCGCCGGCAGATTCAGATAGGCGGCCTGCTGCTCCGTCATCTTGGTCAGCTTCACGCCGATCTTGTCGAGATGGAGCGAGGCCACCTTTTCGTCGAGGTGCTTGGGCAGCGTGTAGACCTGCTTCCCATAGGCGCCCTGCTTCGTCCAAAGCTCGATCTGGGCGAGCGTCTGGTTGGTGAAGGAAGCCGACATCACGAAGGAGGGATGGCCAGTGGCGTTGCCGAGATTAACGAGGCGGCCTTCCGACAGCAGGATGACGCGGTGGCCGTCGGGGAACTCGATCTCGTCGACCTGCGGCTTGACATTGTGCCATTTGAAGTTGCGCAGGCCAGCGACCTGAATTTCGCTGTCGAAATGGCCGATGTTGCAGACGATGGCGCGGTCCTTCATCCGGCGCATGTGCTCGGTGGTGATCACGTCGACATTGCCGGTCGCGGTGACGAAGATATCCGCGCGGGGAGCGGCGTCCTCCATGGTGGTGACTTCATAGCCTTCCATCGCCGCCTGAAGCGCGCAAATCGGGTCGATCTCGGAGACCAGCACGCGGCAGCCGGCGTTGCGCAGCGAGGCGGCCGAGCCCTTGCCGACGTCGCCGAAGCCGCAGACCATGGCGACCTTGCCGGCCATCATCACATCGGTGCCGCGACGGATGCCGTCGACCAGCGACTCGCGGCAGCCATAGAGATTGTCGAACTTCGACTTCGTCACCGAGTCGTTGACGTTGATCGCCGGCCAGAGGAGCTTGCCCTCCTTCTGCATGATGTAGAGGCGATGCACGCCGGTGGTCGTCTCCTCGGTGACGCCCTTGATCGCCTCGGCGTTGCGCTTGTAGAATCCCGGATTGGATTTCAAGCGCTTCTTGATCGCGGCGAAGAGGACTTCCTCCTCCTCATTCGTCGCCTTTTCGAGAAAGGCGGTGTCGCCGTTCTCGGCGCGCAGGCCGAGATGGATGAGCAAGGTCGCGTCGCCGCCGTCGTCGAGGATCATGTTCGGGCAGCCGCCGTCGTTCCACTCGAAGATGCGGTGCGTGTAGTCCCAGTAGTCTTCGAGGCTCTCGCCCTTGCGGGCGAAGACCGGCGTGCCGGTGGCGGCGATCGCCGCGGCGGCGTGATCCTGCGTCGAATAAATGTTGCAGGAGGCCCAGCGCACATCGGCGCCGAGCGCCTTCAGCGTCTCGATCAGCACGGCGGTCTGGATCGTCATGTGCAGCGAGCCGGCGATGCGCGCGCCCTTCAACGGCTGCGCCGGGCCGAATTCGGCGCGGGTGGCCATCAGGCCGGGCATTTCCGTTTCGGCGATGGCGATTTCCTTGCGGCCCCACTCGGCGAGGCCGATGTCCGTCACGGCGTAATCATTGAAATGCGCAGTCATGAATTTCCCCTGAGTGGCGCGCGTCCGTTCGGCGCAGCCTATATCAGAGGGCGCCCGCTGCTGCAATAAAGATATAAAGAAGTCTTTATGTCACGCCTGCGGCTACCAAAGGCGCCGCGTCTGCTTTAAGAAGGAAGCGTCACACCCAACCTCGGCGGCGCCATGTTCGACGCATTGAAAAAATTCATCGACGATCTCTCCGGCGAGGCGCCGCGGCGCAAGTTCGAGGCGGAGGATTATCAGCTCGCGGCCGCCGCTCTGCTCGTCCATATCGCCTTGATCGACGGCCATATCGACCGCAAGGAGCAGACGCGGCTCGCCGACATCGTCGAGAAGCGCTTCGGCCTCGACGCGGCGAGCGCCCGCCGGCTGATCGAGGAGGCCTGGGAGAGCGAACGCGAGGCGGTCGATCTCTACCGCTTCACCAGCGTCCTGACCCGCGTGCTGGACGCCGAGGGGCGCCGGCAGGTGGTCGGCATGCTTTGGGACATGGCCTACGCCAATGGCGTCGTCGACGAGCTGGAGGAGAATGTCGTCTGGCGCGTCGCGGAACTGCTCGGCGTCTCGACCCGCGACCGCGTCACCTTGCGGCAGGAGGCCCGCGCCGACGCCGAGGCGCGTCCTGTGGAGCCGGCGGGGCCGTGGGACTGATATTTTGCGGCGATTGCGCGCCTGTGTTTTCTGACAGATTCGAGGAACCAAAACCATGAACCACGCAACAGCGCCGCGCCCGGCGGCGGTCATCACCGGCGCATCGGACGGCATCGGCGCGGAGCTGGCGCGGGTGTTCGCCGAGAAGGGGCATCAGACCGCCCTCGTCGCCCGCCGGCGCGACCGGCTGGAGGCGCTGGCCGATGACATCGCCGGGGCGGGCGCGACGCGGCCGCTGGTGATCGGCCTCGATCTCGGCGCCGCGGATGCGGCCGAGGAACTCGCAGCCGCGCTCGATGAAGCCGGCGTGACCCCGCATTATCTCGTCAATAATGCGGGCTTTGGCCTGATGGGCGCGATGGCCGAGCTGGCCGCGGCCGAGCAGCTCGCCTGCGTCGATCTCAATGTCCGGGCGCTGACGGCGCTGACCTTGCGCTTTCTGCCGGCGATCACCGCCGCGCAGGGCGGGGTGCTGAACGTCGCATCCATCGCCTCCTTCATGCCTGGGCCGAATTTCGGCGTCTATTACGCGACGAAAGCCTATGTGCGCTCCTTCAGCGAGGCGTTGCGGGAGGAGGTCAAGGCTGCGGGGGTGAAAGTGTCCTGCCTCTGTCCGGGGCCGGTGAAGACCGGCTTTCAGGCGCGGGCGGGCTTCGATTTCTCCGGCGCCATGGCGGCGATGCGACCGGCGCTCGTGCCGGCGGCCGAGGTCGCGCGGCAGGGCTATGAGGGGCTGATGGCCAATAGGGCGGTGGTCGTCCCCGGCATCGTCAACAAGGCGATGGTTTTCGGCGTCGGGCTCACGCCGCGGGCGCTGTTGCTGCCGCTGCTCGGCGCGGCGCAAAAGGGGCGCGGCGCGAACGCCCTGCCGGTTCAGGAATAGGCGCCAGGGCGCGACCGGCCCGCGCGCAAAAGCGAGCCGGAGGCTCGCGGTCCATGGTCGTTGCGAGCCGGCGCCTCGCGTTTCGCTGCGCGCGAAAACCTTAAAACGGCGCCTGTTTCGCCGCCGCCACATAGGCGTCGGCGTCCTCCTTCAACAGCAGGCGCTCCTTGACGAGCTTGTCGGCGACCGCCCGCATCGTCGCGACAAAATAGGCGCGCGAGCCATAGCGCTCGGGGAGCGATAAGCGGCTGTCGCCGGTCTGTTTGCGCGCCTCGGCCGAGGACGGGAAGGGAACCGCCGCGCCGGCTAAACAGGGGGGCCCGTCCTTCTCTTTGCTCGCGTTCCAGCCGGTGAAAGTCGCGACCGGCAGCGCCTGATCCGGCAGGCGCAGGCCGGACGACTCATTGCCGTCGGCGTCGATCGCCGGAACCTGCCGGTCGTCGGCGAAGGGCGGCGGCGGCAGGCTTGCCGGCCAATGCAGATCGCGCGCCTCGCGAAGCGTCGCCGGACGCGAGGCGGGCGGGGCCGTTCCTTTGCTCAAGTAATCGTCGAGCGCGACGAGCAGCGCCCGCTCCGCCGGGGCCGGGGCGCGCGGATTGACTGGCGCGACGCAGTTTTCGCCATCCCCCGGCGCGGCGACGCCGGCGAGGAAAAAGACGCGGCCGCGCTTTGGCTCAGGGAGGGCGATTTGCGGCGCCGGGCGCCACCAGACATCCGAGCCGACAGTTTCAATGACAAAGGCGCGCGAATCGGCCGGCGCCAGCGGTTGCGGGTCGTGCAACAGCAGCGCGTCGAAATTTTTCGCGCTGAGCAGAGCAGCCGCCGCCGCGCCGGCGCCGTGGCCGATCACGAATTTGACATGCAGCGCCGCGCGCAGCCGTTTTATTGCGTCGCCGAGATCATCGGCCTCTAGCCCCGGCTTCGCGAAAAGAACCGCCATGTTGCGGCGCCTAGCGAAATCGGCCAGCGACGCATGCGCGTCGGTCTCGACGAGCAGCGTCGTCGCGGCGCCTGCCGGGCGCCAGAGCGCGCCGGCCGGGTCGGCGGGCGTCTCGGCGGCGAGGCCGGCGCCGAGCGGCGTCGCGAGAACGGCGAACGCAACGAGCACGCGGGCGATGCGTCTCACAGCTTTGCGATAAAATGCGCGAAGCTCATCGAGCCTTCCGGCCAGGGGCCGTGGCCGCTGTCCACATTAATATGGCCGACGGCGCCGGCGTCGACGAAGCGCGCGCCAATGTCCGCTGCGAGTTGTTTGGCAAAGCCCGGCTCGGCGTAAGGGTCGTCGCCGCCGCCGATCAGCACGGCCGGAAAGGGCAGGCGCCGGCGCGGATAGGGGACAAAGGCCGAATCCACCGCCGGCAATTCGCGCGTCACCGCCTCCGAGGGCGGCGCGACGAGAAAGGCGCCGGCGATCTTGTCGCCGACCTCCTGCGCCGCATGCAGCAGCGCTACAACGCCGAGCGAATGCGCGACGCAAACAACCGGGCGCTTTGAGGCGGCGACCTCGCGGGCGATGGTCTCCACCCAGGCGTCGCGCTTCGGGGCGTCCCAATCTTGTTGCATCACACGCCGCGCCGTCGAGAGCCGCTGCTGCCAGCGGCTCTGCCAATGATCCGGGCCAGAGTTCGAAAGCCCCGGAATGATCAGAATATCGGCGTCGGCGGCGCGCATCAGGCGGCGGGCTTGATGAGCGCCCCGGCGAGCGCCTTGTCGATCAGGGCACGGGTTTCGGCGATCCCATAGAGCGCGACGAAGGAGCCGAAGCGCGGGCCGCGCTTTTCGCCCAGCAGCACCTCATAGAGCATGTTGAAGAAGTCGTTGGAGACGCCCGGCCGCTCCGGCGTCGCGCCTTTGGCGTTAAAATCCTGGTAGCGCGGCACGGCGCGGGCGACGTCGTAGAGCGCCGTCTGTATGTCCTCGGCGTTGGCGCCGGCCGGCAGCGCGGCGAGCGTCTCGGAAAGTGTCGTCAGCACGGAGCGCTCGACCTCGTCGGCGGGGCGATATTGTTTCGCAGGCTTCACGAAGTCGCGGAAATAAGCGACCGCATAGCCGACGAGCTTGTCGAGATGCGGGTGGTTCTCGGGGCTCGCGGAGGGCGCGTAGCGCTTCAGGAAGCCCCACAGCACGGCCGGATCTTCGGCGTTCGCCACGGCGGCGAGGTTCAGCAGCATCGAGAAGGAAACGCTCGTGCCCTTGGCTTCGCCCTCATGCGCCAGCGTCTCGGGCGCCGGCGGAACGCCCCCGTGGATGTGCCACACCGGATTGCCGAGACGGTTCTTCCAGTCCTGTCGGCCATAGGCGTCGAGGAAGTTCAGATAATCGTCGACATTGCGCGGGATCACGTCGAAATGCAGGCGCTTGGCCGCCGTCGGCTTCTGAAACATGAATTGCGCGAGGCTTTCGGGACTGGCGTAAGTCAGCCATTCCTCGATGGTGAGGCCGTTGCCCTTCGACTTCGAAATCTTCTGGCCCTTTTCATCGAGGAAGAGCTCATAGTTGAAGCCCTCCGGCGCGCGGCCGCCGAGCGCGCGGACAATGGCGCCCGAGAGCTTCACCGAATCGATCAAATCCTTGCCGGCCATTTCATAATCGACGCCGAGCGCATACCAGCGCATCGCCCAGTCCGGCTTCCATTGCAGCTTGCAATGGCCGCCCGTCACCGGCGTCGTAAAACTCTCGCCGCTGTCGGGGTCGGCCCATGAGATCGTCCCCGCCTCGGCGTCATAGGCCGTGAGCGGGACCTGCATCACATTGCCGGTCTTCGGATGGATCGGCAGAAACGGCGAATAGGTCGCCGCGCGCTCCTCGCGAAAGCTCGGCAGCATGATCTGCATCACCGCGTCATAGCGCGCGAGCATATGCTTCAGCGCGGCGTCGAAACGGCCGGACGTGTAATAGTCGGTCGAAGAGGCGAACTCATATTCGAAGCCGAAAGCGTCGAGAAAGGCGCGCAGCCGCGCATTATTATGCGCGCCGAAACTGTCATGCGTGCCGAAGGGGTCGGGCACTTTGGTCAGCGGCTTGCCGAGATGGGCGGCGACCAGCTCCTTGTTGGGGATGTTGTCGGGCACTTTGCGCAGCCCGTCCATATCGTCCGAAAAGGCGATGAGGCGCGTCTCGATCTGGTTCTCGGTGAGGATTTCGAAGGCGCGGCGCACCATGCTGGTGCGCGCCACCTCGCCGAAGGTGCCGATATGCGGCAGGCCCGAGGGGCCATAGCCCGTCTCGAACAACACGCTTTTCTGGCCCGTCGCCTCGATGCGCTTGACGAGTTTGCGCGCCTCTTCGAAAGGCCAGGCGGGCGAGACGCGCGCGGCTTCGACGAGATCTTGCGTAAGGGCGAGCTTGGTGCGGGACATGGGCCTTGGGCTGTTGTGTCGGAAGGCGCGCACAGTAGGAACCAGGGCGCCGCGCGTCAATCTTCGCGCAAGCCTGTTGGCGCAAAACTAAGCTCCCGGCGCAAACAAAGAGGCGGAGC
>JAWOLK010000162.1:0-11886 GCA_033853615.1 Beijerinckiaceae bacterium | reverse complement strand
CCTCTCCTGGGCACCATCGATTTCCGATGGTCCGTCGCTCCGCAAATCTCAACAACAAGCATCGCCGCGCGGCCCCGTTCTCAACGGCGCTTAGTTAAAGACGTGTCGCGCGCGAGAACGTCGCCCTGGACTCGGCAGCGCGCAGCTGCGCGAACGAGATCGCGCTCTCTCCAATGCTCAGAGCGCTTCGATCGACAGCGGAAGACCATTCTTCGAGCGCAGCGTCAGATTCGTCGTGAGCATGATGCGATGGCCGGGCGTCGCCTTGAACCGGAAGTCGCGCACGAGCGTTGCGAGAATGACGACCATTTCCAGCATCGCTAAACTCATGCCGACGCAAATCCTCTGTCCGCCGCCGAAGGGAAGATAGGCGTAGCGGTGGCGCGATTTCGCTCTCTCCGACGAGAAGCGGTCGGGATCGAAGCCGTTGGGCTCCTCCCAAAGCTTTTCGTGTCGATGCATGCACCAGCTCGCCAGGATCACAGTCTCGCCTCTCGCGATCCGGCGCGGGCCGATCGTGACGTCCCGACGCGGCGCGCGGCCGAGGCCGATGGAGGGCGGGAACAGCCGCATCGATTCCTGGAGCGCCTGCCGCGTAAATGTCAGCCGATCGATATCCTCGGAGCCGATTTCGCGTTCGCCGATCACCGATGCGATCTCGGCCCGCAAGCGTTCCTGCGTCGCCTGGTCCTTGGCGAGAAGCCAGAGAGTCCAAGCCAGCGCGGTCGCCGAGGTCTCATGGCCGCCAACCATGAAGGTGTAGAGGTTGGAGATCAGCTCATTGTCGCTCATCACGCGCCCGGTTTCCGGGTCTTTCGCGGAAAGGAGCAGCGCCAGAATGTCATTAGACGCGCCGCCTTCCGCGCGTCGATCGGCGACGAGCCGGGCGATCGCCTCGTAAAGCCAGCGAATGCTCGCCGCCCTTTTGCGCGAGCCCGGAAAGGGCGTTCCCTCGGGCGCTCCCATCCGCGCATAGAGAAACCGCCAGGCGATGCTCGACAGCGTGGGATTCAAAGCGGCGAGGAACATCCGCTGATCCAGCGCCTCCGCCCCTTTCCCCAGCACCGCCTGGAGAATGATCGCGAAAGTCACCTTCGACATCGGCGGCGCCACGTCGATCACGGCGCCCTTGCCCGCGCGTCGCCATTCCTCGGCCAATGCGTTTGCGCATCGGGCGATGGTCGGGATCAGCGCCAGCAATTTCTCATGGCGAAAGGCAGGGGCGACCGCGCGCCGCTGCCAGCGCCAATCGGCGCCTTCCGCGAAGAAGAGGCTTTCGCGACTGACGTCATTTGAAAGGGCGCGCCTCTGGGCGGGGTCACGCATGAAGTCGTCGGCGCGGGTGACGAGCACTTCTTCGATCAGGGCCGGATCTGTCAGCAGCAGCGTCTCACGCAGCACCGGCCAAAGGCCGTGCATCGTGGCGTGTCCCTCGCGATAGGCCTGCGGCGGCCAGTTCTCGATCATGTTCGAGGTCGCTGCGCGGAGTGACGGACGAGCGCGCGGCGTGAAGGGCATGAAATCTGGATCGTGAAACATGCGGCCCATCGTATAGGGCAAATGAGCGCTGGCAAAGTTTCGGCGTCTCGATGGGCGAGCGCCGGCTCGCGCAGGCGCCGCAAGCGCTTCGCGAAAGCGAAGCGCCTCGTCCGTGGCGGACCGGCGCCATTTTCCGCGCGATCGCCGGCAGCCAGCCGGCGCCCACACGCGCCGCGAGCCACGGCTTTGTCGGCGAGGGCACTTGCGGGCATGCCTTTGAATTCCGATGATGTGGCGGAAGACCGAATCGGAGGCCACGGGCATGGAAGAACTGCTTCTTGTGTTTTTGATTCCTTTCTCGCTTGCGATCCTGCTGCTGCTGTCCGGCTATGCGCATTTGCTGCCGCCGCTCGCGCTCACTTTTGCGGGCGTCAGCCTGATTGTGTTCACCTATGAGGAAGACCTCGCCAATGGACTTCTGTGGCTGGGCTTCGCAATGAGCGCTGGCGGTCTGATATGGATCGTGTTCGGCAATCGCAGCGAATCGGGTGGAGCCGCGTGAGCGTCTCCCGTCGCCCCGTCACGCGACTCAAAGCTGCGCCGGCAACATCCGCGGCTCGAGCAGCCGTTCCTCCTGGCAGCGGTTCAGGCGCTCGGCGCGCTCCCTCGGATCGCGCCCGATAACCGGCGCGAGCTGGACGAGATCAAGGAAGACATCCGCCTGCCGCCGCAAGTCGTCGGCGACGAACGGGGGCTGCGTCGAGACGGTTGAGATTACGGTGACCCGCACGCCCTTGCGCTGGACCGCCTGGACGAGCCGTCGGAAATCGCCATTGCCGGAAAACAACACCATCTCGTCGATGTGTTTGGCCATCTCCATCGCATCGACGGCGAGTTCCGTGTCCATATTGCCCTTGAGCTTGCGACGGCCGGCGAAATCGACGAATTCCTTGACCGGCTTCGTCACGACGGTGAAGCCGTTGTAATCGAGCCAGTCGATCAGCGGGCGGACCGAGGAATATTCCTGATCTTCGATTAATGCGGTGTAGTAAAACGCCCGCAACACGCGGCCTCTGCTTTCGAATTCCCGCAAGATGCGCCGATAGTCGACGTCGAATCCGAGCGTTTTTGTGGATGCGTAAAGATTGGCGCCGTCAATAAACAGCGCGATTCTCGGCCTATCGCTCATATCTAGTCTCGTTTTACAAATTCGTGCCGCAAAGGCGAGGCGACTTCGAAATTGCAAGCGCGCTCGTTACGTCAGCGTTACATTATGTCGCGTCGCCTTGCAACTCGCGCCAAGCAGGACGAACGGCGCGGAACGTGAAAAGCGCCTGGCGCGTTTGATGCGGAAGATGAGCCTCATTCTGGTGCGCGAGCTTTGCCGCTCGCCAGACGCCGGAGCCGCCTGCGTGATCTCATGGCGACCGATCATGTCCGGGGTCTATGCGACGGCGCTGTCCGGCCTTGTCATGGCGATCATCGGCGTGCTGGGCTGGTGGGCGGGACAGCCATGGTTGTTCCCGAGCGTCGGTCCGACGATTTTCATCCAGGTGGTCACGCCGAATGAACCGGCCGCGCGGGTCTGGAACACGCTCATCGGCCATTCGGTCGGCGTCGCCGCCGGGTTCGGCGCGCTCTTTCTCTTCGCCGCGCAGCTCGCCCCGCCCGTCGTCGGCGGAGATCTGCTGTCGATGTCCCGCGTCGCGGCGACCGCACTGGCGGTGGCGGCGACCGTGGCTCTGCAACTGCTGTTGCGCGCCGAGCACCCGCCCGCGGCCGCAACGACGATGCTGATCACGCTCGGCGGCCTGACGCCGACGACCAACACCGTCGGCGTCATCGCAATCGGCGTCGCGCTCGTCTCGGCGTTCGGCGAAACGGCGCGGCTTTTGCATCCGCAACGCGGACGGTAGCTTTCCCGCGACGCGTTTCGTATCACCGCGCGGCGGCGCGAGTCGTTGGCCCGCGTTCGGCTTCGGCCGCGCCAATGGCGAGAAGCGTATGATCTTAGGCTGTTTCTTGGATTATGTTGCGCCGTCGAATCGGGTCTACCACGTTCATTTCCCGGGTTCGGGAGCAATTTGAGGAGGCTATCTTGGAAAGACGCGAGTTTATGACCACTCTGGCCGCAATGGCCGCCGCCGCCTCTGTTTCACGCGCCGCCGCCGAGGAGGCGGGCAAGGCTGCGGATAGCCACGCGGCCCATGCGCATCACATGCATCCGCCGAAATATAAGGCGCTCAGTGAGACGAGCGGCAAATGCGTGACGGCGGGCAATGATTGCCTGCGCCATTGCTACGGCATGCTGTCGATGAACG
This sequence comes from Beijerinckiaceae bacterium, assembly GCA_033853615.1. GTDB lineage: Bacteria > Pseudomonadota > Alphaproteobacteria > Rhizobiales > Beijerinckiaceae > Methylosinus. Next base: position 8,086 of record JAWOLK010000162.1, on the reverse strand, counting down.
ACACGAGCATGGCGGACTGCACCAAGGCGACCCACGACGCGATCGCCGCTTGCGGCGCTCTGGTCTCGCTGGCGGCGGTGAATTCGCCCTTCACGCCGGCGATGGCGAAGATCGTCGCGGAGGTCTGCGACGCCTGCAAGAAGGAATGCGACAAGTTCCCGCAATATTCGGAATGCGTCGACATGGGCGCAGCCTGCAAGGCTTGCGCCGAGGAATGCCGCAAGGTCTAAGCCTGAGCCGATATTTTAAGCCGCGCCGGACAGGCGCGGCTCTTTAAGGCGGAAAGGGCGGCCTGGTCAGCGCCTGCCTCTCCTCGGCGCTGGGGCTCCGAACTCATGGCGGCAAGCCGGGCTCAGATACCGCATATTGGCGCGAAGGCACGCTTCGACCGCAATCGCATCAGGAACCTGCGCCTCGCAGAAGCGGAAGGCGTCATTCTTGCAGGCTTCCTGCTGCTGGGGAGTGCCCTGAGCCCAAGCCGGCGCAGCCGCGAAGAAAAGAAAAAACATCGATAGCCACGCAAACTTCCGCATAACGGGTCATCCCATTGCAAATGTGTCCGCTTCGGCGAGCGGCGCGGTGTCCTTTGGGGAGCGCCGGCGAAGACGAGCCCCCGGCTGCTGATCTGAGGGCGCTTCGCCCTGCGGGGAACATGCTCTAGGCTCCGGCTTAAGGCAAGTCCCGCGCCCCGGGCGTCACTCGGCGGCGGAGGGCTGCAGCTCGGCCTCCTGCGCCGGCGGCCGGTCCTTGCCGGCGAAGAGGGCCCAGAGCGGCCAGCCGCGGACGAACAAAATCTGCCGCACCGGCGTCTTGATGACGATCAGCAGGAAGCCGATCGACAGCAGGCACCAGACGGCCGGCGCCTCGTTCAGATTATTGGTCAGCATGCGCGCCGTGAAAGGGCCCATGATGAAGTGATAGAGCGTGAAGCGCCAGGAGCCGTAGATCAGGGGCAGAACGAAGGCGACGAAGGAATAGGTGAAATAGCCGGTCAGATAATGCTCGAAAGCCCAATTGCCGATGCCGTTCGCCGGCACGTCCCAGGCGATGTGCCAATTGCCGCTCACCGAGCACAGGCGCTGCGCGCAGAGCGCCCGCGCTGGATTGCAGCTCCCCGCCCATTCGAAGGGATAAAGCTGCAACAGCATGAAAATGGCCGAGCCGAAACAAAGCAGATAGGCCGGCTTATAGATGCGCGCGACGAGCCGCTCGGGCAGGAAATACATCGAAATGGCGTTGATGAAGAAAGGCTGGAAGGCGATATGCAGATAGCCGAGGATCGTGGCGATCTGATTCGCGGGCAGCGAACATTGGTTGATCACCGTATAGGTATAGGCCTGCAGCGCCTCCATCGAGGCGAAATAGGCGAGCGTGCCCCAAAGCGCGAAAGGCTCTTTCTTATAGGCCGCATAGGCCGCCCCCGCGATGCCGACGCTCGCCAGCGCCGTCGACGCTTCACCGCTCCAGCACATGTTTCTTCCCGCTCGAGAGGGAGCCGCCGCGGCTCCGCTTCTTGCGGTCGTTTTTAGTCCAGGAGAGGCCCGCGCGGCAACACGGCCTGCGCCTTGCCGAAGCCGAAAATGCTTGCAGACCAGTCGCCTGCGCATCGTCGACCAGGCTTGGGGCCAGGGCTTGCGCAGTCACCAGGGCATGCCGTCGCTGGAGAGGCGCAGGCCGAGCCGCACCTCATGCGACAGCAGCGCTTTCTCGACCGGCGCGGCGCCCATATTGCCAGGCAGGCTCGTGATGGTTCCCGCATTGAGGAAGCGATAGCCGAGATCGGCCTTGAGATTCTGCGAGATGTCGTAGCTTGCGCCGGCCATCAGGTTCCAGGCGAATTTCCAGCTTTTCGTGGTGATGCTGCGGTTCCAGTTGATCGGCGCGAAGGGGATGAGAGGCTGGGGAACGATCACATTGCCATCGAGATCGAGCCATTGCGTGTAATAGCCGTTCATTCCCGCCGAAAGATCCGGGGCCCAGAGCGCACCATCCGAATTCTTGATGTATTTCAGGCGTGTCGTGCCCTGCAGGTAAGACACGCCGAGTCCGGCGCCGATGTAAGGCGTGACGCCGTACCAATTCCCGAGGTCGACATAGCCGTTGACGAAGCCAGAGGTCCGGTTGAGAGAGCCCTCCGTGAACGGCGTGCAGGTCTCGGAAGGCACTTGGGTCCCGCCTCTGCGTATTTCTTTGCCCGTCGCGATATCTGTTATGATGGTTGGCCAGGCTTGATAAGGGCACCAAAACGGACTGCCGGATGTTTGCGTCCGGTAAACCCCGCGGTCTATCGACAATTCCGTGCGCAGCCAGGAATTCACCTGATAGCCCATGCCGATGTTCCAGGTCGCCGTGCCAATCGACGACTTGCCGCCAATGAGATCGGCGATGGCGACTGGGGCGGTCATGTCGGAATAGCCGACATCGCCGCGCAGATACCAGCCGGTTGCGAATTCGACCGGGGTCTCGTCGACCGGCGGGGGGAAGGGCAAGGAAAGATCCGCAGCGGAGACCGGCGCCGCGCTCAAAACTCCGAACACGATCAGGGCGGCCGTATCGACGCGGGAGGGGTAAAACATCGCTCTCTTCCTTGCTGCGCCGGCGCGGAGGCCGGCCGCTGCTCATGGTGAAGAAAGAATGAGCGATTATGCTTAACGGCCGCTTAATTGCGGCGGGGAAAGGCGTATAAATTCAGGAAGCTCCGGCGAAGCGGGCGCTCGCAAGAGGAGCGCCCGGATTCTTCGACCTTTACTTCAGCAACGTCGCGATGATGAAATCGCTCGTGATGACGTAAGTTATCGCCAGCGCGAAGGCTGGGATCGTGCGCATTCCCGCATGGCGGTAAAGGAAGGCGAACATGAAGACGACCCAGATCGCCACCGGGAACAGCAAGAAGCGCACCAGGCGGTCGGTCGGCAGCGGCGGCGGCAGCGCCACGGCGAAGACGAAGTGCAGGAGGATCGAGGCGATCGCCATGATCGCGCCCGTCGCCATCAGGGCGATGAGCGTCTGCACGATCTTGTCGCCGCGGTCATAGAGTTTCAGGAACAGCGCGCTCCCGCCGGCGAGCACCACTGCGACGAGGGGGCCGTCGATCAGCGCGGCGCTCGGCGAGTGGTCCAACGCATGCAGACCCACCCGAGCGATGGCGTAAGCCACGACGCTCGCGCCGAGAAGCGCCATCGAATTCGGCAGCGAGAACTGCGAGCCCTCGAGCTTCATGATATTGAACAACGCTTTCGGCGTTTCCGGAACGGTCGGCATAGACGGCATGATCGGACCCAATGTTCGCGCTTTGCAAAGCGCAGAGCGAAAGAAAGCCGCGATCGACCAATGCGCTGTGCGCCTCGCCAGCCGCGGCGGATTGTCGCCTCTCTACCATGCTTTCTTGTCGCGCGGAAACAGCCGAGCGCAATGAACCGTCTTGCGGCGCAACAATCGCCGATTTATGGCAGCCGGGCGGTGAAATCGTCGCGCACGACCACCTCGACGATGCGGCGGGCCGCATCGTTCCAGGAGGACCGCAGCACTTTCGCCGGATCGGGGCGGACGCGGCCGGCGAGGAAATCCCGCACGCATTGCGCCAGCGCCTGCGGATCATTGACGCGGAAATAGGCGGCCCCGTCGCGTCCGATCTCGCGAAACACCGGAATGTCGCTGCACAGCACCGGACGGTTGCGCCGCGCCGCCTCGACGATCGGCAGGCCAAAGCCTTCCGCATAGGAGGGGTAGGCGAGCGCCGTCGCGCGATCGTAGAGAAAGGCCAGATCGTCGTCATTGGCGTCGCCGAACCAGTGCAACCGCCGGCCGAATTCCCGGTGGCCGGTGATTTCGGCGACGACCGCCTCATCCAGCCAGCCGCGCTTGCCGACGAAGACGAGCCTCACGTCTCGCCCCTCGGCCCAGAGCCGATCGAACGCCTGCACCGCCGTCCGCTGACCCTTGCGCGGCTCGATGGTGCCGACACACAAAAACATCGGCGTCGAATCGGACACCGCCGCGCGGACCTTGTCGCGCGCCCGTTCGGCCGCCCCGCCGGAGAGGTCGGAGCCGCAGTGGAACCAGCCGATCTTGAGGCCGGGACGATGCGCAAGCCCGCGTTCCGCGACAAACGCGGCAAGCTCGTCCGCGACCGTGCGCGAAATCGCTATGAACGCGTCGCTCTGGAGCAGCGCCTGGCGAAGCCAGGCGTCGTAGAGCGGCACCGTCACCTCGTGGCAGGCGTAAGGATAAAGCTCGGGAATGAGGTCGAAGACGCAGGAGACCACTTCACCGCCCCTTGCGCGGATTTCCGCGAAAACGGGCGCATAATCGTCGAAGGCGTTCCAGGTGTCCGACAGCATCAGGAAACGGTCGCCGGGCAGGACGTCGACCGCGCTGTCAGCGGCGCTGTTCGGACGGCCGGTGAGCGACGCGACGAATGCATGGCAGGTGAACAGCCGGCCGCCGTCGCAGCGAACGGCCAGCGCCTCGATCGGCAGGTCGGGGCTGCGGTAAAGCTCCTGCGTCACGCGCTTGACCACGCGCTGAATGCCGGTGCCGGCGTCCCAATTCACCGTGCCTGTGACATCGACAAGGAGACGGCGCGCCGGCTGCGGCGCCCGGGCGGCGATGGGCGGCGGAGCACTGGCGGGCGTCGGCGCCGCCCCGCGCGCGCGCTTTGGGGCGCGAAAGGGTCTCAGCGCGTCGGTGACGGCGTCGACCAGCATCGCCTCGAAACGACGCAGCGGCTTGAAGATCGCCCAGGCGGCGGAATAGACGTTCTTTTCGCGCTCATGGGTGAGATAGAGCATCTCCCGGCGCTGATACTCGAGCTGGTGTTCAAGCAGCCGAATGCGCTCGCGCAGCAGATCCTCGCGGGCGCGGTTGCGCTCCAGCGCGTCCTCCAAGCCGTTCATTGCGCCGCCTTTTGTTCGACGCTGCGCCAATAGTCGAGCAGCGCCGCGAGCATCTCCTCCAACGGATGGCGCGGACGCCAGCCCGTGGTTTCACGCAGCAGAGTGGCGTCGCAGGCGATGATGGGCAGGTCGGCGGGCCGCAGCAAGGATGGGTCGACCTCGAGCTCGAACTGCGCCGGGGAGCGCGCGCGCAGATCTTGCAGCAGCGACAGGATCGTGCGGGGGACGCCCGAGGCGATGTTGAAGACGCTTATCCTTTTTTCGAGCCGCGGCGCCGCATCGATCAACGCCATATAGGCGTCGACGACGTCGCGCACGTCAAGGAAGTCTCTCGCCCGCGACGTGTCGCCGACCTTCATCGAGGCCGGTTGGCGGCCCGCCTCGATGGCGGCGATCTGGGCCGCGAAAGACGCGAAGACGAAGTCTCGCGAGTTCTGACCCGGACCCGAATGATTGACCGGCCGAGCGATGATGAGCCGCGCAGCCGGGCCGAGAATATCGCCGAGCGCGCTCTCGGCGGCCGCCTTCGAGCGGCCATAGGCGTCGAGCGGGCGCAGCGGCGTCGCCTCGGTCGCCGGGCCCTCCCGCAGACTGGCGCCATAAACCGACGCGCTGGAAGCGAAGAGAAACGTCGCCCCGGGGGCGTGACGCGCCAACGCGACGGCCAGATTGAACGTGCCGTGGAAATTGACCCGCCAGGTCATTTCCGCTGCGCCGAAGGCGCGGCCGATCGAGGCCTGCCCGGCAAGATGGGCGACCAGATCGGGCTTTACGGCGGCGACCGCGCGATCGAGCGCCGCGTGGTCCAAAAGATCGACCTCGATCTCCCGCCAATGGCGATCGCCGTGGCGCTCGCCGGGCCGCGTCAGCATCGTCAGCGCGGCGTTCGGATAGGTCTTGGCGAGCAAGGGGGCGAGATGGGAGCCGACGAAGCCCGAGCCTCCGGTCAACAATATGCGGGCATATCCCCCCATACCAGTCTCCGCTGGATCAGACCGTCTCGTGTTTGAGGCGCTCGATGTCGGCGTCGACCATTTCGCGAATCATTTCCTCGAGGCCGATTTTCGGCTCCCAACCCAGCGCGGCGCGCGCCTTGCTGGCGTCGCCGAGCAGAAGGTCGACCTCGGCCGGGCGATAGAAGGCGGGGTCGATCACGACATATTTGTCCATGTCGAGACCGACATGGTCGAAAGCGATGCGGCACATGTCGCGCACGGTGGTCGTGCGGCCGGTCGCCACGACGTAGTCGTCGGGCGTTTCCTGTTGCAGCATCATCCACATCGCCCGGACGTAATCCCTGGCGTGGCCCCAATCGCGCTTCGCGTCGATGTTGCCGAGGCGCAATTCATTGGCCCTGCCGAGTTTGATATGCGCGACGCCATGCGTGACCTTGCGCGTGACGAATTCGACGCCGCGCAGCGGGCTCTCATGGTTGAACAGAATGCCGGACGAGGCGTGCAGCCCGAAGCTCTCGCGGTAATTCACCGTGATCCAGTGGCCGTAGAGCTTGGCGACGGCATAGGGCGAGCGCGGATAGAACGGCGTCTTCTCGCTCTGCATCGGCTCCTGGATGAGGCCGTACATTTCGGACGACGAGGCTTGATAGAAGCGCGCGCGCGGCGCGCCGATGCGCATGGCCTCGAGCATATTGGTGACGCCGACGGCCGTGACATTGGCCGTTAGAACCGGCTGGCGCCAGGACGAGGCGACATAGGATTGCGCGGCGAGATTATAGATTTCGTCCGGCTGCACCTCCTGCACGATGCGCAGCAGGCTCGAGAGATCGGCGAGGTCGCCGTCATGGAGCGTGATTTTGCCCGAGATGCCGAGCCAGCGGAGCCGGTGATCCTCGACGCCGCGATGCGACGAGCGGCGGACGACGCCGTGGACGGCATAGCCTTTCTCGAGCAGATATTGCGAGAGGTAAGCCCCGTCCTGCCCGGTGACGCCTGTAATCAGCGCACATTTCGTCATATGTCGTCCTCACGATGAACTAATCGGCAATCCTCCATATCAGGCGGAGGGCGCCCCCGGCGTTACAATCGCCCTTACAGAATTGAAGCTGTAGAGGCAAGGGCCGCAGCGCGGGGGAAAGCGCAACGGAGAGCCGTGACCCGCGCGGCTTCCAGGGCGGGTTGCCGTTTTACTTTCCGCGAAACTCGGGCCTTTTGCGGTTAAGCTCAAGGCCTCTCGGCCGGGGCTTGCGGTAACCCCGCGCTTCTGTTGAAAACTTCGGCCAGGCGGCAAGGGGCGTAAAAAAAGCCCGGCGCGACGCGCCGGGCCGTTTGTTTCACGACGCCTGGCTTACACCGGGTGCGGCTCCATCCCGCCGACATCCGGCTCCGGCTTGCGGCCGGTCGAAGGGACGGCCGTGGAGCGCGGCGGGTTGGAGGGCGGAATCTCCTCCCGGACCGGCTGCTTGCCGTTCAACAGGCCGATGATCTCCTCACCGGACAGCGTCTCATATTCCAAAAGGCCCTTGGCCAGCGTCTCGAGATCCTGGCGCTTCTCGGTCAGGATGCGCTTCGCCGTGTCGTAGCCTTCCTGCACCAGCCGGCGCACTTCCGCGTCGATCGTCTGCTGCGTCGCCTCCGACAAGGTCTGCTGGCGGCCGATCGAATAGCCGAGGAACTGCTCCTGCTGCGGATCGGCATAGGCGACCGTGCCGAGCTTGTCCGAGAAGCCGAGCTGCGTCACCATCGCCCGAGCCACCCGCGTGCATTGCTGGATGTCCGAGGCCGCGCCAGAGGTCACCTTGTCGTGACCGAAGACGATTTCCTCGGCGACGCGGCCGCCCATCGCCATCGCCAGCATGGCGATGAACTGCTCATAGGTCTGCGACACCTGATCACGCTCCGGCAGGCCTTGGACCATGCCCAGCGCGCGGCCGCGCGGGATGATCGTCGCCTTGTGGATCGGCACCGAGCCCGGCATGTTGAGCGACACCAGCGCATGGCCGCCTTCGTGATAGGCCGTGAGCTTCTTCTCCTCGTCGGTCATCATCAGCGTGCGGCGTTCCGCGCCCATCAGGATCTTGTCGCGGGCGTCCTCGAACTCCTGCTTGGTGACGATCCGCTTGCTGCGACGGGCCGCAAGCAGCGCCGCCTCATTGACGAGATTCATCAGGTCAGCGCCGGAGAAGCCCGGCGTGCCGCGCGCCACCACCTTGAGGTCGACGTCCGGCGCGAGCG
>JAWOLK010000161.1:0-3419 GCA_033853615.1 Beijerinckiaceae bacterium | reverse complement strand
TGTCGCCGATGATGGCGCGCCTGTAAGCGCGTTTGAGCGCCGAACAGGCGACGACGCCGCATTGCCCTTGCGCGCGCCAGCTTGCGATGACGCAAGCGACGGCGCGCAGCCAGGGCCAGCGGTCCATGTCGTCGAGCGGAACGCCGCGCCGCATCTTGTCGATGTTGGCGGCCGGATGGAGGCTGTCGCCGTCCTCGAACCGCCAATGCATGTGGCCCGCAAGCAGAGCGCCGACGGTCGTCTTGCCCGAGCCCGAAACGCCCATGATCACGACGGCGAGCGGTTTCGCGGCGCTCGGCGCCTTGATGTGGGGCGGGGGGCTGTGCGCCGCCTCATCCGCCGCCGCCGCGCCTTCGTCGGGGCGGGATGCGCTGGAATTATCCGCAAGGATCGACCCGCCGGAACTCGACGCGCGCTTTCGTCTTCGCACGGGCGTGGCGCTGGTTGGCCGCATTGCTGAGAGTCGCCGTCGCAACCGCATTGAAGTCCTCTGGCTTTCCGGTTCGTGATCCTTCGCGGCGGGGCGGTCTTTGCTCTTTGGACGGTGATATAGACTTCGCCTCGCGCGCGGCGATCACCCGCGCGGATATCCGGGGCCTCGGATCGGCCCGCGTAATATCGGCAACTTGCCGGCGCCGGCGAAGGGATTAGCCTTCGCCACGGCCAGAGCTGTTTCCTGCAAGCGCGTCGCTCGCCCAGGCGCGGCCCGTTCCAGACTCCGCCTCGACCGGCGAGGGACGGCTGAGCAAGAAGGCGTCGCGTAACCGAACGCGAGGGAGGGACGCTGATATGACACCGGTCGCCAAGCGCATCGAGAGGCCGAGCGGGGATCCGATCAGCAACGTTCTGAAATGGGTGTTGCTCGCCGTCGCCATCGTGACCTTCGGTCTCCTGGGCTGGGCGACTTCGGCGACGTATCAGGCGTCGCCGCCGCAGGCCGAGCGGTTTGTCGCGGCCGACGGAACCTTGTTGATGACCGCGGAAGACATTTCCGCCGGCAAGGCCGGGTTCCAGAAGGCCGATCTAATGGACTACGGCAGTCTTTACGGGATGGGCTCCTATTATGGCGAGGATTACACCGCCTCGATCCTCGTCAACCTCGCCAAATCCACCCGTTACGACATGGCCATGGCGGGTTTTGGCAAAGAGTTTTCGCAGCTCGGCGCGGACCAGCAAGCCGCCGTGACGGCCGCCATGCAGCGCGCGCTGCAGGGAATTGATTTGACGAAAACGCAAGTGACGCTGCCTGACTCCGTGGCGAACGCCTTCCTCGCCATTCGCGACGAGGTCGCAGGCTCCCTGCGAACGGCGAACCCCTCCGCCGGCTGGACGCCGGCCTACAGCCTCGGCCCGGAGCTTGCCCGGCAAACGGCTGATTTCTTGCTGTTCTCGGCGCTGACGACAGTGGCGCGCCGGCCGGGCGTCGACTGGTCCTGGACTGAGAATTGGCCCTTCGAGCCTTTGGTTGGCAACACGCCGACCGCCAACACCTTCCGGTGGACGTGGATCAGTTTCTGCTTCACCTTCTTCGCTTTCGGCGTCGTCCTGTTTATCTACGAATTCTTCCTCAACAGATCCGACGAAGGGGGGATGGACCCCGTCCTTTCGGAGTTTCTGCCGCTGACGCGGAGCCAAAGGCGCATAGGCAAATATTTCATCGTCGTTGCGCTGCTGCTTCTCGTTCAGATTGCGGCAGGAACGATCATGGCGCACTCCTATTATGATCGCACGAGTTTCTACGGCGTTCCGATCAATGATATTTTCCCGTTCAACTTCCTGCGGGACGTTCACATCCAGGCCCCCGTCCTCTGGATCGGGCTTTCCTGGATTGGAGCCGCGCTCTTTCTCGCGCCGGCGATGGCGGGCGGCCATGAGGCGAAAGGACAATTTTTCTTCGTCGATATGCTGTTCTGGGTGACGCTGCTGATTATCGCCGGCGCGCTGATCGGCGACTATTATGGAATCATGGGCTCGATCGACCGCAACTGGTTCTGGTTCGGCAATCAAGGTCTCTCCTATATCGAGCTCGGGCGGTTCTGGCAGATCGGCTTCTTTGTGGGCCTGATTTTATGGAGCCTGCTCGTCATGCGCGCGCTTTGGCCGAGCGGGCCGCTGTGGTGGCGCGCCGCCGGGGAGTTTTGGTCGGGCCGCATAAGGCTCGAGCATCTCATCTGGGCCTCGACGATCAATGTGGCGGTTCTTTACGTCTTCGGCATGATACCGCTGACCGGCGTCGAAAAATCCTTCACGATAACGGATTTCTGGCGGTGGTGGGTCGTTCATCTCTGGGTGGAGCAGTCGTTCGAATTCTTCGCTTCCTGCATGAGCGCCTATCTTCTGATGGCGGTGGGCCTCGTGTCGCGCCGGCTCGCGGAGCGGGCCGTGTATTTCGAACTAATCCTGATCTTTCTCGGCGGCGTCATCGGCACGGGACATCATCTCTACTGGGTCGGCGGCCCGAGCATGTGGGTGCCGATGGGCAGCATGTTCTCCTTCATCGAGGTGTTGCCTCTGGTGCTTTTGGTCATCGAAGCGATGAACCAATACCTTCTCATCAAGGCCCATCGCGAATTCAAGTATAAGCTTGCTTACACCTATATCATCGGTTCGGCTTTCTGGAATTTCGTCGGCGCCGGAGTGTTCGGAGGCGGCACGCTCAACGCGCCGCTGATCAACTATTACGAACATGGAACCTTTCTGACGCTCAACCACGCGCACACGGGCTTGTTCGGCGCCTTCGGCGAGCTCGCGATCGGCCTCATCTACTTTTGCCTGCGCTATGCGGCGGCGGACAGGAGCCCGTTCAGCGAAAAGATCGGACTGATCGCATTCTGGCTCTACAACGGCGGCTTGGTCCTGTGGATCGCGCTGAATTTTTTCCCCATCGGATGGCCTCAACTAGACGCCGTATTCGAACACGGCTTCGCCTATGCGCGCAGCGGCGCCTTTTACGCGCAGACGCTCTTGTGGCAATGGCTGCGGTTGCCGGGCGACGTTCTGTTTGCGTTGGGAGCGCTGCTCATGGCCTTTGACTTCATCGTGAAGCTGCGCCCGCTGTTCCCGCTGGCGATCGAGCGGATCGAACCGACGCCTCGCCCCGGACCGGCGGAGTGAGGCCATAGCAGTTCGCACATGAGCGCCGGCTACGCGCGCCCTTGGCGAACAATACCGTTGTGCAGAACCGGGGGACGCCTGGCGCGAAATTGCGGGCGCTAGCTGCGCCAATGCCCAACGGCCATTGGAAGGGGCGCCGTCGTAAAACCTTGGCGACAGGCGCCCCTCGCGTTCAGCTGGAACTGCGGCGGTCGGGCCGATGAGCCTCACGGCTTTCTCTGCGGTCCGGCTGGACCCCGCAATCCTGCTCCTCCGCCTGGCCTTGGGGCGTGATCGGCGCGTGGGACCCCACCCCCGTGGGCCGG
>JAWOLK010000160.1:0-5146 GCA_033853615.1 Beijerinckiaceae bacterium | reverse complement strand
TGAACGCGCCGCTCTCGTCATGGGCGTGATAATTCTTGGTCCGCCGCACCGTCTTCTGGAACAGCGGATGGGTGAAGCGGCGTTCGACCTTCACGACCAGAGTCTTGCTCTGCTTGTCGCTGACGACGACGCCTTGGAGAATTCGCTTCGGCATGGCGCTCAATCAACCTTACTGTTCAGCGCGCTTTTGCGCGGCGATGGTCCTGGCCCGCGCTATGTCGCGCCGAATGACGCGGACGCGGGACGTATTCTCGAGTTGGCCCGTCGCCCGCTGAAAGCGCAGGTTGAACTGCTCCTTCTTGAGCTTCAGCACCTCGTCGTTGAGCTGGTCCTCGGTGAGGGCGCGAAGATCCGACACCCGCTGCTTGGACTTCATGGTCAGTTCCCTCACTCGGCGATGCGTTCGATGAAACGCGTCTTGATCGGCAGTTTCGCAGCCGCGAGCGACAGCGCCTCACGCGCGAGCGCGGCGGGAACGCCGTCGATCTCGAACATGATGCGGCCCGGGGAAACGCGCACCGCCCAGAATTCGGGCGAGCCCTTGCCCTTACCCATGCGGACTTCGGTCGGCTTCTTTGAAACCGGCACGTCCGGGAAGATGCGAATCCACACACGCCCCGCACGCTTCATGTGACGGGTCATCGCGCGACGCGCCGCTTCGATCTGCCGAGCTGTAATACGCTCAGGCTCCATCGCCTTCAAGCCGAACTGTCCAAAGTTCAGCGAAAATCCGCCCTTCGCGGCGCCGCGGATGCGACCCTTGAAGGCTTTGCGGAATCTTGTGCGTTTGGGTTGCAACATGGTGTCGAACTCTCAAATTGGCTTGCGTCACGCCGCGTCGCGCGGTTCACGGCGACGACGCTCGCGGTCCCCGCGTTCGCCATGATCGCCAGAGGCGGCCTGCTCAGCGGCGCGCTTGTCCTGCGCCATCGGATCGTGCTCGAGGATCTCGCCTTTGAAGATCCAGACCTTGATCCCGCACGCGCCATAGGCGGTATGCGCTGTCGCAGTGCCATAATCAACGTCGGCGCGCAGCGTATGAAGCGGAACCCGCCCTTCGCGATACCATTCGAGACGCGCGATCTCCGCGCCGCCCAGACGGCCCGAGCAGTTGATGCGGATGCCCTGGGCCCCGAGACGAATCGCCGACTGCACCGCGCGCTTCATTGCGCGACGGAAAGCCACGCGGCGCTCGAGCTGCTGCGCGATCGAATCGGCGACCAGCGCGGCTTCCACTTCCGGCTTGCGGACCTCGACGATATTGATCACGACTTCGCTGCCGGTGAGCTTGGCGACGAGTTTGCGGATCTTGTCGATGTCGGCGCCCTTCTTGCCGATGACGACGCCCGGACGCGCCGAGTGGATCGTCACCCGGCATTTCTTGTGCGGGCGCTCGATGACGATGCGCGACACCGCGGCCTGCTTCAGCAGCCTCGAAACGGCCTCGCGGATCGCAATGTCCTCGTGCAGCAGCTTCGCATACTCACCTTTGCCCGCGAACCAGCGGGAGTCCCAGGTGCGGTTGACGCCGAGGCGCAGCCCGATCGGATTGACCTTCTGACCCATGGTTCTTCCCTTAGGCGTTTGCCGGCGCTTCGACTTCGCGCACGATGATCGTGAGGTTCGAGAAGGGCTTCTCGATGCGGCTGGCGCGACCGCGCGCTCGGGCATGGAAGCGCTTCATCACCAACGCCTTGCCGACATAGGCCTGAGCGACGATGAGATCGTCCACGTCCAGCCCGTGATTGTTTTCGGCGTTGGCGATCGCGCTCTCGAGCGTCTTCCTCACGTCGAGGGCAATGCGCTTGCGCGAGAACTCAAGATCGGAAAGGGCCCTGTCGACCTTCTTGCCGCGGATGAGCTGCGCAAGAAGATTGAGCTTCTGCGGCGAGACGCGCAGCATGCGCGCCACCGCCTTCGCCTCATTGTCCGCCAGACGGCGCTCGTTGTTGGGCTTGGACATGGGCCTTTAGCCTCTCTTCGCCTTCTTGTCCGCCGCGTGGCCGTGGAAGGTCCGCGTCGGAGCAAATTCACCGAACTTGTGCCCGATCATGTCTTCCGACACCGAGACGGGAATATGCTTATGGCCGTTGTGGACGCCAAACGTCAGTCCGACGAACTGCGGCAGAATGGTGGAGCGGCGGCTCCAAATCTTGATCACTTCCGAGCGGCCCGACGCGCGCGAGGTTTCCGCCTTCTTGAGCAGATAACCGTCGACGAACGGGCCCTTCCAAATCGAACGAGCCATGGATCAGCCCTTCTTCTTGCGGTCGTGCCGCGAGGACACGATGAACCTGGTGGTGGACTTATTGCTGCGGGTCTTTTTGCCTTTGGTCGGCTTGCCCCAGGGTGTGACCGGGTGACGACCGCCCGAAGTGCGCCCCTCGCCGCCGCCGTGCGGGTGGTCGATCGGGTTCATGGTCACGCCACGGTTATGCGGACGTCGGCCGAGCCAACGCGAGCGACCCGCCTTGCCGATCGACGTGTTCATGTGGTCCGGATTGGACACCGCGCCGATGGTCGCAAAGCACTGCCCGTGCACCAGGCGCTGCTCGCCCGAGTTCAACCGCAGGATCACATAACCCTGATCGCGGCCGACGATCTGCGCATAGGTCCCGGCCGACCGCGCAATGGAGCCGCCCTTGCCGATTTTCATCTCGACATTGTGGACGATGGTGCCGACCGGAATATTGGCGATCGGCATCGCGTTGCCGGGCTTGACGTCGACCTGTTGCCCCGACACGACCTCGTCGCCGACCGCGAGACGCTGCGGCGCGAGAATGTAGGACAGCGTGTCGTCCGCATAGCGGATCAGCGCGATGAACGCCGTGCGGTTCGGGTCATATTCCAGCCGCTCGACTTTCGCCGGAACATCGACCTTACGACGCTTGAAGTCGACGAGGCGATAGGCCTGCTTGTGGCCGCCGCCGCGGAAACGAACGGTGACGCGGCCGAGATTGTTGCGGCCGCCCTTCGAGGTCTTGCCTTCGGTCAGCGACTTGACCGGCTTGCCCTTGTAGAGATCGCTGCGGTCGACGATGACCAGCTGGCGAAGGCCCGGCGTGACCGGCTTGAATGTCTTCAGCGCCATGATCTACTCCTCGCCTTCCGTTAAAGACCCGTGGTCACGTCGATCTTGTGGCCCTCGGCGAGAGTCACGACGGCCTTCTTGACGTCGCTCTGCTTGCCGCGAACCCCACGGAACGCCTTCACCTTGCCCTTGCGGAGCAGCGTGTTGACGCCCTCGACCTTCACGTCGAACAGGCCTTCGACAGCCGCCTTGATCTGCGGCTTGGTCGCGGTTCGCGCGACCTTGAAGACCACCTGGTTGCTTTCCGCCGCCATCGTCGCCTTCTCGGTGATGACCGGCGCGACGATCACGTCGTAATGGCGCACGTCCTTGCTCATTTCAGGCGCGCCTCCAGCGCGTCGACCGCCGAGCGGGTGAGAACCAGCTTCTCGCGGCGAATGATGTCGTAAACATTCACGCCCTCGACCGGCAGCACGTCGATCTGAGGAATGTTGCGGGCCGCGAGCGCGAAATTGTCCTGCGGCGCGGCGCCGTCGACGATCAGCGCGTTCTTCAGGCCGGCCTTGTCGAAACCGGCCCTCAGCAGCTTGGTCTTCGGCTCGGCGAGCTGGGCGTTCTCCCAAACGACGATGGCGCCGTCCTTCGCCTTCGCCGAGAGCGCATGGCGCAGCGCCAGGGCGCGCACCTTCTTCGGCAGTTCGTGGGCGTGGCTGCGGACCTGCGGACCGAAGGCGCGTCCGCCGCCACGGAACTGCGGCACGCGGGCCGAGCCATGGCGGGCGCCGCCGGTGCCCTTCTGCTTATACATCTTTTTGCCGGTGCGGGCGATCTCCGCGCGGTTCTTGACCGCATGGGTGCCTGCCCGACGCTTGGCGAGCTGCCAGCGGATCATGCGGAAGATCAGATCCTGGCGCGGCTCGAGGCCGAACACCTCATCCGCGAGCTCGATCGAGCCGGCCGCCTGACCGTCGAACGACGTGACGTCGATCTTCACGGCTCAGTCCTCCTTCTTTTCTTGCGTGGCGGCCGCCTCCGGGAGGCGGAACTTGCCGGGCTGCGGCGCGTCGGCAGGCAGGGCCCGCTTGACCGCGTCGCGCACATAAATCCAACCGCCGGCGTGGCCGGGAACCGCGCCCTGCACCAGCAGCAGCCCGCGCTCGACGTCCGTCTGGACGACGCGCAAATTCTGCGTGGTGACGCGCTCGACGCCCATATGGCCGGCCATCTTCTTGTTCTTGAAGGTCTTGCCGGGATCCTGACGTCCGCCGGTCGAACCGTGCGAACGGTGGGAGACCGAGACGCCGTGCGACGCCCGCAGACCGCCGAAGTTCCAGCGCTTCATCGGCCCGGCGAAGCCCTTGCCGATGCTGGTGCCGGTGACGTCGACGAACTGGCCGACGACGAAATGGTCCGCGGTGATCTCGGCGCCGACCGGAAGCAGCTCAGCCTCGTTGACGCGGAACTCCGCCAGCTTCAGCTTCGGCTCGACCGAAGCCTTGGCGAAACGGGTGCGCTCGGCCTTGGACACGTTCTTGACCTTGGCGCGACCGATCCCGAGCTGGACCGCCGTATAGCCGTTCTGCTCCTTGGTCCGCTGAGCGACGACCTGACAGCCGTCGAGCTTGAGAACCGTGACCGGCACATGTTCGCCCGCATCTGTAAAAATGCGGGTCATTCCGACCTTTTGCGCGATGACGCCCGACCGCATGATGCAAATCCTTCGAAGGGCGCCCGCCGCTGGGACTCGCGAGCCGCCCATGTCCTAATCTTAAAGCTTGATCTCGACGTCGACGCCCGCCGCCAAGTCCAGCTTCATCAGCGCATCGACCGTCTGCGGCGTGGGATCGACGATGTCGAGCACGCGCTTGTGAGTCCTGATTTCGAACTGCTCGCGCGACTTCTTGTCGATGTGCGGCGAGCGGTTCACCGTGAATTTCTCGATCTTCGTCGGCAAGGGGATCGGGCCGCGCACCTGCGCGCCAGTCCGTTTCGCCGTCGAGACGATCTCTTTCGTCGACGTATCGAGAATCCGGTGATCGAAAGCCTTGAGGCGAATCCGGATGTTCTGACCGTTCATTTTCTCTTCCTCTTGGACCGCGGGCGGCCACAACTCGC
>JAWOLK010000159.1:0-7482 GCA_033853615.1 Beijerinckiaceae bacterium | reverse complement strand
CACGTCCTTCGAGACGCGAGCTACGCTCGCTCCTCAGGATGAGGCCCAAGCGTATGATGCGGAAATAAATAGCCCCTCATGCTGAGGAGGCTCCGAAGGAGCCGTCTCGAAGCACGCGGGCGAAAGGGTGACGCCCTGGCCGGGAAATCTGTCGGTCGGCCGGGGTTCTGCCATGGGCGGGGGCTTCTGTCGAGGCTAGACGGGCGGGCGCGGCCGGTGGGCGAAGAGCTGGGCCAGCGCCGAGGAGGCGACGCGGGAATCGACGTCGTCGGCGCGGCTCGTCAGCACGATCGGCACGCGGGCGCCGAGCGCGATGCCGGCCGTCTGCGCGCCCGCGAGGAAAACCAATTGTTTTGCGAGAATGTTTCCGGCTTCGAGATCGGGCGCCATCAGTATGTCGGCGTCGCCGGCGACCTTCGACACGATGCCCTTGGTCTCGGCCGCCTCCTTCGAAATCGCATTGTCGAAGGCGAGCGGCCCGTCGAGATCGGCGCCGGAAATTTGTCCGCGCTCGGCCATTTTGCACAAGGCCGCCGCCTCGATCGTCGAGGGGATTTTGGCTTCGACCGTCTCGACCGCCGACAGCAGCGCGACCTTCGGCCGCTCGATGCCGAGCGCATGGGCGAGATCGATGGCGTTGCGGACGATGTCGCGCTTCTCGTCCAACGTCGGCGCGATGTTTATGGCGGCGTCGGTGACGAGCAGCGCCTTGCAATAGGTCGGCACGTCCAACACGAAGACATGACTCATGCGCCGATCGGTGCGCAGGCCGTGCTCCTTGCTCACCACCGCGGCCATCAGCTCGTCGGTGTGCAGCGCGCCTTTTTTCAACCCCTCCAGCTTGCGGGCGCGGGCGAGCGCCACCGCCGTCTCCGCCGCCGCATGGCTGTGCGGGGCGTCGACGATCTCTATCCCCTCCAGCGAAAAGCCGGCGGCCCGGGCCGCCGATTCGATGCGCGCGCGCGGGCCGATGAGGACGGGAACGATCAGCCCGCGCTTTTTGGCGGCGAGCGCCCCTTCCAGCGAGTGCGCGTCGCACGGATGCACCACGCCGAGACGAATCGGCGGCAAAGCGGCGGCGCGCTTCAGCAACGCTTCGAAATAAGACCCGTAGGCGCGTTCGCACACCGGCGGATAGGAAGCCATTTTTCAAACCCTTGAAGCAGCGCCCGGCGGTTTAGGCGTCTTTGGCGCCATATTTGTGAAGGTGCGGCCCATGCGCCGAGAGCCAGGCCTCGGCGCGGTCGACATCGGCGCAGAGGTGTTGCGCGAGCGCCCAAAATCGCGGCGAATGGTCGAGATGCACGAGATGCGCCACCTCATGGGCGGCGAGATAATCGAGCACGAAGGCCGGCGCCAGAATCAGCCGCCAGGAAAAATTCAGCGAGCCGCGCGCCGAGCAGGAGCCCCAGCGGCTTACCGGATCGCGCAGGCCGACGGCGCGGGGGGCGAGCCCCAGCGCCTGCGTGTGCCGCGCGACCGCGGCTTCGAGATCGCGCTTCGCCTCGCGTTTCAGGAAATCCTGGACGCGGCGGTGGACATGCTCGGCGAAGCCGGCGACGCAGAGCGTGTTGGCCGGCGCCTCCTGCTCCAGCCGCTCCACCCAGACCGTGCCGCGCGCGCCGGGCCGATGGGCGATCAGATGATCGTCGCCGCGCAGTGGCAGAATGGAGCCATGGGCGAAAGGGATGATCGGCGGCAGGCGTTCGAGGCGGGCGGCGATCCAGGCGGCGTGCCGCTCGGCGAAGGCGCGCGCGTCCTTGATCGAGGCGCGCGGCGGCATGGTCAGCACGGCGTCGCGCGCCGCAAAGCGCACGCGCAAGGTAAAGCGGCGCGCGCCGGAGACGCGCCGCAGG
Source organism: Beijerinckiaceae bacterium (assembly GCA_033853615.1). Taxonomy (GTDB): domain Bacteria; phylum Pseudomonadota; class Alphaproteobacteria; order Rhizobiales; family Beijerinckiaceae; genus Methylosinus. The sequence goes on along the minus strand of JAWOLK010000159.1, from coordinate 5,626 downwards.
GCGACGACGATCGCCTCGTCGCCATGCTGGACGGTGATGACGGACGCGCCCGCCGGGCCCGCGGGGCCTTCACGCAAAAGGCGAAGCATAGGCTGACTTTAACCCGTTTTGCGGGCGCGATGAACCGGAAAGGGAGCGGGCGGCTCTCTGCTTCCCCATCGCGCCGCCCGGCCTCGCGCCTCCCCTGTCGCGGGGGATGGCCTCACAGATAGGGCTGCAGCTCCTTCGCCGCCTCGGCCGGCCGGCGGGAGACGTTGACCGCGTTCACGAATCGCCCATTCTTGTCCATAAGATAAACGGCCGTCGTGTGATCGACCGAATAATCCTCGCCGCCGCCGACGCGCTTCGAATAGATGCGGAATTCTTTCAGCATCTTGTCGAGCGCCTCGCGCGGGCCGGACAGACCGATGATGCGCGGGTCGAAGCTCGCGAGATAATCTTTGAGCACGGCGGGCGTGTCGCGTTCGGGATCGACCGAGACGAACAGCGCCGAAATCTTCGCGTCCGGCCCGAGGGCGCGCAGAGTCTCCGACATTTCGAACAGCGTCGTGTGACAGATGTCCGGGCAATGCGTATAGCCGAAGAAGACCAGGAACGGCCGCCCGAGCATATCCTTGTCGCTGAGCGGCTCCCCGTTTTGCGCGGTGAGCTGGAAAGGCCCGCCGACGCTCGCCGGCGTAATCTGCGGCGGCTGGCCGCTCGTCACATAAACGAAGACGGCGAAGAGCAGCGCAAAGGCGGCGCCGACGCCGATCAGGACGCCCTTCGGCAAAGAGGGGCGGCTCTCGCCACGCTTGCCGTTGGGCTTTTTCCCGTTGGACTTGTTCGCGCCATTTTTGCCCGCGCCGCGCGTCTTCACAGCCGCATTCGACATTCTGTCCGTCCCGATCTCTCACCCGCCGGCCGAAATCCTTATCGCTCAATCAATCAGAACGATATGCGCATCGCTACATAAATCGACGGAGCCCTGGTCTTTCACGTCTTCGAAGCTCCACTTCACCTGGAAGAGGCAGCCCTTGGCGCCCAAAAGCGGCATGCTCACGCTCTCGCCGCCTTTCAGCGGCTTGTCGAGCTTGCCGATGACGGTCTCCGCGCCCTTGCCCTCGGCCGGCATCACCACCTCGAAGGTCAGCAGCGAGACGATGCGCTTGTTCTCGAGGCTCACCGCCCGCGCCGGCTGCCCGGCGGGCGTCTCCTGCTTGGCCGGATGTTTCGGCGATTTTTTGGCCGCGGCGAGCGTCGACGTCGCGCAGCAGAGCGCCAGAAGGCCGGCGATGGCCAGACGTGAGCTCATCCTTTTTCTCCCCGCTGCGGAACTTAGCCTGCCCCGGCCCATTCGCCAAGCGCGGCCGGGGCGCGGCAAAAGCCCGGCGCAAGAAGGTCGGGGTGCGCGCGGCGCGCGACTCATGTAGAAAATGGCGTCTTCTCGCCTCAAGGGCCCGCCTCATGACCGCCGATCCCGCCGCCGTCGCCGGAAAAATTCTCATCGGAGCCAGCGGGCGGGGAGAAGCCGACCGCGTCTATCGCTATCTGACCCTGTCGGTCGCGAACCGCCACGGGCTAATCTGCGGCGCGACCGGCGGCGGCAAGACCGTTTCGCTGCAACGGCTCGCCGAGGGGTTCTCGAACGCCGGAACCAGCGTCTTCCTCGCCGATGTGAAGGGCGATCTCGCCGGCATGTCGCAAATGGGCGACGCCCGCCCCGCCTTCGTCGCCCGCGCGCAGGAGCTTGGGCTCACTTTTACGCCGCAGCGTTTTCCGGTCGCCTTTTGGGACGTTTTCGGGGAAGCGGGCCATCCGGCGCGGGCGACGGTCTCGGAAATGGGGCCGCTGCTGCTGGCCCGCCTCCTGGAGCTGAACGAGACGCAGGAGGGCGTCCTCAACATCGCCTTTCGCGTCGCCGACGAACAGGGCCTCTTGCTGCTCGATCTGAAGGATCTGCGCGCCATTCTGACGCATGTCGCGAGCAACGCGCCCGCATATCAGAAACTCTACGGCAATGTCGCGCCGGCGACCGTCGGGGCGATCCAGCGGCAATTGCTGGTGCTCGAACAACAGGGCGGCGACAAATTCTTGGGCGAGCCGGCGCTCGACATCATGAATTTCCTCGAAAAGAGCGAGGACGGGCGCGGCATGGTGAATATTCTCGCCGCCGAGAAGCTGATGCGCGCGCCGCGGCTCTATGCGACCTTCCTTTTGTGGATGCTGTCGGAACTCTTCGAAAAGCTGCCCGAGGTGGGCGATCTCGACAGGCCGAAGCTCGTCTTCTTCTTCGACGAGGCGCATCTCCTCTTCAATGACGCGCCGAAGAGTCTCGTCTCCGCGATAGAACAGGTGGTGCGACTGATCCGCTCGAAGGGCGTCGGCGTCTACTTTGTCACGCAGAACCCGCTCGACGTGCCGGAGACGGTGCTCGGCCAGCTCGGCAACCGCATCCAGCATGCGCTGCGCGCCTTCACGCCGCGCGATCAGAAGGCGGTGCGGGCGGCGGCCGAGACCTTTCGCCCCAATCCGCGGCTCGATACGGCGCACGCGATCATGGAGCTTGGCGTCGGCGAGGCGCTCGTCTCGATGCTCGACGCCAAGGGGACGCCGGAGATGGTCGACCGCGCGCTGATCGCCCCGCCCGCGTCGCGCGTCGGGCCGATCACGGCCGAGGAGCGCCAGGCGGCGATCGAGGGGAGCATCTGGTTCGGCCTCTACGACACGCCGATGGACCGCGAATCGGCCTTCGAAGTTCTGCAAAAGCGCGCCGGCGCGCGCATGGAGACGGCCGGCGCGGGCCCGGCCAAAGGCTCGGGCGAGGCCGGCGAGCCCCCGAGCGCCGGCGGCGGCGTTCTCGGCCGGCTCGGCGGCCTGGTGGGCGGGCTCTTCAAGCGCAGCCATCCCAACCGCATGTCGCCGGCGGAGCTGGCTTTGCGCTCGGCGCTGCAATCGGCGGCCCGCTCGGCCGGCACGCAGATCACCAAGGAGATTTTGCGCAACGTGCTGGGCGGCATGTCGAAATAGCCGCGGTCGCAAGCCCGGCCCGGCGCCTCCCGCCGGAGCGGGAGGCGGAAACGCTCTTAAGTGTTGAACCGGAAATGCATCACGTCGCCGTCGGCGACGACGTAATCCTTGCCCTCGAGCCGCAGCCGCCCGGCGTCGCGCGCGCCCGCCTCGCCCTTCAGCGACACATAATCCTCATAGGCGATGGTCTCGGCGCGAATGAAGCCCTTCTCGAAGTCGGTATGGATCACGCCCGCCGCGGCCGGCGCCCGCGTGCCTTTCTCGATGGTCCAGGCGCGCGCCTCCTTCGGCCCGACGGTGAAATAAGTGATGAGATGCAGGAGATCGTAGCCGGCGCGGATGACGCGGTTGAGGCCGGGCTCGGTCAAGCCGACCGCCTCCAGAAAATCCGCCTGCTCCTCGGGCGGCATCACCGCGATCTCGCTCTCGATCTTCGCCGACACGACGACCGCCGCGGCCCCTTCCTCGGCCGCCCGCGCGGCGACCTTGGCCGATTGGCCATTGCCTTCCGCCGCCGAGGCCTCCTCGACATTGCAGACGTAAAGCACCGGCTTCGACGACAGGAGGCCGAGCCCGGCGAGCGCGCCGCGTTCCTCCGGCTTGATCTCGACGAGGCGCGCCGGCTTGCCCTCGCGCAGCAGCACGAGGCAGCGGCCCATCAGATCGACAAGCTCCTTGGCCTCCTTGTCGCCGCCTTTCGCCTTCTTTTCCAGCGCCACGACCCGCTTTTCGAGGCTTTCGAGATCGGCGAGCATCAGCTCGGTTTCGATCGTCTCAATGTCGCGGATCGGATCGACGCCGCCTTCGACATGGGTCACGTCGCTGTCTTCAAAGCAGCGCACGACATGGGCGATCGCGTCGCATTCGCGGATGTTGGCGAGGAACTGATTGCCGAGCCCCTCCCCCTTGGACGCGCCGCGCACGAGGCCGGCGATGTCGACGAAGGTGAGCCGCGTCGGGATGATCTGTTTCGATCCGGCGATTTTCGCAAGCTCATTCAGGCGCGGATCGGGCACCGCGACTTCGCCCACATTGGGTTCTATCGTGCAGAAAGGGTAATTCGCCGCCTGCGCCGCGGCGGTCTGCGTCAGCGCGTTGAAGAGGGTCGATTTGCCGACGTTCGGCAAACCGACAATGCCACATTTAAAGCCCATGTCCGTCTCGCTCGAGAAAAAGCCGTTGCGGCGCGGTATGGGCGGGCGGCGGCGAAAAGGCAAGGGGCCTAAGCTTTTGCAAGGAAGACTATTGACCGCGCCGCCCGGGCGAAAGAGAAACAATCAATCATGAGCGAGACCGACGGACCCGGCCATATGACGCGCGCGAAATTGAAGGGCCTCGGCCTTGCCGTGACGCTTACCGCAGCTTTGTGCAGCGCAGCGCTGGCGGAGGGCGACGCCCCGCCGCCCGCCAAGGCCGCGCCGCCGCCCGTAGCGCCCGCCCCCGCGTCTGCGCCCGCCCAAGTCCCTGCGCCTGCGCCTGTGGCCGCGCCCGTCGTCGCGCCGGCGCCCGCGCCAGCGGTTGCGCCGGCGCAACCCGCCGCGCCGCCGCCCGCCGCCGCTCCTGGCGCGGCGCAAACGCCGGCCGCGCCCATCGCCCAGGCGAAGCCAAAACCGAAGCCGAAGCCCAAACCCGCGCCGCCGCAGGAAATGGCGCTGTCCGACGACCCCACCCCGGTGTTGCAGCCGGAGACCTTCTTCACCACCGCCAAGGCCTCGGAGCGCTATGCGGCCATTGCCGACGCCGGCGGCTGGCCGAAGGTCGGCGTCGCGCTCAAACCTGGCGCGAAGGGTCCGGCCGTGGTCGCGCTGCGCAAACGCCTTGCCGCCGAGGATGAAACTCTAACGGACAAGAATACGCCGAGCTGGACGCCCGAGCTGACCCAGGCGGTAAAACGCTTTCAGTTCCGCATGGGGCTGCGGCAAACCGGCGTGGTCGCCGGCGCCACGCTGCGGGCGCTCGACGTTCCCGCCTCGGTGCGTTTTCGCCAGCTCGCCTCCAGCGCGCAGCGGCTCGCCGGCGTCGATTTCCCCTTCGGCCCCCGCTACATCGTGGTGAACATCCCCTCGGCGGCGGTGGATGCGGTCGAAAACGACCGCGTCGTGCGGCGCTATACGGCCATCGTCGGCGATGTCGAGCATCGCTCGCCGGAGGTGCAGGCGAAAATCGGCGCCGTAAACATCAATCCGACCTGGACCGTGCCGAGCTCGATCATCAAAAACGAGATCGCGCCGAAAATGCTGAAGGACCCGAGCTATTTGAGCCGCCAGCGCATCCGCGTGCTGAACGCCCATGGCGAGGAGGTCGATCCGCGCAGCGTCGATTGGGCGAGCGAGCGGGCGGTGAATTACACGCTGCGGCAGGATAGCGGCGCGCAGAATTCGCTCGGCTCGGTGCGGCTTTCGATGCCGAACCCGCATTCCGTTTACATGCACGACACGCCGACGAAAAACCTGTTTTCGAAGGATTATCGCTTTTTGTCGCATGGCTGCGTGCGCGTGCAGGGCGTCGCCGATCTCGCCGCCTGGCTGCTCGAGGGAACGGGCCGCTGGGACAAGACGGCGATCATGGAGAAGATCAAGACCGGCGAGCCGGAGGAGGTGCGCCTGCCGCGCGCCGT
>JAWOLK010000158.1:0-18705 GCA_033853615.1 Beijerinckiaceae bacterium | reverse complement strand
CGCCCCCTTCGGCCTCGACGCCCGCGATCCCGCCTTCTGGAACATCGGTCTCGAAATGATTTCGGGCCTCATAGGCGAGCTGGAGGCGATGGAGGAGAACTGAGCGCCGTCATTGCGCGGAGCACGGCGACGAAGCAATCCAGGGGCGCCACGGCTCTGGGTTGCTTCGTTTGTTCGCGATGACGACTGCTGATCAACGGAGCCGGCTATGTCTGACATGTGGTCAAAGGTCGACGCCTATATCCACGAAAAGCTCGTCCGACCCCACGAGGCGCAGGGCGAGACCTTGCGCGCCAATGCGGCGGCCGGTCTGCCGGCGATCGACGTCTCGGCGCCGCAGGGCAAGCTGCTCGGCCTGCTGGCCGCAGCCATCGGCGCGCGCCACATTCTCGAGATCGGGACGCTCGGCGGCTATTCGACGATCTGGTTCGCTCGAGCCCTGCCGCCGGACGGCCGGATCGTCACGCTCGAATATGACCCGCGCCACGCCGAGGTCGCCAAGGCCAATATCGCCCGCGAGGGGGTGAGCGACCGTGTCGATCTGCGGGTCGGCGCGGCGCTCGACCTGCTGCCGGGCGTGGCCGGTCCCTTCGACCTGACCTTCATCGACGCCGACAAGGAAAACAACGTCCGCTATTTCGACTGGGCGGTGAGACTGTCTCGCCCGGGCGCGGTGGTGATCGTCGACAATGTCATCCGCGAGGGGACGCTGATGGACCCGGCGACGAGCGATCCGACCGGCAAAGCGGCGCGCGATTTGTTCGAGGCGGTCTCGAAAGACGCGCGGGTTTCGGCGACGGCGCTTCAGACCGTCGGCGCGAAGGGCTGGGACGGATTTTTGATCGCGCGGGTGAAGTAACGCGGGCGCAAGGCGGCCCTGGCGCGGAGCCCTCCGCGCCAGTCGCGAGCCGTCACGTCAAGATGCGATGTCCAGCAGCCGCTCTTGCTCGGCGTCGCTGCGGGCGATCAGCGCCCCGTCGGCCCCGAAAAATTCGGCTTCGACCCTATTCCCACGCTCGTCATAGCGCCATGCGATGCGCGCCGCGCCGAGATCCTTGCGCGGCGTCGGCTTTCCTTCGGCGTTGAAATAGGCTTCTTCGACCTGATTGCCGCGTTCGTCATAGCGGCGGGCGACGCGCGCCGCGCCGAGACTCTTGCGCTTTATCGGACGGCCGTCCGCCCCGAAATAACTTTCGAGGACTTCAAAGCGGCGGCGCGGCAAGCGCCCTTCTTCCGCGCTGGAGCCAGCGCGGGGCGCAGACGATGACTTGTAAACCATGACCCTGAACCTGTTGCGACCAGCACGCGCATAGCCGTGCGGACGCGGGGGAGTGGGCCCCATCGAAAATTGGGAGGAGAGATGGGGCGCGTGTTCGCGGCGCTCAGGCCGCCGTCACGGGGTCATGGGCTGGCGGCGCGCGCGAACCGACAGGAAGCGTCGCCTGCAACAATCGCACGCCGGTCTCGTTGGAGAGAAGGCGCGCCTGGGTTTTCACCACCCGAAGCGGAGTTTCGTCCCAGAAGGGGCTGCCCGCGGTCCCGCCGCCGAAACTCGAGCAATGGAAGACGCAACAGACGTCGGAGTGCCGGCTCGGCCGCACGGGCGTAGAACGGTCGAGCGGCGTTTGGGCCTTGTTGAAGCAGATCGCGCTGCCGAACAGGCCGGCCCCGCCGAATGGCGAAGCGCCCGCCAGACCGCCGGCGAGGCCCTGCAAGACGAGCAAATAGGCCGCGAGCAGCGTCGCCGCTGTCGAGCCGAAGTGCCAAGTCTTTTCGCGCCTCGTGATCATTTCATTAACAGCCTACGGCGCGCCGTGGCGCCGGTCAATGCTCCGATACCGTCTTTTCTGGTCCAAATCAGGGCGATTCTCGCCAACAAGCTCCCGTCCCGCTACGATTTTCGGCCGCGCTCAGGGTCGCCAGGGCAGCGCCTCGATCGGGGCCCGCTCCTCTTTGCGCGCCGCGTCGATCACCTCCAACAGAGCGCGCAAAGCTTGCGCGACGCCTTCGCCGGTGGCCGCCGAAAGCAGCAAGGGCGCCGGGCGCCGCCCTTCCACGGCAGGCCCGGCGGCGGCGATCGCGCGCTTGAGGCGCTCGCGTTGTTTCTTCAAATGCTCGGGGTCGACTGCATCGAGCTTCGACAAAGCGACGATCTCGGGCTTCTCGTCGAGCCCGGCTCCATAGGCCGCCAGCTCGCCGCGCACGGTCTTGTAATCGCGCCCGGCGTGCTCGCCGGAGGCGTCGACCAGATGCAGCAAGACGCGGCAGCGCTCCAAATGGCCGAGAAAGCGGTCGCCGAGCCCATGGCCCTCATGCGCTCCCTCGATCAGGCCGGGAATATCGGCGAGCACGAATTCGCGCTCATCCTGACGCACGACGCCGAGCCCGGGATGCAAAGTCGTGAAAGGATAATCGGCGATCTTTGGCTTCGCCGCCGAGACGCTTGCGAGGAAGGTCGATTTGCCGGCGTTCGGCAAGCCGACCAGGCCCGCGTCGGCGATCAGCTTCAACCGCAGGATGATGGTGCGCTCCACCCCCGTCTGGCCGGGATTGGCGCGGCGGGGCGCGCGGTTGGTCGAGGTGGTGAAATGGGCGTTGCCGAAGCCGCCATTGCCGCCGCGCGCGATGACGACGCGCTGCCCGACCTCGGTGAGGTCGGCGATCAGCGTCTCTTCGTCCTCTTCGAAAACTTGCGTGCCCACCGGCACTTTCAGCACAGCGTCGGCGCCCTTGCCGCCGGCGCGGTTCTTGCCCATGCCGTGCATGCCGGTCTTGGCCTTGAAGTGCTGCTGGTAGCGGTAGTCGATCAGCGTGTTGAGGCCGTCGACGCATTCCACGACGACGTCGCCGCCCCGGCCGCCGTCGCCGCCGTCAGGCCCGCCGAATTCGATGAATTTCTCGCGCCGGAACGACACGCAGCCGGCGCCGCCGTCGCCCGAACGCACATAGACTTTGGCCTGGTCGAGGAACTTCATGACGATCCGCTTACGACGAGAGGAGTTTCGGCCGGCGCGCGCCGAATGCCGTATGCGCCATGCCGCGCTTCAAAACGGCCTTGGGGCCCGCCCCGTCCCCCGCCTCGAAGCCCAATTTTTCATAAAGACGCGCGGCCCGCGCGTCGCCCGCCGCCGCGGAGACGATCTGATCGACGGTGGTGATCTTGAAGATCAGATCCAGGAAGGCGAACATCGCCTCCGCCATCAGGCCCTGTCCCCGATGCGGCCGCGCCAGCCAGAACCCGGACGAAAGGCTCCGGCGGGCCCCGTCCTCGCGCGCAAAGACGACTCCGATCGGCTCATGGCGCTGGCGCTTCAAGGTCAGCGCCAGATGCAGCCCGGAGCCTGCCGCGTTCTCCATCCGCGCCTCTCTGACGAAGCGCTCTGCGTCGTTGAGATCATAGGGGAAATAGACCGCCGCCCCGTCCGGATCGCCCGCCCGGCTCGCAAGGTCCGCCGCATCGCTCGCGCGCGGCCAACGCAGCCACAGCCGCTCGGTCTCCAGATGGAAGATGTCGTCGCGCGCAATCTCGGGAAACATGGTCCGCTCCAAACGAAAATCCAAGTCTGGACCCCGCTCCGGGCCCCGGACGAAAAAAGAGGAAGCGGCGTCCCGCTTCCCCTTTTTCTGGACTTTTCGCCTGAAGCTTACTTGCCTCTTTCGAGAGAGGCGTTCTTGCGAAGACCAGTCCACCGGGGAGTGTGACGCCGGCGGAGGTCTTTTTCGCGAACCCCGCCTTACTCGGCTGCGACAGCTACAGGCACAACAGATACGCTGGAGCGGCCGCGCGAGGATCTAAACTCGACCTTGCCGTCACAGAGCGCAAACAAAGTATGATCCTTGCCGATGCCGACATTGCGGCCGGGATGCCACTTCGTGCCGCGCTGACGCACGATGATGTTGCCGCCGACGACGGCCTCACCGCCGAACTTCTTCACGCCGAGGCGCCTGCCGTCAGAGTCGCGGCCGTTGCGCGACGAGCCGCCCGCCTTTTTGTGAGCCATTGTCCTATGCTCCGACTGTTCCTTGCGGGCTCTGCGCCCGCCAAAATTCGGTCACGCGCCGCAAACGACGCATTGCTTTTCGTTCTTACCGCAAGCGGCGGATATTTTCCACTGCGTCGGGAAAAAATCAGCCTTCGATCGCGGTGATCGTCACCAGCGTCAGATCCTGGCGGTGGCCGCGCTTGCGCTTCGAGTTCTGGCGGCGACGCTTCTTGAAGGCGATGCTCTTCGGGCTGCGCGTCTGCGCGGCGATCTCGCCGGTGACGGAGGCGCCGGCCACGGTCGGCGCGCCGATCTTGGCGCCATTCGCGCCGGAGATCATCAGCACCTCGTCGAACGTGATTTTATCGCCCGGGGCGCCGTCCAGCGCCATAACGGTGATCTTGTCTCCGGCGGCGACGCTATATTGCTTACCGCCGGTCTTGATGACTGCGAACATCTTTTTGTTCCTGTGTTCGTTCCGACTCTGGCGAGGACTCGCCGGCCGGCTTCTTTGCAGTTGACCGGATTTTCAACCCAATCGCCCGGCGCGCGTCAAGGCGCGCCAAAGCAAAGCGCGGCGAATCCGCCGCGCCAGAGCCTCCTACAGCGGGCCCGCGCCGCTGTCAATGCGCGCCCCCCGGCCGGCGCCGCGTCAGGCTTTCGTCAACCATGCCGCAGAGCTTCGATTTACGCTAAAATTCAAAGCAGTATCCTCTCGCCGTTCAAAGAAAGCGGAAATTCTTCTCCGCGAAACTCTCGGAAACCGGCCATGGCGGCGCATCTCTCCCGGCGCGGGTCGCGCGCCCTTTCCATCGGCGTCTTGTGCGGCCTGCTCGGCCCCGGCGCAATTTGCGCAGGAGAACTCGGCGCAGCCGGCGAGATGCGAGAGATATTCCCGCCCGCCACGCCCCAGACCGCCGCGGCGCGGGGCGCTTATGGCGGCGGCTTCATCGAGCTTCTCGTGACCGGCGAAGATCCGTCGCGCCGCCTCGGCTATTTCGAGCCGGCGACGCCGCCGGGCAATGACGCGCCGACCCGATTCGCCCCGCAACGCGGCGTCGCGCCGCAGATGAATCCGCAGAGGGCCGTCTCGCCGGAATATATGCGCCGGGAGGTTCCCTATCCGGGCCGCGAAGCGCCGGGCTCCATCGTCGTCGATACGCGCGACCGATTCCTCTATTACATCCGGCCGGGCGGCCGCGCGATACGCTATGGCGTCGGAGTCGGGCGGCCGGGCTTCGAATGGACGGGCGTCAAGAGCGTCACCCGCAAGGCCGCCTGGCCAGGCTGGACGCCGCCGCGGGAAATGCTCGCCCGCCGCCCCGACCTGCCGCGCCACATGGCCGGCGGCCCGGAGAATCCGCTCGGCGCCCGGGCGCTCTATCTCGGCGGGTCCCTCTACCGCATCCACGGCACGAATGAGCCCGACACCATCGGGCAAAACGTCTCCTCCGGCTGCATCCGCATGATGAACGACGATATGGTCGATTTGTACGAGCGCGTCCGCGTGGGAACCCGGGTCGTCGTTCGCTAGAGGCGCCCGGCAATTTCCCAAGGGTTGCAATCGCCGCCGCTTCGCGCGAAGCTGGGTCGCAGTTTTGGAAAGGCCGTTCCCTTGCCCAGCTTGATGCGGTTCCTCATCCTCATCGGCGCGCTCATCGCGCTCGCCTACGGCGGCATGTTCGCGCTCGTGACCCTCGTGACGCCGCAACCGCGGGAGATGACACAGACGATCCCGCCGGCCCGCCTCAACAAGTGAGGACGCCATCAGCGGCGTCGCGCTGTCTCGACGCTTTTCTCGACATGCTGGCCGCCGAGCGCGGCGCGGCGCGCAATACGCTCGACGCCTATCGCCGCGACCTTTCCGATTATCTTGCGACCGGCGTCGACCCGCTCCTTGCTACGACCGACGATCTGCGCGCCTATCTCGCCGCGCTCGCGGCGCGCGGCATGGCGCGCGCCACCATCGCCCGGCGCCTCTCGGCGCTGCGGCAATTCCACAAATTTCTCTATGTCGACAAAATGCGGCCCGACGATCCGGCGGCCGCGCTCGAAGGCCCGCGGCGCGCCCGCAGCGCGCCGGGCGTGCTCTCGGTCGCCGACGTCGACCGGTTGCTGGAGACGAGCCGGGAGGGGATCGACGACGAGACGCGCCCGCTCGGCGAGCGGCTGCGCGCGAGCCGGCTGCATGCGCTGCTCGAGACGCTTTACGCCACCGGCCTGCGCGTGTCGGAGCTGGTGTCGCTGCCGAAAAGCGCGGCGCGGGCGCGCGATCCTTTCATCGGCGTCAAGGGCAAGGGCGGGCGCGAGCGGCTCGTGCCGCTCACCAATCGCGCGCGGAACGCGATCGCCGCCTATCGCACGCTGCTGGAGGCAAAATCGCCCGGCCTCGCCGCGACGCCCTTTCTCTTTCCCTCAGACAGCGACAGCGGCCATCTCACCCGGCAGGCCTTCGCCCGCGACCTGAAAAGCGCGGCCGTCGCGGCGGGGATTCCGGCGAGCGCCGCACATCCGCATGCGCTGCGCCACGCCTTCGCCAGCCATCTGTTGCAAAATGGCGCAGATTTGCGCGTGGTGCAGGAGCTGCTCGGCCACGCCGATATTTCGACGACGCAAATCTATACGCATGTGCTCGACGAGCGCATGCGCGCCATGGTGCGCGATCTGCATCCGCTTGCCGATGAGGAATAGTTACGGCGCCCGCGGCAGGAATTCGACGACCCGCGCAATGGTGGGCGCATCGAGCAACAGCGGCGCGTGGCCCTGGCCCGGGACCGTATGGCTCTCCATGCCGGGATGCGCTTGCGCCATTTCACGAAGCGTCTCCACCGAGAAGAGATCGGAGGTCTCGCCGCGCAGGACCAGCAGCGGGACGCCGCGCAGCGCCGCGAAGTCTTCCCAGAAATCGGGCGTCTCCATGTCCGGCGCGACGGCGTCGAGCGTATGGGAAAGTTTCGGATCATAAGGCGCGACCCATTTGCCGTCCCGTTCGACGAAACTCTGGCGCGCGAAAATCTCCCATTCGGCCGGCGTCACCGCCGGAAACGCCGGCGAGGCGGACAAGCGGATGAGCGCCGCAGCCTCCGCGAGCGAATTCAACGGCGGCAGTTTGCCGATATAGCCCTTGATCTTGCACAGGCCCGGCACGTCGATCGTCGGCCCGATGTCGTTCAGCACGGCCGCCTGCACCAGGCCCGGATGTTTCCTGGCGAGCCGCATCGTATTGAGCCCGCCGCGCGAGGTGCCGATGAAGACGGCCTCTGCGACGCCGCTCCCGGAGAGCACGTGCAAGATATCGGCGCCCTCGACATCCAGCGAATAGCGTTTCCAGTCGGAGTCCCAGTCGGACAGGCCGCGGCCGCGATAATCGAGCGCCAATACGCGCCGCCCCGCCGCGCTGAGCGCGCCGGCGAGCAGTCGGAAATCCTCGGCCGTGCGCGAGAGCCCCGGCAGGCAGACGACGGGCAGGCCTGCGGGCGCCGGCGGCGAAAATTCCAGCATATGCAGCCGCAATCCGTCGGAGGAACGAAAAAAACGGCTCGTCGCGTCAATGTCCTGCGTCATGCTGCGGCCTCCCGAACGACTCTGGTTATACCGGCAAACAAGGCGCAGCGTCAGTGCGGCGGCCGCCAAAATGCGACACGGCCGGACGCCCCCGCAGGGCGCGCCCGTCTCCCGCCTTGACTTCCCCGCGCGATATGCCAGTTTCCGCGCGCCCGCGATGCGGCGCGGATCGACTCGCGAGGAATCTCTCTACTTCATGCGCTCCTATCTCGACTTCGAAAAGCCCGTCGCCGAGCTCGAAACCAAGGTCGAGGAGCTGCGGCAACTCGCCAGCAAGGGCGAGGTCTCGATCGCCGAGGAGCTCTCGAAGCTCGAAGCCAAAGCGGCCAAGGCGCTCTCGGATCTCTACGCCACGCTGACCCCCTGGCAAAAAATCCAGGTCGCGCGTCACTCCGAGCGGCCGCATTTTTCCGATTACGTCCGCCAGCTGATCAGCGATTTCACGCCGCTCGCCGGCGACCGGGCCTTCGCCGAGGATTTCGCCATCGTCGGCGGCTTCGGCCGGTTCAGGGGCCAGTCGGTCTGCGTCATCGGCCAGGAGAAGGGCTCCGACACGCAGAGCCGCTTGAAGCATAATTTCGGCATGGCGCGGCCCGAGGGCTATCGCAAGGCGGCGCGGCTTATGGAGCTTGCCGACCGCTTCGGCCTGCCGGTCATCACTCTGGTCGATACGGCGGGCGCTTTTCCGGGGATCGACGCCGAGGAGCGCGGCCAGGCGGAGGCGATCGCCCGCTCGACCGACGTCTCGCTGTCGCTCGGCGTCCCGAATGTCGCGGTCGTCGTCGGCGAGGGCGGCTCCGGCGGCGCCATCGCCATTGCGGCCAGCAACAGGGTGCTGATGCTGGAGCACGCCGTTTACACGGTCGCGTCTCCGGAGGCCTCGGCCTCGATCCTGTGGCGCGACTCCGGCAAGGCGCAGGACGCTGCGACCAATATGAAGATCACCGCCCAGGATCTTCTCAAATTCGGCATCATTGATCTGATCGTCGCCGAGCCGCCGGGCGGCGCCCATCGCGATCCGCGGGCCGCCATCGCCGCAGTCGGGGCGGCGGTGGATCAGGAGCTTACCGGCCTCGCCAATCTGTCGCGCGAGCAGCTCGTTGCGGCGCGGGCGGAGAAATTCCTGGCGATCGGCCGCAAGGCGTGAGCGTCGCCGCCCGTTTCGCGCCATGTTCCGATGTTAACGTGGCGCTTACCTTATTCGCGGCCGAGCGCCGCCGCGGGTAAGGACTCTGCTACATTATTAATGACGAATGATCGGGCGCGGCTCGCTTCTAGCGGGCGAAGAGATGGAGCGCGCATGAATTTCAAGCAAATCCTTGCCGCCGGCGTCACCCTCTCGGCCGCGGCTCTCGCCTCTTGTCAGGACAATTCCGGCCTCGCGCACCGCTCTCTCGCGCCGATTCCGCCGGAGACGGTCGCGCTGATGGAGACAATGGGCACGACGAAAGAAGCGCCCATGCTGATTCGCGCCTATAAGAAGGAGTCGGAGATCGAAGTGTGGAAGATGCGCTCCGACGGCAAATATGCGCATCTGAAGACATATCCGATCTGCCGCTGGTCGGGCCAGCTCGGCCCCAAGACGCATGAAGGCGACAGGCAGGCGCCGGAGGGGTTCTATTCCATCGGCCCGGCGCAGATGAATCCGAACTCGGCCTATTATCTCTCTTTCAACGTCGGCTATCCCAACGCCTATGATCGCGCCTGGGGCCACACCGGCGGCTCCGTGATGGTTCACGGCGCCTGTTCTTCGGCCGGCTGCTATTCGATGACCGACAAGCAGATCGCCGAGATTTACGCCATCGCCCGCTCGGCGCTGAACGGCGGCCAGAGGTCGATCCAGATGCAGGCCTATCCCTTCCGCATGACCGCGGAAAACATCGCCAAGCATCGGCTCGACCCGAATATCGGCTTCTGGAAACAGCTCAAGGAAGGCTCCGATCATTTCGAGGTGACGAAGCGCGAGCCGGCCGTCACCGTCTGCGGCAAGCGGTATGTCTTCAACGCGACGCCGGCAAGCGGCCAGGCCGACCCCGCCGGCCCCTGCCCGGCGCTCAGATATGACGAAGAGGCGCGCAGCCTCGCCGCCGCCAAGGCCGCGCAGGACGACGCGCGGGTCGCCGCGCTTGCGGGCGAGATCAAGCCGGTGCGGCTCGTCTATCAGGACGGCGGCCAGCACCCCGATTTCTACGCCCATGTTCCCGATGTGAGCCGGCCGGAGGCGATCCTCCCGCCCGCCGAAATCGCGCTCGAAGAAAAAACGCGCGCCGCCGGCAAGGCCGTCGCGAAACAGGCGGCAAAAGCGCCGGTCGCGCCGGCCAAGACCGCCGCAAAGCCGGCGCCCGCGATTGAGGCGGCCGCCGTCGCCAAAGCGTCCGAGCCGATCGATCAGACCAAGGTCAGCGCGCTCGCCGCGGCGCAGGGGTCGCTCGGCGTCGTCGGCGACTGGCTGAGTCCGCGCAAGACGAAATCCGCCGAGGTCGAGCAGGCGGAGGAGACGGGAAGCATCAGAACCCCGCCGGGCGACGCAACGCCGCAAAAGACGAAGGCGAAGAAATAAGGGCGCCCCAACGGCGCCCTTTTTCTTTGGCGGGTTCAAACGGGCCGCCTGCCCCGCTGCGCGCCGTACAACGCGCTGATTTTCCTGACCGCGACCCGCCCATGCTCTTCGCGCCGCGGGATAGAAAGGCCGGGACCATCCGCCGGCAGGGGCAAAACGACGCATCCTGCCAAGGGGTTAAAGATTCAACTTGACAATTGTGCGCCGCAACAATTATGACTAGCGCATCGCAGCGAGAGCTTGGTGTCTCGCTTCGTAGCCCTCCTTGGGCGTTTCCTCCCTTGACTTGGGCCGCTGGTCTTTCCGGCGGCCCCTTTTTTTTCGCCGTCGCTCCTCACGCCATGACATGGAAGAAGGAGCCGGAGACGCGCTCCGCGATCAGCCCAGCCGGCCTCTCCTCCTGCGAATAGGCGTCGCGCACCAGAGCGAAGGGCGGCCCTTCCTCCCGCAGGATCGTCGCATAGTGAAACTCATGTCCCCGCCGCACCGCGCCCGCGGGGCCGGGCGGCGTCGTCGCGCACAGCGTCGCTCGCCGGTAGCCGAGATGGAGCTTGCGCCTGGCGAAACTCGTTTCGAGGTCGAGGAGCCCGGCCATTTCGTAAGGGGTCCCATCGGCGGCGACGAGCGCGCGCCCCAGGACCATATAGCCGCCGCATTCGCCATGGACCGGCCTCTCCTGCGCAAAGCGCCGCAGGCCGCCGAGGAAGCGCGAGGCCGCAGCGATACGTCCGGCGTGCAGCTCCGGATAGCCGCCGGGCAGCCAGCAGATGTCGCACTCCTGCGGCGGCGGCTCATCCGCGAGCGGCGAGAAGAAGACGAGCTCCGCCCCCGCCGCCCGCCAGGAGCGGGCGAGATGCGGATAGAAGAAGGAAAAGGCCTCATCCTGCGCGACGGCGATGCGTTGCCCCGGCGGCGCGAGGCCCTCGGCCGAGGCAGGGGCTGCGGCGGGCGCGCTCTGCGCCGCGGCGCAAAGCGCGTCGAGATCGACATGCGCCGCGACGCGGTCGGCGAGCGCGTCGAGCAGCGCGCCGAGGCCCGCCGTCTCGCCCGCCTGCACCAGACCCAAATGCCGCTCCGGCAACGCAATCGTCGCATCGCGCGGCAGCGCGCCAAAGACTGGAACGCCGAGCGCCGCAATCGCCTCGCCGGCGAGCTTGCGATGGCGCTCCGAGCCGACGCGGTTCAGCACGACGCCGGCGAGTTTCACCCGCGCATCATAGGTCGCGACGCCCTTGACGATGGCTGCGGCGCTCTGGCCCTGGCCGGAAACATCCTGCACCAGCAGCAGCGGCCAGCCGGTCGCCGCGGCGATATCGGCCGAGGCGCCGGTGCGGCCGGGCGCGGCGGGCGCGCCGTCGAAGAGGCCCATCGCCCCTTCCGCGATGACGATGTCCGCCTCCGCGCCCGCTTCCGCCGCGAGCCGCGCGACCAACTCCGGCGCCATCGCCCAGGAGTCGAGATTGAGGCTCGGCCGCCCTGTCGCAGCCGCGTGAAAGGCGGGGTCGATGTAGTCGGGCCCGCATTTCGCCGCGCCGACGTTGAGCCCCCGGCGGGCGAGCGCCCGCATCAGCCCCAGCGCCAGCGTCGTCTTGCCGGAGCCGGAACGCACCGCGCCGATGACGAGGCCCGGCGCGCTCATGGCTCTTGCCCCCCGCCGCGCGGCCGAAAGCGTCGGTCATAGCCGGCGTCATAGAGCGCGCTCTCGCGAAAATCCTCAGCCGCGAGAGACGGGCCGACGAAGATCAGCGCCGTGCGCTCCATCGGCTGTTCGGCCGCCTGGGTTTGAATCGTCCCGAGCGTCCCGCGCAGGATGCGTTCATCGGGCCAGGAGGCGCGAAAAACGATCGCGACCGGACAGTCCGCGCCATAAAAGGGCGTCAGCTCGGCGACGACACGGGCGAGCGCATGGATCGAGAGATGGATCGCGAGCGTCGCGCGGCTCTGCGCGAAATTCGCCAGCGTCTCCGTTTCCGGCATGGCCGAGGCGCGGCCCGAAGTGCGCGTCAGCACCAGCGATTGCGCCACTTCCGGCAGGGTCAATTCGCGCCGCAGCGCCGCCGCCGCCGCCGCGAAAGAGGGGACGCCCGGCGTCACCGTATAGGGGATATCGAGCGCCTCCAGCCGGCGGATCTGCTCGCCCATGGCGCTCCAGATGGAAAGATCGCCGGAATGGAGCCGCGCCACATCCTGCCCGGCCGCGTGGGCCGCCTCCATATGCGCGATGATGTCGTCGAGCGACAGCGGCGCCGTGTCGATGATCCTCGCGCCTGCCGGGCAATGGGCGAGCACGCCCGGCGGCACCAGCGAGCCGGCGTAGAGACAGACCGGCGCAGCGGCGATCAGGTCGCGGCCGCGCAGCGTCAGAAGATCGGCGGCGCCCGGTCCGGCGCCGATGAAATGCACGGTCATTGGCAAACCTCTGGGGAAATCTCGACGCGGGCGATGGCGCAAGTGAGCCGGGCTGTCGCGGCGCGCGGGGCGAGCAGGCGCGCCCCCGGCCCCGCCCCGGCGAGCGCCGCCGCCTCGGCGATGCTACCGACGCCGTACAGCGCTTCGACCCGCGCCGAGCGCGTCAGCACGGCGTCACGATAGGGCCGCAGCGCCGCGGGCGGCAGGAAGGTTAGCTTCAGGCCGAGCGCCTGCGCCGCCTCCCGCAACCCTGGCTCGCCGGCGAATTTATCGAGCGTGAACAACGCGGCCCCATCAAGCGCGACGCCGGCCGCCGCGGCGGTGGCGCGGATGAATTCCGCGGCCTCCTCCGCAGAAAGGCCCGCTCGCGCGCCGAGGCCTATGGCGTGGGTCATTTCGCCGCGCGCCATTGCAGCACCGCCATCGCCGGATCGAGCCCGTGAAACCGCCCGACCGGCCGCGCCCGGGCGATTTGGATATGGGTGAGATCGCCGCCCTTTTCGCAAAAGGCGGCGTTCAGCACGGCCTGGGTCTCCAGCGTCACGGCGTTGACGACGAGGCGCCCGCCAAGGGGCAGCGCGTCCCAGGCGGTTTGCAGGGTCGCCGCCTCCGCCCCGCCGCCGATGAAGACCGCATCCGGCGCCGGCAGACCCGCCAGAGCCTCCGGCGCCCGGCCGGTGACGATGCGAAGATCGGGAACGCCGAGCGCCGCCGCATTGCGGGCGATGCGCGCGGCGCGTTCGGGCTTCGCCTCGATGGCCATGGCGCGGTTGGCCGCGTCGGTCAGCATCCATTCGATGGAAATGGAGCCCGAGCCCGCGCCAATGTCCCACAGCAATTCACCCTTCCGCGGCGCCAGCGCCGAGAGCGTCACCGCCCGCACTTCGCGCTTGGTGAGCTGTCCGTCGTTCTCGAACCACTCATCCGGCAGTCCGGGCGCAAGAGGAATGACGCGCGCGTCCGGCTCCGCGACAACCTCTATGGCGACCGTATTCAGCGCGGCTATGTCGGAGAGCGCGAAATCATCGGCGCGCGCCGCGCGGATGCGCTCATGCGGGCCGCCGAGCCGCTCCAGCACATGGACCAGCGACCGACCAAACCCGCGTTCGGCCAGATAGGCGGCGATGCGCGCCGGCGTGGTTTCGTCCCAGGAGAGCACGAGCAGCCGCGCCCCCGGTTGCAGATGCGGCGCGAGGCGCTCGAAGGCCCGGCCATGCAAGGAGAGCAGCGCGCAATTCTGCTGGCTCCACAAAAGCCGCGACGCCGCGAGCGAGAAAGCCGACGAGCCTGGAACGCAGAACATCTCGTCCGCTCCGAAATGACGCGAAAGAAGATCGCCGACGCCGTAGAAGAAGGGATCGCCGGAGGCGAGCACGACGACCGGCGACCCGCGTCGCGCCGCGATCTGCTCCAGCGCGCCTTCGATGGGCGACGGCCAATGCAGCTTTTGCGCTGCTGTTTCGCCGATCAGCGCGAGATGGCGCGCGCCGCCGACGATCAGCGCGGCGTTGTCGACGAGGCTCTGCGCGACAGGCGGCAGCCGCCCGTCCTCGCCAATGCCGATCAGCGACAGCCACCGCGTCATGGCGCCTTCCGCAAGGTATAGACCCAGGGCCGGGCGCCCTCCCGCGCGATGACGCGCGTGCCGCTCGCGCCGATCAGCACCAGCGTCGACATATCGACGAGCGAAAGATCGGCGTCTTGCAGAGAAGCGACGATCAGCCGCTCCTCTGGCCGTCCGACCGACTTCGCGAAAATCACGACGGTCTCCGGCGCCAGCAGGCTGCGCAGCAGCGCGAAAGCGTCATAAATGCGCGTCGGGCGCGCGCGCGACGCAGGATTATACAGCGCGATGGCGAAATCGCCGCGCGCCGCATGTTCGAGGCGCTTGGCGACGAGATCCCAGGGTTTCAGATTGTCGGACAGCGAAATCACGCAAAAGTCGTGGCCGATGGGCGCGCCGAGCCGCGCCGCGGCCGCCTGCATCGCCGAGATTCCCGGCAGCACGCGAATGTCGAGATCGCGCCAGGCCGGCTCGCCCTGCTCCACCGCCTCGAAAACGGCGGAGGCCATGGCGAAAATCCCCGGATCGCCGCCCGAGACCACCGCGACGATGCGCCCCTGCGCCGCGCGCCGCAGCGCCTCCGCGGCGCGGTCGATTTCGACGCGATTGTCGCTCGCAAGCCGCGTCTGGCCCGGCCGCTGCGGAACGCGCGCGACATAGGGCGCATAGCCGATGACGTCCTGCGCCTCTGCGAGCGCCGCGGCCGCCTCCTGCGTGAGAAAGGCGGCGTCTCCCGGCCCGAGGCCGACGATATAAAGCCGCCCCCGCATCCCGTCTGTGGTCATGGCCGCCGCCCCCGCCCCGGCACCAGCGCCATGGCGAAATAGGGCGCGTCATCGTCCAGTTTCTCGGCGAGGGGCATGATTTTTTCGCCCGCCATCGTGCCGCGCTCGACATAGATCGCGCGTTCGATCGAGCCGGCGCGCAGAAGCGCGCGGCGCAGCTTGGCGAAATTGCCGCCGAGCTTCATGATGACGGCGGCGTCGGTCTGCGCGAGGCGCTCGACAAGCGCGTCTTCGGACAGGGTCGCCGGCAGAACGGTCAGAATATCGTCGCCCCAGGTCATCGGCTGCTGGGCGGCGGCGAAACATCCCGACATGCCAGCGACGCCGGCGCAGATCTCGACCCGGAAGCTTTCGCGCAGCCGGGTGAAAATATGCATGAAGGAGCCATAAAGCAGCGGGTCGCCCTCGCATAGCAGCGCGACATTCTCGCCGCGGGCCAGCACGTCGGCGATGCGCCGCGCGCTGCGCTCATAGAAATCGGCGAGCGCGTTCGTGTATTCCGGCCGGTCGAAGGGAATTTCGGTCGTCACCGGATAGGCGAGCAGCAGCTCCTCGCAACCCGGCGAGAAATAGCGCGCGGCGATGCTGCGCGCATGGCTCGGCCGGCCGCTCTTTGCGAAATAAGAGACGACCTTCGCCTCTGAGATGAGCCGCGCCGCCTTCACCGTCACAAGCTCGGGATCGCCGGGACCGAGCCCGACGCCGAACAACACGCCCGCCGTCATTCCTTTTCGCTCGCAATGGCGTTGACGGCGGCCGCCGCCATGGCGCTGCCGCCCTTGCGGCCGCGCACGATGACATAAGGAACCCGGCCAAAAGCTGCGAGCGCCTCTTTCGACTCGATGGCGCCGACGAAGCCGACCGGCATGCCGATGATCGCCGCCGGCGCCGGCGCCCCCTCTTGCAGCATTTCGATGAGACGAAACAGCGCCGTCGGCGCATTGCCGATCGCGACGACAGCCCCCTCCAGCCGGTTGCGCCATAATTCGAGCGCCGCGGCGCTGCGGGTGTTGCCGATCTCGGCGGCGAGCGCCGGCACGCTCGGCTCGGCCAGCGTGCAGATCACTTCATTCTTCGCCGGCAGACGGGCGCGCGTGACGCCATAGGCGACCATATTTGCGTCGCAGAGGATCGGCGCGCCGGCGAGGAGCGCCGCGCGGGCGCTGGTCGCGAAATCCGGCGAAAATTCTATGTCGTCGGCGACCTCGACCATGCCGCAGGCGTGGATGACGCGCACGGCGATGCGCTCCTCGGCCGGGGTGAAGCGGGCGAGCTCCGCCTCGGCGCGAATGGTTGCGAAGGAGCGCGCATAGATTGCGGCGCCGTCGCGGATATAGTCTAGCGCGGACGTGTCTAGCGTGGGCATGGCGCCTCCTTTGATCTTTGGCCGCAGAGGCGCTCCACCTCTTGCAGCGAGAGCGCCCTGCCGACGGGCGCGGCGTCAGCGCGGCCGTTCAAGACGAGGTCGAACCCGCCGTCATGGGGAATGAGCGTCGCCGCCGTGGCGCGCGGCCGGGCGCAGCCCTTGGCGCAGCCGGATATATGCAGGCCGACGCCCGACGCCGCAAGTTTTCGCGCAAGCGGCGCAAGAAGCGCAAGATCGCCGCGCGTCTCGCCTTTCGCCTGCGGGCACGCCGGCGCGCCGGGACAGGCGACGACCGCAAGGCGCGGGTCTTGCGGCGATATGATGAGGCCGATTTCGCGCGCCGCGGCGGCGACGATGCGCTCTGCGTCGTCGCGCGCATCGGCCGGCAGCAGAATGGCCCGCCAGGGCGTGAGGCGCAGCGCCCCCTGCCCGCAGCTTTCCGCAAGCTCCGCGAGCCGGGCGAGATCCTGCGCGTGAAAACGCCCGAAAGGCGCGCCGACGCCGGCGAAATATACGCCCGCCGCCGCTTGCGCCCCGAAAATGTCCCGCTCCTGCGCCGCGCGGGTTTCGGCGCGATAGGGCGCGGCTTCAATCCCCGCTTGCGCAAAGAGCGCATCGGCGCCGATCGCCGCGACCAGCGCCCGCATACGCCGCAGCTCGAAATCGCCACGCCGCAGATCGACGAAAGCCCGCGCCAGCGCCAGCGCGGCTTGCGCCGAGGCGTTGCGCGGAACGAGCGCCGCGCGCTCCGGCGCTCCATCGAGCCGCAGCGCCGCCCCGGCGCCGAAAAGCTCGATGCGGATATCGGCGGCGACATCGGCGAGCCCGAGAGCCGCGCCATCGTCGACCAGAAACAGAAACTTGCCCGGCAGCGCGCGCAAGGCGGCGTCGGCGATGAGCCCGCGGCCGAGCGCGCCGGTCACATCCTCCGCCTCTGAGAGCGGCGCCGCCAGCACGTTGAGAATGCTTTCGCTGACGGGATCGGGCGCGAGCAGGCCGAGCGCGTCGAGCCGCCGCAAGGCTTGCGTAAACGTCTCCTCCCGCACGCCGCGCAATTGCAATTGCGCGCGCTGTGACAGATCGATCAACCCATTGCCGCAATCGGCGGAAATCGCCGCGATTTCACGCGCCTGCGCCGCGGAAAGTCTCGGCCCGATGGTTTTGGCGCGCAACAGCAACCCGTCGCCGCTCGCCATCGGCCGCAGCGCGCCGGGGCACCAGCCCTTGATTTCAGGCGCAGCGCGCATCGCTTTGCTCCATCAGCGCGGCTACGCTGTTGCGCCGCGTGCGCCACAGGCCGCGGCGCAGCGCCTCCTCAAAGACGCGCCGCATCGCCGCGAGCGCGCGCGGATTATCGCGCTGCAAGAACTCCCGCACGGCCTCGTCGCCGAGCGTCGCGTCGAAGACGAGGTCGAATTGCGCGTCGGACACGGCGTCGCTCGTCGCCGCGAAGGCGAAGAGATTGTCGAGCCCTTCGGCAATCTCGCCGGCGCCGCGATGGCCGTGGCGCATCTGCCCCGCGATCCAGCGCGGATTGGCGAGACGCGCGCGCACAACGCGGGCGATTTCCTCGCGCAGCGTGCGGATGCGCAAAGCCCCCTCGCGCGTCGCGTCGAGATGCAGAATATCCGCCTTGCCGCCGAGCGCGGCGTTGGCGGCCGCGAAACCGCCTTCGAAATCGGCAAAGGCGGCGCCCGTTAAAACGTCCACATCGGCCATGTCTTGCCCATGCGCCAGAAGATCGGCCGCGGCGACGCGCGCCGCGAAATCCGCGCCGGCCGGGACGCTCTCCCCGGCGCGGCCATAGGCGTGGCCGGCGGCCTCGAGAAAGGCGCGGGCGAAATCTTCGCGCGTCTCCCATTCGCCGCGCTGCGCCATCTCCGCCACGCCGAGGCCGTAGCTCCCCTGCGCCGCGCCGAAAATGCGCTGCGCCTCGCGCGCCGCGACGAGCGGATTCATCTCCCGATCTTCATCGAGCGCCGCGACCGCCTGCGCCGCATCGTGAAACAGCGCGATGAGACCGGGGAACATGTCGCGAAACAGGCCGCTGATGTGCAGCGTGACGTCTACGCGCGGAAAATCGCGCTTCGCCAAAGGCTCGATCTCGAAGCCGGTGACGCGGGCGCTGGCCGTATCCCACAGCGGCGCGACGCCGATGAAAGCGAGCGCCTGGGCGAAATCCTCGCCGCCGCTGCGGATCGTCGCGCTGCCCCAGAGGTCCAGCATGACGTGGCGCGGCCATTCGCCATGCTCCTGCGCATGGCGCGTCATGATCTCCTGCGCGGCGCGGCGGCCGATGTCATAGGCCGTGCGGGTCGGAACGTGGCGCGGGTCGATGCAATAGAGGTTGCGCCCCGTCGGCAGCACGTCGCTGCGCCCGCGCGAGGGCGCGCCGGCCGGACCGGGCTCGATGAAACGGCCCGCGAGCGCGCGCAGCAGCGCGGAGATTTCCTGCGCCGCCGAAGCTTCGCGCG